>NZ_MTJN01000002.1:2859237-3176930 GCF_002017865.1 Rhodoferax fermentans | reverse complement strand
TATCAGATCAGGAAAGTGCTGTAGGCGGCCAAGTTCAATGCGAGTTGAACTTATGGCGACAGAGCATTCGCGTGGCGGAGATGGCGCATGGCCGCTGCACCGATGTGCCGCCAGCGACAAGTGAGTTGATCGCCTGAAAACGCTACTGACTCGGTAGCAAGCCGCGCATATTCCGTAAGGTCTGCGCGGCTTATTTGTTGCCAATGTGGTGTGCAGGTTCGGCATTCGCCTTCTCAGGCTAGTGACGCCGAACCCACACCCGCGAAGAGTCGTCCGTTACGGCATGACCTCAACGTACTCGTAGACCTCGCAGTCCATGATCTGCTTGCGCACGGGCAGGCTGAGTTGCTCGAACCAGGCTTGCGGGTTGCGCTTGTCGATTTCCTGGCCCATGAAACGGATCAGCTCACAAATGGGTTCGACCACGTTGTTGCGGTACTGCAGGTCGTTCGTCACATAACCCCGGTGCATGTTTTTCATGCAGTTGCCGCGGCACCAGGCATAGGCCTCGCAGTCGTGGCAAGGCATGGCCGGGTCTTGTTGCAGCGGGCTTTTCTTGAGCCAGTTGCCCTTGATGTCGCCCATCTTCATGGCCGGGTCGTACATCATGTCGGGGCAGGGGTAGATCTCGCCGTTGGGCATGACGTTGAGCAAGTGGGTGGAGACG
This sequence comes from Rhodoferax fermentans, assembly GCF_002017865.1. Lineage (NCBI taxonomy): Bacteria > Pseudomonadati > Pseudomonadota > Betaproteobacteria > Burkholderiales > Comamonadaceae > Rhodoferax > Rhodoferax fermentans. Next base: position 3,176,263 of record NZ_MTJN01000002.1, on the reverse strand, counting down.
CGGCACTGGCTGGCACCAGCGTACAGCTCCAGCGCCCGTGTGGGGAAGAGCTTGTTGCGCACCATGCCCATCAGCGGGATCAGCGGGTAAAGCACATCGGTGCGCGAGAAAAATTTGTCGATCAACTGCACCAGCACCGCCTTGCGCTTGGCCACCGAGTCACCGGCGTACATCTCGTCGGCCACAAACTGCCAGTACAGGTAGTCAAACGGGGAGCCCTCGACCACCAGCTGGTCGAGTTCTTCGAAGCAGGTGTCGGGGTTGCCCCAGGTGACGCGGGCGGTGACCGTGCCACCGATGTGGTCGCGCACTTCTTTGAGGTTCTTCACCACCTGGCGGTAGATGCCTTTGCCACGGTAGCCGTCGGTGGTGGACTCGCCACCGTCGATCGAGGCCAGCACATTGGACAGGCGGTTCAGCGCCCACTCGGGCAGGTTGTCGATCAGTGTGGCATTGGTCTGCAACTGGAAGCGAAAGCTCGGGAAACGCTGCATCACCTCCAGCATCAGCTTCTTGTTCAGCGTGGGTTCACCGCCGTAGAAGGTGACATAAATTTCTTTGCCCTTCAGGTGCCGATCCACAAAGGCGCTGAGCTGCTTTATGTCGTACTCCACATGGACTTGTGAGCCCAACATGTCGCCAACCCCCAGCGAACAATAGCTGCATTTGAGGTTGCATTTGAGGGTGGTGAGCAATTGCAGTTCCACCCGGCCGCCCACAATCGGGTTGGCGTCGGACTGGGAAACCTCTGTTGTGGCGGTCTGGGGGACGAAGTGGATCGGTGTCTCGGTGTGCATAGTGTGGTGGTGGGGGCTCCGGTAAGCGGGGCGATCAAAGGCTAAAAATTGGCGCACAGCAACAGGCCTGCCGCCGTTTGCGGGGCGCCGATGGTAATCGCGGGGCGTGTCAAAACAGGGTGGTTTGATGCGGTTTTTGCCGCGCTTTGGGCAGTGAATGCACTTTGTTTGATCTAGTCGAGGTTTGGCGGGCTCGCGACATTCTTCAGACTTGACCTGGATCTATGTGTTGTCTTCACGGTTAGGCCAGCCCGAACACTGGCTACCCACACTGATTTCATACCTGAGACCCATGCCATACTTCAGCCAATGCGGTTGAAATTCCTGTCCGTCGTTTCGTCGGTATTTCAGTTCCAGGAAAACCGCCACGAATACCATGCTTGACTACATCCGCCGCTACGCTGACACCATCCTCAACACTTACCGCGATCCTTATCACGGCACACCCTTGTTTTTTGACGGCATGAACACCTTCACCGGTGAGCCGGTGAAGTGGCGCAACATGGAAGGCACCGACTGGGAGCCTTCCAACCTGGCCTCCCAGCAGAACCTGTTTCGCACTTTGTCAGCACTCTCGGCTTTGAGCGGTGATGGCAAGTACAAACAAGCGGCGATGGACGCGATCCGCTGGCATTTTGACCACGCGGACGCTTCGGGGCTGCTGACCTGGGGTGGGCATTGTTTTCTGGACCTGAAGACGCTCGATACCGTCGGCCCCGAAGGCAAAAACAAGGTGCATGAGATCAAGCACCATTACCCGTTCTACGAGCTGATGTTCGAGGTTGACCCGCAGGCCACCGCAAAACTCATCAAGGCCGAGTGGAACTGCCACATCGACAACTGGGACACCCTCGAACTCACGCGCCACGGCAGCTACGGCAGGCCCTTGCCCGCAACAGGCTTCTGGGACAAACCGATGCATCGCGATCTGGAGATCCTGCGCGAAGCCAAGGGGCTCTCCTTTGTGAACATCGGCAATGACCTGATCTACGGCGCCGGTTTGCTCGGCCAGCGGGTGCCGGGGGAGGAGAAAGCGCTCGACTGGGCCGAGTTTTTGGCCTGGCAGTATGTGCGCAGCCGTTACCCTGCGACCGGTCTGGGGTGTTACCAGTTCAACCGCCCGGTCAAGCGTGAGGAGGCGCCAACCGACGAGAACCACCCACAGTTCACCTACTCCTTCTACGGTGATCGCGCCCAGCGCCAGTTTGGCCCGGAGTATGGCGACGTGGCCCAGGAAGCCTGGGTGCTGTTCAAGATGGACCCGGACGCCATGAACGGCCCGGAAGGCATCTACGGTGACGCCACCCTGGCCCAGCTCACACTGGCCCGCCAGCTCGGTGCCAAGGGTGAGCAACTCAAACAATGGGCTGTCGACGGCCTGGAAGCCTGGTTGCGTTACGCCTATGTGCCAGAAACCAACGAGATCAAGCCGATGTTTGCTGATGGCAAGGACCTGACCGGGCAAGTGTTCCCACGTCGGGGCTTCTACGGCAAAAAGGGCTGGGTTTTCGAGCGCAAGCCGATCAACACCATCGTTTTCCTGTCCACCGTGACAGCCTGGGCCATGACCGGGCGTGCCTCACTCTGGCAGCATGTGGTAGCGATGGCGCGCCATTTTGGGCTGGGTGAATGGCATGCCACGGACCCTGCTGCATCCAAGGCACCTCTGGTGGCCAGCCAGGCAGACGCCATCCTGCTGTTTGCAGCGCTGGAAGTTGCCCGCGCAACGCAGGCCCCGGCCTACCTGGCGTTGGCCAAGAGCATTGGTGAGCAGATCATGGCGCAACATGCCCACCGCGGCATGTTTGTGCCGAGCGAGAAACATGTCCATTGCCGTTTTGACGACACCGATGCACTCGCCCTGTTGACCCTGATCGCTACTGAGCGTGGCTGCCCCGAGCTGGTGCCGGGCTTTCGCTCGCAGGGTGGCTACATCCACGGCGACATCCAGATCGACGATGGCAGCAAGAAAAACATCCTGGACATCAAGGACATCTACCCGCTGACGATGGCCTGAGTCCATTTCGGCCCTCTGGGCCTGCTCCCGCGCCATGGCAATGACTGTGGCCACGGTCCGGGGTGATGGAGTTGCCCAACGTCGGCTTGACGATTCCCTCGAAGCCTGTGGTCGCGGCAAGCTCGTGGGTGGTACCCGACACGATACAAAAAAGGCCAGCGACCCCGAGGGGCGCTGGCCTGTTGAGACTCGCCGTTGTTGCGAGTCCAGACGTTTGGCTGGTTTAGTCGGCTACGAGGTCAAGCACCTGGTCACCGAACTTGTCGGTCACACGTTTCTCGATCTGGAGCAGTTCATACCAGCGTCTGAAGGCGGCGACAAAAACAATGCTGATCAAGACCATCAGGATGCCCGACATGGTGGTCAGCAGGTACAGCTGTTTGGGCAGGTAGTTGCCGGTGATGTTGAGGTAACCAGCCCACATCACGATGGGGAACACCAGCAAGCCGGGCACAGCAGTCACCCAGGCGTATTTGGCCTTGCCCAGACGGATCAGCATGGTGGTGCCGATGATCAGCGCGGTGGCAGCCAGCAGCTGGTTGGCCATGCCGAACAGCGGCCAGATGGTCGAAATGTCACCGGTGTAGACCAGGTAACCCCATGAGCCTGTAAACAGTGCGCTGGTCACAATGATGCCTGGTGTCCAGGAGTTATCGGAAAACGGTGCGTAGACCTTGCCCATCATTTCTTGCAGCAGATAACGGCCAACGCGGGTACCGGCGTCCACGGCGGTCAGGATGAAAACCGCTTCAAACATGATGGCGAAGTGGTACCAGTAGGCCATCATGCCTTTCATGAAAGGCACCGCCGAGAAGATGTAGGCCATGCCAACCGCCAGCGACACGGCGCCGCCCGGGCGACCCTGAACCTGTTCACCGACCTGGGCTGCGAGTTCGGGCAGGTTGACCGTGGCGATGCCCAGTTTGGCAAACGCTGCGGGTGCTGCATTGATCGCGAAGTAGTCGGCTGGCACCAGAACGCAGGCTGCAATCAGCGCCATGATGGCGACGAAGCCTTCGGTCAGCATCGCGCCGTAACCAACGAAGAGAATGTCCTTCTCGTTGGCAATCATCTTGGGTGTGGTGCCTGAGCCAATGATGGCGTGGAAACCAGACAGTGCACCGCAGGCGATGGTGATGAACAGGAACGGGAAGGCTGCGCCTGGAATGACCGGGCCGCCGCCGAAGAAATGTGGTGTGACCGCTGGCATGTGCAGCTCGGGATGGACAAACACGATGCCCATTGCCAGAGCGGCGATGGTACCGATCTTGAGGTAGGTCGACAGGTAGTCACGTGGCACCAACAGGAACCAGACCGGCAGCACCGAGGCGATGAAGCCATACGCCGGGATGATCACCGAGAGTTCTTTCTTGGTGAAGGTGAACATCTTGGCCAATTCCGGATCGGCAGCGACGTAAGGGCCAACCCACAGCGAGATCAGTAGCAGAACCACGCCGATGATGCTCATGCCCTTGATGTCACCGGGGCGAATGTAGTGCATGTAAACGCCCATGATCATCGCAATCGGCAGCGTGGCGAAGACCGTGAAGGTGCCCCATGGGCTGTTGAACATGGCGTTCACAACCGCAATCGAGAGCCCGGCCAGTGTCAGGATCAGAATGAACAGGATGGCCACCGACGCCACTTTGCCGGCGGCTTTGCCGATCTCGGTTTCTGCGATCACCGACAGGCTGCGGCCTTTGTGGCGGACCGAGGCGAACAACACCACCATGTCGTGCACGCCACCGGCCAACACGCAGCCAATCAGTATCCAGAGCGCACCTGGCATATAGCCGAACTGCGCAGCCAGCACCGGCCCGAGCAGTGGCCCGGCAGCGGCGATGGCCGCAAAGTGGTGACCGAACAGCACGTACTTGTTGGTCTTGACATAGTCGTGACCGTCTTCCATGGTTACCGCCGGCGTTTCCCGCTCTGCGCGCAGATTCATGACCTTTTGGGCCAGGAAAATGCCGTAGAAGCGGTAGGCAATGGCAAAGACCAGTGCCGCCACAAATATCAGCGTCAATGAATTCATCTGTTTCTCCGTTTGTTGGTATGCAGCCCCAGACTGCTTCCTGCACGTGCACAAGCGTGCGGAAATTGACCGCTCCTGCACGGGGGCAGGGCGCAATGTAGTGGGTTTGGGCCCGGCCTGGAGGGACTATCTGGCGAGAGGTCCGGGTAGCGATCCAGAGGTCGCCAGCGACATCGAGCGGTGCCAGCCGGATTCAGCCGATGAGCAGTTTGTCCTTGATGTCACGCAGATAACGGCGGCTCGCCGGAACGCGTTTGCCGCTGTGGGTGATGATTTCCGCCGCGCCGTTGTCCAGCAGTTCGATCTCGGCGATGTGGTCGAGATTGATGAGGTATTGCCGGTGGCAGCGGAGCAATGCGGTGCGCTCCTGCAAGATCTTGAGCGTCAGTTCGGTCACACCCTGTTTGCTCAAGGCGACGACCTGAACGCCGCAAAGGGTGGTGTTGACATATTCGACGTCTTCGAGCGCGATCAGCAGGATGCGGTTGCGCAGTGTGCACGGAATTTGCCGCAGGGGGCTGTCGGCGCCAGGAAAAGCCGTCGCCGGTGTGCGCTTGCCGGAGCGCAACCAGTCCAGCGTTCTGGCTAAGCGCTGCGCGTCGACTGGTTTCAAGAGGTAGTCGGCGGCGTGTTCTTCGAAGGCTTTGAGGGCATGTTCATCGTAGGCGGTCACAAAAACGATGTGTGGCAGCGCCGATGGCTCGATCATGCCGACCATCTCCAAGCCGGAGACACGTGGCATCTGGATGTCCAGAAAAACGACGTCGGGGCGCAAACGGTGGATCGCCGCCAGCCCTTCGATGGCGTTGCTGCATTCGCCAATCACCTCCACGTCGCTTGCTTCGGCGAGCAAGGCTTTGAGTTCTTCGCGCGCGGGCGCCTCGTCGTCAATGATCAGCGCGCTCAGCATGTGACAAGTTCCTTCTCGACCGGCACCCGTATGCTTACCCGTGTCCAGTGTTCGGGTTCGCAACACACCTCGATGCCGTAGGCGGCGCCGTAACGGATCTTGATGCGCCGATCCACCAGATTCATGCCCAGACCGTCACCGTTGGGCATGGGTTTGTAGAGGCCGGCGCTGTCTTCGATGACGATCGTCAGCTCATCATCGCTACGCTGCGCGCTGATGGTGATCTTGCCTGGATCAAGCATCTGGGAAATACCGTATTTGATGGCGTTTTCGACGATAGGCTGCAAGGAGAAAGTCGGCAGGCGCAGGTGCATCAAGTCTTCGGCCACCAGAAACTCGACGTCGAGCCGCCCGGCAAGGCGTGCCAACTCGATGTGCAAATAGGCATCAACGTGTTCGATCTCGTCCTTGAGCGTTGACTCATCGCTGGCGCGCTTGAGGCTCTTGCGGAAAAAAGTCGACAGGTATTGAACAATCTGGCGCGCGCCTTCGGGGTTGCGGCGGATGACTGCAGCCAAGGTGTTGAGCGCGTTGAACAGGAAATGTGGGTTGATCTGGGCCTGCAGCAGCTTGACTTCCGATTGCGCCAGCAGGCGCTTTTGTTCCTCGATGGTTCCCGCCAGCACCTGGTTGGAGAGCAGGCGCGCGATGCCTTCACCGAGTGTGCGATTGAGCGACGAGAAAAATTTGCTCTTGGGCTCGTAGAGTTTGATCGTGCCGAATACGCGGTTGCCTTCACCGCGCAGCGGGATGACCAGCGAGGAGCCGAGTTTGCAGTCCTTGGACAGCGAGCAGTGGTAGGTGAGGGTGGCGCCGTCGGCATACACCACTTCGTTGTGCGCGATGGCGTAGAAGGTGTGTGGTGACGAGATCGGTGTTCCCGGCAAATGGTGGTCGGCGCCGATGCCAACAAAACCCAGCAGTTTTTCGCAATCGGTGATAGCCACCGCACCAACACCGGTTTCCTCGCGGATGATGCTCGCCATGCGTGTGCAGTTTTGCTCGTTGAAGCCCTGCATCAACACACCGACCGAGCGTTCGGCGATGCGCAGCGCCTTGGCCGAAAAGGCAATCGAGTACTTCTCGCGCGTTTCTCGGCGGTCCAGAATTAGGCGCATGAAGAGTGCGGCACCCACCGAGTTGGTGACGATCATCGGCAGTGCGATGTGCGCCACCAGCCGCGCGGCTTGGTCAAAGGGCTGGGCCATCAGCAGGATGATGGCCATCTGCGAGATCTCGGCCACAAGTGTGGCGCCAAGCGCAATCATCGGGCTCAGCAGCCGGTCGGCGCGATGGCGTTTGAGCAGCAACAGGTGCAGATAACCGCCGATCAGGCCCTCGACGGTGGTAGATACCGCGCAGGCGGCATCGGTGTAGCCGCCCAGTGAGTAGCGGTGCATGCCGCCGGTCAGGCCAACGGCAAAACCCACCAGCGGCCCGCCCAGAATGCCGCCGATAACCGCGCCAATGGCGCGTGTGTTGGCAATCGCGCCCTCGATCTGGAAACCGAGGTAGGTACCCATGATGCAGAAGGCCGAAAAAACCAAATAACACACGAGCTTGTCGGGCAGACGCACGGTGACCTGCATCAGGGGCGCAAACAGCGGCGTCTTGGAAAGCAGGTAGGCGATCACCAGATAGACGCACATTTGCTGCAGCAGGCTGCCGACCAACGCCAGGTGATTGATGTTCTGAAGCTCAAGCATGGGTGACGGATAAGGAATTCAAACGAATGGGGCAAAGTATGGCACCGGTTCGACGCGCCAAGACTTCCTTTGATTGCCAAAACCTGGGAGCCTGATAAGCCGCCGCCGAGAGGCAGCAACACCCTGCAGGCGACAGCATAGCTTTAGCGCCGATTCTGACCCGCTGTCGGCTAAGGCAGTGACAGAGAGGCTTGCGAGGTCCAAGATAGTCATGGATTGCTGGGAGTACTTGCATGAAATCCAATATCCGCAAGTTAATTTGAGAATCATTCGCATATAGAATGCCGACCTTCGCCGGGAAGCCCGGCCTTTTGAAGGAGTGTTCATGCGATTTGCCACCACCGCACGCTGGCTGTGCATCCTGGGCCTGACAGTCGGCCTGATCCAGACCGTGCAGGCGGCCCCCGAGGTAATCAAAGACGTGATAGGTCGATCCGTGCGCGTCGACCTGCCTGCCAAGCGGGTGCTGCTGGGCTTCTACATTGAGGACTATTTCGCCGTAGGTGGTGACAAGGCATTTGACCGACTGGTGGGACTGTCGCGCGGCTGGTTCGTCAAGTCGCGGCCAGCGGTATGGGCTCAGTATGTCGCCGCACGGCCCACACTGCGCGACGTGCCCGATGTGGGCAATGTGCAGGACCAGAGCTTTTCGCTTGAAAAGGCGTTGGCCACCAAACCCGATGTGGTGATCCTGGCCGACTGGCAGTTCAAGGCCTTGGCGTCCGAAGTCCCCCGCCTGGAGGCAGCTGGCATCCCGGTGGTGGTGGTGGACTACAACGCGCAGACGCTGGAGCGCCATCTGGCCAGCACCAAGGTGCTGGGCCAGCTCACCGGGGAGACGGCACGCGCACAACGCATTGCCGATGAGTACCGCCAAGTGGTGGAGACGATCCAGCAGCGCATCGCCAAAGCCAAGCTGCCGCGCCCGCGTGTGTACATTGAGCTGGGTGACAAAGGGCCAGCCGAACACAGTTACACCTACGGTAAAAACATGTGGGGTGCCATGGTCGATCTGGTCGGTGGTGACAACGTGGCTGTACCTTTTGTCAAGGACTGGGGGCCGATCAACCCCGAGCAGTTGCTGGTCACGAGGCCGCAGGTGGTGTTCATCGCAGGGTATGAGAGTGTTAGCAGCCCCGATGCCATGCAGATGGGGGTGGGTGTGCCTGCAGGTGAAGCGCGCCGACGTCTGCAAGGCTTCGCACAACGCAAGGGCTGGGTTGATCTCCCAGCGCTGCAGGAGGCTCGTCTGTACGGGGTCTACCACGGCGCCACGCGCAGTCTGCTGGATGCGGCGCAGTTGCAGTACCTGGCCAAAGCCTTGTACCCGACCTTGTTCACCGACATCCATCCGGAAGCCACCTACCAAGACTTTTATCGCCACTACCTGCCGATCCAGCCACAGGGCACCTTTGTGTTGAGCTGGAAATGACAGATATCACTGCTGCGCCCGACATGGGCGTCCTGGTCTTGCAGCGTCAGCGTCGACGCGAGACGCTGCGCTGGCGTTGGCTCGCCCTGTTTGTGGGCCTGAGCCTGTTCAGCTTGATGCTGGATGTGGCCACCGGCCCCTCTTTGCTGGCGCTGGGTGACGTGGTACGCACACTGCTGGCGCCAGCAGCGGCCGACCCCATGACGCGCGCCATCGTGATGGACATGCGTCTGCCAATTGCGCTCATGGCGCTGGTGGTGGGAGCTGCCTTGGGATTGGGTGGGGTGCAGATGCAAACCCTGCTGGACAACCCCTTGGCCAGTCCTTACACGCTGGGGCTGGCAGCTGCCGCCGGTTTTGGCGCCGCGCTGGCCCTGGTGACCGGTGGCATGGGCTTGCCGCCCCTGGTGGCCATCCCGATCGGTGCCTTTGTCTTTTGTATGCTGGCGGCCAGCCTGTTGTTCGGGCTGGCGCTGATGCGCCATGTCAACAGCCAGACCATCATTCTGGCCGGCATCGCACTGTTGTTTCTGTTCCAGTCGCTCTTGTCGCTGCTGCAGTTTCTGGCTTCTCCTGAATTGAACCAGCAGATCATTTTTTGGTTGTTTGGTAGCCTCATGCGCACCACCTGGCCGATGTTGTGGATCACCGCAGGCGTGACGCTGGTGTGTGCGCTGTTGTTGCACCGAGACGCCTGGCAGCTGACCTGCCTGCGCCTGGGTGAGGCGCGTGCGCGCAGCCTGGGGGTGAACGTCACGCGCTTGCGCCTGAAGACTCTGGTGCTGGTGGCGTTGATGACCGCGACCGCCATCAGCTTCGTCGGTGTCATTGGTTTCATCGGTCTGGTGTCGCCGCATGTTGCGCGCATGCAGGTTGGCGAAGACCAGCGCTTCCTGATTCCGCAATCGGCGCTGTGTGGCGCACTGATGCTCTCGGTGGCCTCGGTGCTGTCCAAATCCATTGTGCCCGGCGCGCTGTTTCCGATCGGTATCGTGACGGCGCTGATCGGGGTTCCTTTCATGATCTGGCTCATTCTGGGCAACCGAAAGCGTCGCCGTGCTTGAAATTTCTGACCTGACCCTGAGAATCGGTGACTTGACCCTGGTCCAAGGGTTGAACCTGCAACTGTCTGCCGGGCAGCTGCACGTGATCATTGGCCCCAACGGCACCGGCAAGACCAGCCTGCTGCGTGCGCTGTTTGGCGAGTTGCCGTTGACGCAGGGATCTGTGCGTCTGCATGGCACACCGATGACGCCGCACAGCTTGCCAAGCTGGCGCCAGGGCATTGGCTACATGCCCCAAAACACCCAGCTTGACCTGGACCTGAGTGCCCTCGAAGTCGTGGTGCTGGGTCGCCTGCAGCGCCTGTCGATGCGGCTGTCGGACGACGATCTGGGTGCAGCGCTGGAGGCTTTGCAGGCGCTGGACATCGCCCATCTGGCCGACCGGCCGGTGCACACCCTCAGCGGTGGGCAGCGCCAGATGGTGTTGTTTGCGCAAGTGCTGCTGCGTCAGCCCAAGCTGATGCTGCTGGACGAACCCGTCAGCGCTCTGGATCTGAAGCACCAGATGCAGCTGATGGAGCATCTGCAAATGCAGACTGCAGCCCAGGGCTGGATCAGCGTGGCTGTGCTGCACGACCTGAACCTGGCAGCGCAGTTTGCCGATCAGTTGATCGTGCTCGGCGACGGTCGCCTGCAGGCCTTTGGCCCGCCGGCCCAGGTGCTGAGTAGCGAACTCATCCACCACCTCTACCACGTCCCGGTGGATGTTCACCACGACCAGGACGGCCAACCCTACGTACGCACCTTGCGCGCATCACCCCCACGTGAGTACCTGATGGCCTGAGAGACCAAGATTCCGATCACTGCTGTGAGTGATTGCGCATAGGCGTCAGACAGGTCCTCATTGTTTTCTGCCAGCACGAGGAACACATCCCCCCTCGATGCGGGTGACCGTATCGGGGGGATGGCGGTTGATGCCAAGCGTTTGACGACCTTGCACGGTGTGCATCATGTGATCCTACAAAAGGGCAAACCGGTGTGGCCATCTGGAGCACGGTGCGGGCCAGGGTTGCTGCGTGTGCTATTGATTTGAGGCTGGATCCAGGCCGAGATTTGACGCACCTCGCCTGATTGCCGGATACTGGCTCAATGCCCCGCTCCTACCCCTGCAACAACATCCAGCAAGTGTGCGCTGGCTTGGCCAAGGCATGGGAATTTCTGTCCGGCCAGGAACGTGGTTTTGGTCTGTGTGAGAGCGAGCAGGCAGAGTTGAACTTTACCGAATTCAGCTACTTCATGCCGCTGAGGCTGTCGCCGGACCAGCGCACAGGCGGCATGGGTGTGCTCATTGAGCGGCTGGACGCCCTTGGCGTGGCAACCAACATGCCATGCCGCCATGCAACTGCTGCTGCTGGACCGCTTGGGCAGCATTCCGTTTCGCCTGACTCCCCATGAAAAAATGACGCTGGAGGCACTGACCGCCCAGAATTTGCTGGGCCTCTACTCTGCGAATGAGGTCAAAGGTGTCTATGCCATCGGGGTCATGGACACCAATGCCGTGTGTATGGTGGGTGGTGGCGCGGCGCGTATGTTACCCAACGAGGTGCGGGCCCTGATGGCCAGCGGACAGCTCAGTGCTGTGATGATGGACAAGGCCCATGAGTTTTTGCGTGCCGCTGCGGTGGGCCTGAGTGAATCGGCAGCGTCGCCGGTCACCAAGGTCACCATGGCCAAGGCCAGTGTGGTCAAAAACTCCTTTGCCAAGCTGGCCACGGTACTGGCCCAGCCGGGGCAACGCTCTGATTTCCGGCTGGCGATTCCAGGATATGGTGAGGGGCGGATGGCATTTTTTGTGATGACATCATGAACTGGCTGAACATCGCCTACGGGTTTTTATTCTTTTCCAACCTGCTCTTTATGGCCGCAGCGGGTTATCTGCTCTACCGCATTCTCAACACCATCACGCAAAGCCGGGTAGATCTGCTCAAGGCCGCCAGCCTGACGGTGGAGGCCAGCAAACACCTCAAGATTGCCGCCAATCGCACAAGCATGGAGCTTGAGCGTGTCAGCCAAGCGCACCAGACGCGTGATAACGCAAGTGGTCGTGTCATCAGTGCGTTGTCGTTCAAGCTGCAAAACCTGATCGACAACTTGGCGCAAGGCGATGTAACCGCCGCTGCCGGGGCTGCTGCAACAGCGGCCGAAGAGAAGACCCACGTGGAAGACATCCGTGCCAAGTAGCAGGCTGAACTCAACACCGCGCTGTCCAAAAATCACATGCTGCAGGAGCAGGTCGAAGAGATCCAGTTTCACCTCAAAGAAGACTCGACCAGCAACGATCAGTTGCGCAGCGAGATCAGCGAAGTGCAGGGTGTCAAGCAGTCGGTGGTGGACAGCCTGATGCAGCAAACCGCAGACCTGGAAGCCGAACTGCAAAAAGCGCGTGAGCGCACACGTGCGGCGGAAAAACTGGCTGAAGAGAACACTCTTCAGCTTGACGAAATCCGCGCCCAGGTCAACGCCCAGAACTTTGCCACTCCTCGCTTGCCAGATTCATCGGTCGAGGGGGGCGACTTGGCACCGATGGATCAGGCTGCGCTGATCCAGGACCAGCAGGACCAGATCGACGTGTTGGCTGGCCGTGAAAAGTCGCTGCTGGCCAAGATTGAGCAGATGGAGTTGGAGTTTCAGCGGCAAAGAACTGAAAAAGCCTTTATCGAAGACCGCTTTTTACAACTCGACTCCGCACAGCCTGCGGCTGGCCCCCAGACTGGCCAGGACACGGCGCCACCTGCGGCCTGAGTGGGTGGCTGGTTCGCGACCTGGCGCTGGCGTTGCGCACGGTTCTTGCTGCGGTGCTTCAGGGTAGCCGGGGTTTTTCACCAGCACGCCGCACCTGCCGGTGTCGGCCGATGGGACCCTGCACAATACCCGTCTGGAGGTTTTTGCTGTGTCCCATGTTTCCGTTCCGGCCGATTACGCGCAACTGTTTGATCTGGCTCCCGTTTCCTTGTGGCTGGAAGATTTCAGCGCACTCAAACAACTGTTTGACAACTGGCGCAGCCAGGGTGTGACCGATCTGCAGGCACATGTCCAGGCGCATCCGGGCAGCCTGGCCGAGTGTGCGGCCTGTTTGCTGGTGCTGCAGGTGAACCAGCGCAGTCTGGAGATTTTTGGCGCACGCAGTCAGGATGAGCTGCTGGCGAATCTGGACAAGGTGTTCCGGGGCGACATGCTGGGCAAACTGATGGAGCAGCTCCTGCCCATGTGGGAGGGGGCTTTAGGTTTTTCGGTGCAAACGGTGAACTACAGCCTGGACGGGCGGCGGCTGGATGTGAAGGTCCACGCCCGCGTGCTCCAGGGCCATGAAAACAGCTGGGCGCGCGTCATGGTGTCCCTGGAAGACATCACCCAAGAGCTTGAGCGTGCCCGTTTGCTCAAGGCCAGCGAACAGCATGCCCGCGACCTGTTCGACTACTCCCCGGTCTCCCTGTGGGTCGAGGATTTCAGCGCGGTCAAACTGCTGCTCGACGAACTGCGTCAGCGCGGTATTGAGGACTTTCGCACCTTCATCAATGTGCATCCCGAGTTTGTATCGCGCTGTATGCAGGAGATCCGCGTCATTGATGTGAACAAACAAACGCTGAGCATGTTTGGTGCACAGAGCAAGTCCGAACTGCTGGCCCGTCTGGGCGATGTCTTCCAGGGTGAAATGCGGGATTCGTTTGCCGAGCAACTGATCGAGCTGTGGCAGGGCAAGACCACACTCATGCGCGAGGTGGTCAACTACCGGCTCAGTGGGGACCTGATCAACATCCATATGCAATTTGCGGTGCTGCCCGACCATCTGGCGAACTGGGACCTGGTGCTGGTGTCGCTGGTGGACATCACCGCCCGCAAGAAGGCTGAGGCCTATCTGGAGTACCTGGGCAAACATGACTCTCTGACCCAGCTGCGCAACCGCGCTTTCTACATGGACGAGTTGAACCGCTTGTCCCGCAAGGGCCCGTGGCCGCTGAGTGTGCTGGTGATCGACCTCAATGGCCTCAAGCGGGTCAACGACGAAGCGGGCCACATCGCGGGGGACGCTTTGCTGCGCCGCGCTGGCGAGGTTCTGAGCAAGGTCAACAGCCCCAACGCCTGTGTTGCCCGTACTGGTGGTGACGAATTTGCCATGTTGCTGCCCGGGGCCGATGAGCGTGGCGCACAGGCCATTGTGGAGCGCATCCTGTCGATTCTGGAGCTCAACAACCAGTTCTACTCGGGTCACAAGCTGAGCATGGCCATCGGCGCCGCCACCTGCCATGCTGGAGACCAGCTGGAAGTCACGCTGCACCGGGCCGATCGCGCCATGTACGAAGCCAAAAACCGCTACTACCACGAGAGTCAGATCGAGCGGCGCCTGCAGTCCTAGGAGGGATACTGGGGCGCTGCTTATTTTGTAGTGTTTAGCCCTTATTGAATAAGGGCTGTACTTGCATTTTGTTTATAAAAGAAGGTCTGATTCAATGTGGGTAAGCTCGTTCTTTTTTGGGGTTTCCATGCTGTTAGACTGCTGAGCCGCCAGGCTGGCGGGTGCATCTTTTTTATGGCGCCCGAGCATCGGGGCTTTCTACCTATCTGTTCAACATGCGTGTACCAGAGTCATTGCCCGAACCTCCTGCAACGGTGCCAGTGTCCTATGCCACCCAGATTCGTGCGGAGACCCTGGTCCTGCTGTTCAGGCAGTCTTTTCCTGCGGTGTTTTACAGTGCCGTCGTGGCCCTGGTGCTGAGCTGGACCTTGTGGGGACAGGTGGATACCACCTTGCTGCAGTGGTGGATGGCTGCGCTGGCTGGCAGCACCTTGATCCGCTTGTTGTTCTTCTTGCAGTATTTCCGCGTGAAACCCCGCGGTGAGGACATCTTGCGTTGGGAGCTGCCCTTTACCTTCACGCTTCTGCTGTCATCCTTGGTCTGGGGTGTTGGCACAGCCTGGATCACACCCATGGACTACGGTGTTGAACGTGGTGTGGTGCTCTACCACCTGGTGGGTATGGCAGCGGGTGCCATGGTGACCTATTCCGCCCACCGGCTCATCAACATCCTGGCCATGTTGGCGGTGTTGCTGCCCAGCACCATCTGGCTGTATGCCCAGGAGGACCGCACGGCGCTGGGTATGGCCTTGTCTGCCACACTTTTCATGGTGATTTCCATCAAGGCCACCAAAATCATGGCCGATGCCATGCAACGCAGCCTGCAGATGCGATATGAGCTGCACCATGCGCACCAGGAGGCCGAGCATATGGCTCGCACCGATCCGCTCACGGGCATCCACAACCGCCGGTCGTTTGTGGAGCTGAGTGAGCAGATCATCCGCCACGGCCTGCGCAACGCTTCCCCGGTCAGCGCACTGCTGATCGATGTTGACCACTTCAAGCAGATCAATGACCAGCATGGTCACCATGTGGGGGATATGGTGCTCCAGCACCTCAGCACCTTGATGGCCAACCGCTTTCGTGGTTCAGACGTGTGTGGCCGCATCGGTGGCGAGGAGTTTGCCGTGTTGCTGGCGGATACCGACCTGGATGCGGCTGAATATGTGGCTCAACAGTTGGGCCAGTCCTTGGCGGCAATAGCCATTCCCACCCTGGCACAACCGCTCAAGATCACCGTCAGCATCGGTGTGGCATCGGGTTGTTATGACCTCACGACCTTGTTGCGAGATGCTGACCGGGCCATGTACCAGGCCAAGGCAGCCGGGCGCAACCGGGTTCTGCGTTATCAGCCTGCGCCGTGATGCAGAGTCTTAGGCGGGTGTCCGCCTCTTCTATTTCCTGTGTTATGCCTTTGCCGTGGCAAGGTCGCACGCAGGGTGTTTGGTAGCCTCACACGCCTGTCAAACCAGTGGGGTCACAGTTTTTGCCGTCTTGACCCTTGGCGTTCGGGTCTGCTGGCCCAGCTTTCTTTGGTAGATGCAGCGTTTCGCAGCCCACCTTTGGCTGGCCCTATCATTACCGAATGTGCCTGATTTAGCTCGCCACCCCGCCGTGGCCCCCCCGTATGACCGTACAAGAAGAGCCGTCCAAACTTTTGCTGCTGCCCGAGGCAGATACCGCCTTTGACGACTATTTCCAGGATGCAGATGCTTTGGCCGACTCTCCGTTGGCCTGGCAACTGGAGAGCAATGCCACGTTGCTGGAGGCTGTGCGCCTGCTGCTGCAGGGCAGCAGTGCTCTGGCACGTTTGCGTCTGTGGGCCTTGTTGGTCCTGGTCGGGCAGGGGCGGGCGTTTCTGGGACGTGATGAGTTGACCCAGCTGTTCTACGCCCTGCGGCCTGAAGCAGCCGACGCCGTGATCAAGCGTTTTCGCGATGCGGGGCTGTTGAGCTGGGACGAATCACAACGCCAGTACGGTGTCACGGCGCTGGCTCAACAGGTAGCGGATCTGCTGGGTCGCCTTGCCGAACCGGTCGAGGATGAACTTGCGGGTTTGTTGAGCCAGGTGGTGGGGGCCGATCAGTTGGGCTTGCTGCAGGGCAACCAGGTCCACATGTTGCAGGCTCAATTGGTGCGCTTGCACCATGAGTTCTCAGACGCCATTGCCAGTGGATCAGAGTTTCGCCTGCGTGCAGCGCGTGAACGGTATGACCGGGCCGCACGCCTGATTGACCGCGCCTCCAGCACCATCACCACCATCATCAGCCACGCCCATGGCGAGCGCGCGCTGGAGCAGGCGGCGCGAGCGCTGGGCCTGGCGCAATCGCGGTTGCTGGCCATGGCGGCGCAGTTCAACCGCGCCTTGCAGCAGGTGGACCGCCAGCGTGTCACGCTGGGCACGACGGGCATCACCAGCACCGATGTCAAGCGCTGGCTGCAAACCCAGACCCAGCTGGATCGCCTTGGTGCCGATGTGTTGCATCACCCGGTGGCTCTGGCCGCACTCTCGCCGCATGACATGTTGGATGTTGCCGAGGCCGAGTTCGAGCGCGATCGCCCGCAAGCCTTGCGAGATGAGCCGCTGCCTGTGGCGCAGGCCGCACCCGTGTGCGACCTCACGGCGGTGGCCTTGCCACAGGAGTTGGCGGCACTCTCCGGTTTGCTGGCGCAATGGGCCAGTGACACCAGCACGGACAACTCTGCCGCAGCCCGCGCCGTGCAAGAAGCCTTGCTGGCCGATGTAGGTGGTTTGGCCGCGCGTTACGCCCAGGTGGCCTACAAGGCGCAGCTTTTGCCGCTGCTCGGTGACGCCCAGGCGCAGGATTTACCCGGTGCCACCGGTGAGTTAGCGCGCCAGCCCTGGCGTGTGCAGTGGCACACCGATCTGGCTGCGCAGGAGCACCCGGCGGTCACCCATTTGAGTAGCGGCCAGTTGGCGCATGTCAGCACCACCCACCCGACCCATTCATCATGACCCAAGACAACGAAGCCACCCACCTGATTGCCGAACTGCTGGCCCGCAAGTACCTGCCGCGAACCCACCCCCGTGTTAAACAGGCGCTCGCCGATGCCGAGCTGTTTCAGAGTGTGGAGCAACGCCTGGCCCAGGTCGGCCTGCGCTGGGTGGACAACGTGTATGCCGACCACGTCACCCTGACCTTGCTGAGCGCACCGGCCACCCGGGTGCTGGGTGAAGGTGTGCTCAACGCCAACAACAACCTGGATCTGCCGCGCGACGCCGTCTCGCTGCTGGTGGTGGTGTGGGCGCTCATTGTCTTGCCCAAACGCGAACGCCAAGCCAGCCGGGTGGAACCCGACGCACCCCAAAACGACATGTTTGCCGGTGCCAAACCGCTGCCCAGCGCACGCAGCGTCAGTCCGGTGCTGTCTTACAAAGCGCTGTTGGAGGACTATGGCAACCAGTTGGGCAAAAAGACACGACTTGATGCCAACCTCAAACTGCTGGAGCGCCATGGCTTCATTCTGCGTAAGCAGGACGACATCCTGGAGGGGCCGCTACTCGATGTGTTGCTGGACTATGACCTGCTGGCCCCGCGCATCCTCAATGGGGCCTTGTCCGATGTGCTGGCCCGTGAACAGGCGCAACGCGAACAAGCCGCTCTGGCTGCGGCCAGTGCCCAGGCCGACACTCCGACAGCCGATATTCCTTAAATCACCTCTGTATGTTTCACCTTCAAACCCTGGAACTCGTGCACTGGGACTACTGCCAGCGCGTGAATCTGCCGCTGGATGCGTCCATCATCACCATCGCCGGACCGAATGGCTCGGGCAAAACCACGCTGCTCGATGCGATGCGCACCCTGCTGGGCCTCAAATGCTCACAACCGCGTGACTTCAAAACCTACGCCCGCCACGCCGGTGCCAATGTGGCCTGGCTGCGCGCTGTG
The DNA here is from genome assembly GCF_002017865.1 of Rhodoferax fermentans. Taxonomy (NCBI): domain Bacteria; kingdom Pseudomonadati; phylum Pseudomonadota; class Betaproteobacteria; order Burkholderiales; family Comamonadaceae; genus Rhodoferax; species Rhodoferax fermentans. Next base: position 3,158,037 of record NZ_MTJN01000002.1, on the reverse strand, counting down.
GTCGACAACAGCCCACACACGCGCCAGACGTCGAGTCGCCCCTTTGCCCGGCGCTTGCTCTACAGCGATCAGGTCACGCTGGCCTGCCGCATCGACCGCAACGGCGGCGACTGGCAACGCCGCTACATGGCGGTGGAGGGCGATGTCAGCATCGAACAGTTGAGCGAGCGCCCCGACAAAGAGCTGCAGGTCATGGGCGTCGAAGCCTGGGGCCGTATGCTCTCGGACGCCGGGCTGTCCCCCGCGATTGCCAAGGTGTTATCGCTCGAACAAGGCCAAACCGACCGCCTGTGTGAATACAGCCCGCGCGAACTGTTGCGCCTGGTGTTTGACGTGTTTGGTGACCAGGAGGTGCTCAACCACTACGACAGCGCCCGCGAGCATCAGCAGCAACTCGGCCGCGAAATGCAGCAGGCCGAAAAAGAGCTCGACCACAGCAAGGCGCAACTGGCCGAATTACAAAACAAGGTCAGCAACTACCAGCGCTGGCAACATCTGGTGCAAGAGCGGGAACGCCTGGCCACCGAGGTGCTGCCGGTACTGGCCTGGCACGGCCAGCGCCAGAAACTCACCCAGCAACTGCGCGAACACCACCGCCAACGCCACCAAAGTGTTGTGGCCAAAGCCGAACGTGCCCAGAAAAACGCCGAACTGCTGGCCCTGCTGGAGGCCCGCAGCCGCGCTGAAACCGAAGAGGCCCGCCTGCTGCAAGAGCGTGACAGCGCCGCCACCCAACGCGACAGCACCCGCGATGTCGAGCGCCCGCTGGAAGACCTGGCCAAGCGTGAGACCGAGCTGTTGGCCCTGGTGGACAAGGGCACCGATGCTGATCAACTCAACCAGCACCTGAGCGAGCTGCGTGCCCAGGAAGAGGTGCAGCAGGACAAACACCACGAGTTGCTTCAAAAAAGAAAGCATCTAGCCCAGGAAATAAAAGGGCTAGAGGGTCAAAAGGCACCTCCTTTTCCAGAAGATGCCCGCCGCCTGCGCCAGCGCCTGCAAGTTGCCGGGGTGGGCCATCACTTTCTGGCCGAGGTGGTGGAGGTCAGCAACGAGCACTGGCGTGCGGCGATCGAGGGTGTGCTGCGCCCACTGCGCTGGATGGTGTTGTTGGACAAAGCCAGTGATCTGGGTAAAGCCGACGACATCGCCTCTGCCGAGCGTTATCGCCACTACACCGTGGCGCCGGGTGAGGTCGTGCCCGCTGCCGAACCAAACAGCCTGCTGGCCCAGGTGCGTTTTGATGCCAAGTTGCCGCGTTGGCTGATCCAGCAGTTGCAGAACCTGCGCTGTGTGGAAACCCCAGCTGCCGGGCGGCAAACCCCTGGCAACTGGATCACCCCACAGGCCTACAGCTTTGACGGTCGCGGTGCGCGCTCGATGTGGGTTGAGCCGCGTGAACACCAGTTTGGTGCGGCCGCTTTGCAAACCCAGCGCGACGCGCTGGAGAGGGATCTGCGCCGACTGGACGATGAGCTGGGCCCGATCACCCAGACCCTGCTGAGACTCAAACGCCAGATCGACGATTGCAAACGTGCCCTGCAAGGCCACAGCGCTGCCGAAGAGCTGGCCCGGCGCAGTGATGAGTTCGCCACTGCGCGCCAGGCGCTGCCCGGTGCCAAACAAGCGCGTATCTCTGCGGCCCTGCGCTGGCAAACCCTGGACAAGGCTTATGTGGAGGCCAAGGCGTTCCACCAGCGCACCGACAGCCAGTACCGTAGCCTGGAAGTTACGCTGCGCCAACGTTTTGCCGAGGCTGACCGTCTGGCCGCTGAACTGCTGCAACGGCGCAAACAACTCACCGCCGAGGTGGACGGCTCTCAACAGCGCCGCCGCCAGATTCCTGCCGCGTGGCGCACGCCTGTGGTATTGCAAGAGCTGGTGACCAAATACAACAACGACACCCAGGCCCGATTGCGGCTGGAGGCGGTGGATGTCGACCTGGCGGAAGACACCTGGGAAAAAGACAGCACGGTGCAGGAGCGCTACCAACGCATGGAAGCCACCGTGCGAGAGCAGGGCGCCAGTCTGGACGACCACAAGATCAAAAACCTGCAGGCGGCCACGGCCGTGTTCAACGCGCGTGAGAGTTACATCGAGGTGTTACGCAGCACCGTGCGCCGCTACCGCAACAACATCCGCGAACTGGGCGCGCTGGCGGGTGTGGACGTGGCTGCCGATCTGCCGGTGCTCGAAAACGACGACACCGTGCTGGCACAGGCTGGTTTACGGGTGAACTTCAATTTCGACGGCAAGGGCAGCATCGGCTTGAACGACGGTGAGGCCTCGGGCGGGCAACAGGTGATCAAGTCGCTGATCCTGCTGGTGGGTTTGTTGAAGGACGAAGACAGTGCCTCGGGTGGTTTTGTGTTCATCGACGAGCCCTTTGCCCACCTGGATGTGCGCAACATCCAGTTGGTGGGCCACTTCCTGCGCTCAACCCAAGCGCAGTATGTGCTGACCACCCCGATCACCCATAACCTCGAGGTGTTCGAGCCCGCCGAGATCACGCTGGTGACCAGCAAGAAGCCGCGTGACCAACGCTGGGCCCCCCCGATTGCGGTGGCCAAACGCCGTGGCAAGCCCAATTTGACCGCAGGACAGTAGGGCGTGGTGCCGCAGCTGCTTCAGACCACACCGGGCAGCCGGGGCAAACGCACACGCCAGTTGCCAGGCCCCTTGACAGCGCTGCCTGCGCTGAGCAGTGCACAGCAAGCTCTGCTGTTGAAGTGGCTCAAGTCCGATGCCCAAGAGCGCAGTTGGCAAAGCCTGTTACAAGCAGCCGGCAGCAGCCAGCTGGAAGTGGCCGATGCTTTGTTGCAGACCTTGTTGTTGTGTGGCGGCGTTGCGCTCAAGGAGGAACTGCACCATGGCCAGTGGCGACCGTGGCGTGTGGTCTGGACCGATCTGGAAGGTTTGCAGACCCTGGCCGGTGTGTCAACCCGCAGCCAGCGTGACGCCGACAAGGCCAGCCTGAGTATGGACTTGCAGGCGCTGGCCCAGGCGCATCCTTGGCTTTCAGTTGCGGTGCACAGTCTGTTGAATGATGTGTTGACGGTTGCCAGCAAGACGGCACGTGCGGAGTTGCTGCAGGCCCTGGTGGTGTGGCAACAGGCCCAACGCCAGGGCATGCGCCAGGACTTTGCCTTGGCCGCCAGGGGCCACACCAAAGCGATCAGCGGCACCGAATGGGATTGGCTGGAGGCCACCGTGCCGTTGGAGACGCTGGGCATTGGTCGGTTTGAGCCGCTGATCTGGCTGGCAGGCAGCATCGCGCTGTGTGCGGCTACCGAGTCCATCGGGCCACCCACCTCGTGGGCAGCTTTGGGGTTTGTTGGTGTGCCGTGTCGCTGCTTGGATGCCTCGCTGCGGGTGGCGCGGGCGCCCCAAAGCTACTGGCTCATTGAAAACCGGGCCAGTTTCGAGCGCCAGGCCAGCCGTTTGCCGCCGGGTACCTGCCTGGTGTGGCTGCCGGGTCGCCCCAGCAGCGCCTGGCTGCAGGCCATGCGCTGCTTGCTGACACTGGCACCTGCACCGGCGGACATCAGCTGTGACCCGGACCCGGCAGGTATTCAGATTGCCTTGACCGCCGGGGCGTTGTGGGATGCGGCGGGCATCCCTTGGCAGGCAGCCCATATGGCCTCCGAGATTTGGCGTGCGGGCACCACCTTGCCTTTGAACGACTATGACCGCCGCGTCTTGGCCGAGCTGCAGGCCACCCCCGGGTTGCCGCCTGGTCTGGCCTCATTGCGCGATGACCTGCTCTCCTCGGGAACCAAGGCCGAACAAGAGGGCTGGCTGTAGTTGGCACCGGCTTGGCTGCCTTGCACCTTCACCCATGGGGCTTGACCGACAATAGCTGCCAAAGGCAGTTGACCCGCTGCCAGTTGTTTTCACCCATGCCGGACAATCCGCCAACCAAGGAATTTCACCATGAGCATGTCCATGTACCAAGCGTTTATTCCGCCCGCTATCCGCGCGCTGAGCAACCTGGCCGCTTTCCTCGACAAAATCGCCACCCACGCCGAGACCCGCAAGATCGATCCTGCGGTGTTTGTTTCGGCACGTTTGTTCCCCGACATGCTGCCTTTGGTCAAGCAGGTCCAGATTGCCTCGGACACGGTCAAGGGCGGTGCCGCCCGTCTGGCCGGGCAGGAGGCGCCCAGATTCGAGGACAACGAAACGAGTTTTCCGGAGCTGCAAGCCCGTATCCAGAAAACCATCGACTACCTGCAGAGCTTCACGTCTGAGCAGATCGACGGCAGCGAAGACAAGGCCATCACACTGGCCATGCGCAGCGGCGAGCTGCACTTCAAGGGTCAGGACTACCTCACGACCTATGTGTTGCCCAACCTGTATTTCCACGTGACCACCGCCTACGCCATTGCCCGCAGCAACGGTGTTGAGTTGGGCAAACGTGATTTTTTGGGCCAGGTGTAGACCATGCGCATCGCCGTTTTTGACACCCATGCGTATGACGAGCAGGCGCTGAACGCCGCCAATGCCGATGGTGCCCATACGCTGGAATTTTTTGAAGAGCGTCTGTATGACAAGACCGTTGAGCTGGCCCATGGTTTTGATGCGGTTTGCCCTTTTGTCAACTGTCGCCTGACCGACCCGGTGCTGCATCGCCTGCAGCAGCTCGGTGTGAAGCTGGTCCTGCTGCGTGCAGCGGGTTTCAACGGCATCGACATTGTGGCCGCCGAGCGGCTGGGCATTTGTGTGGCGCGGGTGCCCGCATACTCACCCGACGCGGTGGCCGAGCACTGTTTTGCCTTGCTGCTGACGCTGGTGCGCAAGACCCATCGTGCCTACAACCGGGTGCGCGAGCAGAACTTTTCACTCGACGGCCTGGAAGGCTTCAACTTGCACGGCAAGACCTTTGGTGCGCTGGGTGCCGGGCGTATCGGCCAGTGTGCCATGCGCATTGCCAAAGGTTTTGGTTGCAAGGTTGTGGCCTATGACCCCTATGAGAACGCACAGATCGCGCAGCAGGTCGGTTTTGAGTACGTCACGCTGGAGCGTCTGCTGGAAGAGTCCGATGTGATTTCCCTGCATCTGCCTTTGAGTGAACAAAGCCACCACATCATCGATGCAGCGGCACTGGCGCGCACCAAGCGCGGTGTCATCCTCATCAACACCAGCCGCGGTGGTCTGGTCGACTCACAGGCGCTGATCGACGCGCTCAAGACCGGTCAGGTGGGCGGTGTGGGGCTGGATGTGTACGAGATGGAGGAGGGGGTGTTCTTCCACGACCTGTCAGACCGGCCGCTGCAGGACGACACCTTGGCGCGGCTGATGATTTTTCCGAATGTGCTGATCACCTCGCACCAGGGTTTTCTCACGCGTGAGGCCTTGCACGCGATTGCCAGCACCACACTGGGCAACGCCAGTGCGTTCGAGCGCGGTGAACCGATGCTCAACCAGGTCAAAACAAGCTGAAGCACGCGCGGAACTGTCATGACCAAACTGCTTGAAACCGCCGCCCTGGAGGCGGCTTTGCAGGAAATTGCCGACCAGCGCGACTGGGACCAATTTCACACGCCCCGCAACCTGATCCTCGCCCTGACCGGTGAGGTGGGTGAACTGGCCGAGATCTTTCAGTGGCTGACCGACGAACAGGCCGAGCAGATCATGCAAAGCGACAAGGCCGAACATGTGCGCCAGGAAGTCTCTGACGTGCTGCTTTACCTGATGCGTTTAGTGATGGTGCTGGGCATCGACATCAATGCAGCGGTGGCCTCCAAAATCGCACTCAACGCGGTCAAGTACCCGCCGACCAAATCCTAGTCTGGCGCAGATTGTGCTTTGAAGCCACATGCCGGGTCAGGGCTGACCCGGCAACCGCCTGACTCTTGTTTTACCTGTCTCCAACATGTTGAATGATCTGGTCTACCTGCGCCGCCTGTGGTCGCACGACAAGACCCTTGACAGTCTCAAAGTCGCACTGGCGTTTGCCGGTGTTGTGGCCTTTTGTTTTGGCACCGGTCGTGAGGACTGGCTGATTGGCCTGATCCTCGGGGTCATCGCTGCTGCGCTGGCTGAGTCGCCCGACCGGGTGGCAGGGCGGATGAAAGCGCTGCTGGTCACCCTGCTGTGTTTTGGCGTGACGTCGGTGTCGGTGCGGCTGTTGTTCCCTTACCCATGGTTGTTCGCTGTTGGCCTGGCTCTGTCCACCTTCACCTATGTGATGCTAGGTGCCCTGGGAGAGCGTTATGCCACGATTGCAACGGCCTCGGTGATCCTGGCGATCTACACCATGCTGGGTGTGGCACAACATGCAGACAACACGGTGCCGTTCCTGCATGACCCTCTGCTGCTGCTGGCAGGCACTTGCTGGTACGGCGCCATTTCACTGGTGGCCGCCGCCATTTTTGCCAATCGGCCTGCCAGTCAGGTGGTGTCGCAGGTGTTTGTGGCACTGGGGCGGTATCTGGCGCTCAAAGCCTCCTTGCTGGAGCCGGTGCGCGGGCGCGATGTGAAGGCCTTGCGCCTGGCGCTGGCAGCCCAGAACGGGCGGCTGGTGGGGCAGATGAACCGGGCGCGCCAGATTCTGCTGTTGTGGGCCCAGTCTCCGCGTCCGGCACACGGCGCTCGCCCTTTTTTGCAATGGTATTTTCTGGCGCAGGAGGTGCATGAGCGGGCCAGTTCGGCGCATCACCCGTATGAAGCTTTGAGTGAGGCTTTCTCCCGCAGCGATGTGTTGTTTCGTTGTCAGCGATTGATGTCCTTGCAGGCTGCAGCTTGCACGCGACTCGGCCAAGCCATTGCGCAAGGAGATGTCTTCGACTACGGCAATGACGGTGCCCTCGCATTGCAAGAGCTGGATGCTGCGTTAAGCCATGTCCTGACCACCGGGCCGCAGGACAAAGCCTTGGTGAACGCGCTGTCGGATCTGTGCCGCAACCTGCGTACCATCGAGCTGCGCCTGTCCCACGCGGGCCAACCCGATGCATTGGAGGTCATCTCTGACAGTACTTTGCGCGATGCCGATCCGCAAACCCTGGCGGAGATGTGGCGGCGTCTGCGCCAGCAGTTCAGGCCCTCGTCCCGGCGTTTTCGCCACGGCCTGCGCCTGTCGGCGGCATTGACTGCCGGTTACGCCCTGCTCAATCTGCTGGATCTGCCGCAAGGTTACTGGGTGTTGTTGACCACGGTATTTGTCTGCCAGCCCAATTTCAGCAGCACCTGGCTTCGCCTGGGGCAACGTGTGGGCGGTACGGTGGCTGGTTTGCTTGCTGCCACGCTGTTTGTTTCGTCCTTTCCCCATCCTCTGGCGCAACTGGCGTTGGTGGTGGCTTCGGGGGTGGCTTTTTTTAACTTTCGTGCCGAGCGCTACAGCCTGGCCACCGCCTGCATCACAGTGCTGGTGATGGTGTGTTTTAACCAGTTTGGCAGCAGTTATGCACTGGTCTGGCCGCGTTTGCTTGACACCTTGCTGGGCAGCCTGCTGGCGATTGCTGCGGTGGCCTTTATCCTGCCCGAATGGCATGGCAAACGGGTGCACCATGCCATGGCTCGCAGTTTGAGCCTGAGTGCCACCTACCTGAGTGAAATCCTCTCGCAGTACCGCAGCGGCCCACGTGATGACCTGCCTTACCGTGTTGCCCGGCGTGATGCGCACAATGCCGATGCCGAGTTGTCCAGCACCCTGGCCAGCATGCTCACCGAACCCGATCGCTACAGCTTGCCACCCGACGCGGCCTACCGTTTTTTGTGTGCCAGCCACACCCTGCTCGGTTACATCTCGGCGCTGGGTGCGCACCGCGAGCAGGACACGAGCGGGCTGCAACTTGCCGAAATCACCACGCCTGAAGCGCGCATCCAGCAAGGTTTGGCACAGATTGCCAATGCACTGGCCACACGCAGTGCGGTGATCGTGCCCGGACCAGGGTCAACTGCGTCAGATCAAGCGCCGGAACTTGCCATCAGTGAGACCGCGCAGCGGGTGATGCGCCAGCTTAGCCTGATTGAGGGCCTGCTGCCTGAACTTGCCGAGCTGGCCAGCGGTTTTGCAGTCGACACCCAAACGGGACAAGCTTAGCGAAGCGGGTGTTGTTCGGCGGTTTCTAACGGTTTGCCAGCCAGCTTCGCCAAGAAGCAGATACAGCTTGCCGAAGATCGGCAGGCTTTTGATCCAACGCAATTCTTTGCTGCGTCTGGCAAAAATGCCTGTGCATCATTGGGTTAGCATGTGTCGAATAAGAAACTCGAAGATGGGTCGCGACTCTGGAGGTTGACTGTGGTTTGGGATCAGATGTGCAGGCGCGGCAGGGCTTATGTTGGTTGGCTTGTGCTGCTGGTGTGGGTTTGTGCGTTGGCAGGTGTTGCGAGTGCCGCAGAGCCGTCGCAGGTGCAACTCAATTCTGACGAGCAGGCCTGGCTGGATGCCAACCGTGGCAAGGCCTTTTCCGTGGGGTTTGATCCTTTTGCCGGACTGGACTATTTCGAGTTTCGTGGCCAACCCAACGGGTTGCTGCCCGCTTTGATCGAAGACATCGAAGCACAACTCGGGCTCAAGCTGGTGCCCGTCATGAGCAAAGCGTGGGACGACGCCTACACGCGCTTTGTGGCGGGCCAAATTGACATTCTGTATGGTGTCAACGCGACCCCGGAGCGCTCACGCATCATGTGGTTCACCCGCCCGGTGTGGAAGTACCCCTACAACATGTATGCACTCAAGGCCTCGTCAGTGCAGACACTGGGTGACCTGGATGGCAAGCAGGTGGGCTTCATCCGCAATGACTTTGTGGTTCAGCAGCTGTACCGGGAGTTTCCGAACATCCATCTTCAGAGCCTTGAGTTCGACTCCCAGGAGTTGGGTTTGCAGGCCCTGGAGGCGGGTCTGATCGACGGTTTTGTGACGGCTGGTGCCGGGGTGGAGTATGACTTTATCTACACCCGTCCCAAGGTGGCCCTGGTGGCGCAGATCCGCTCCATCACCTCGGACATGACCATGGCCGTTGCCAGAGACCGTGAGCTGTTGGGACGTGTTCTGGACCGCTACATCGATCAGAGGAGCACAGCCATCCGGGTCATGAAGCGCAATGCAGAGAGTCTCTACAACCGCAAAACCTTGCGGCTCAACGAGGCAGAGTTGCGCTGGCTGGAGCAAAAAGGCACAGCCGCGGTCGGTGTGGCAGAGGATTACCTGCCGTTTGACCACTACAGCCAGGGGGAATACCGAGGTATTGCCGGGGAAATGCTCAAGCGTATTGGTGACAGCGTGGGCATCCGTTTCAAGGTGGTCAGCGGCAGCTTCTCCGAGATCATGGACCAGGCCAGACGGGGTGGTGTGGACGTGGTCAACATGGCCAAAACGGAAGACCGGCTCAAGGATTTCTTCTTTCCCCATGCCATCAGCACCGAGCGCGACATCATCGTGGGTCTAAAAACCAGTGCCCCGGTGCAGGATGTGTACGGCCTGGAAGGCAAACGGGTGGCGGTGATTGATGGTTTCTGGCACGAGGAGTACCTGCGCAAGAACCTCAAAAACGCCCAGATTGTGAAAACGCCAGACATCATGGCCTCACTGCAGCTGGTGCGCGAAGCTAATGTGGACTATGTGATCGAGAACCCGACGGTGGTGGAGTTTTACATCAATGGCCTGGGCTACACCGATGTTGTCAAACGAGGCAACACCTCCAAGGACTCGTTTGTGTATTTTGGGGTGACTCGGCGTCAACCCGAGCTGGCTTCCATCATGGACAAGGTGATTCCGCTGATTGATTTTGAGGATGCCAAATACGCAGGCATACAAAGTGTGCCTGCCCTCGATAACGAGGCCAACCGGCGGCTCTTGATGCTGGTTCTGGTGCTGGTTGTGGCCTTGCTTGGTATTCTGTTGCTGGTGATCAAGGTGGTGCGCAATCTGGCTGAGCAAAAAAGCCGGGCCCAGTTTCTGACGGAGCGCGAAAACCTGCTCTACACCGACGCTCTGACCGGATTTTTCAACCGCAACTACCTGAGCCAGAAGGCCAGCCACGGTGTGGCAGGGGCTTACCCACAAGCCCTGGTGGTGGCCGATGTGAACAATCTCAAACAGATCAACGACAGCTACGGCCACGCGGCCGGTGATGCCTTGCTGGTGTCATTCACCAGTCTGGTGCGACAGCAGTGGCCACAAGGGCATTTTTTCCGCCTGGGGGGTGATGAATTCCTGATCATGTTGCCAGGCACTGACGCTACCCGGGCCCAAGCTGACATCGCGGCCCTGTCAGCACGCTGCCAACAAACCAGCTACCTTGTTGCACACGGGGAATCAGCCCAACCCAATGCGGCCATGGGTTATGCCATCCGCAACAGCGCCGAGGTGCCGCTGGCTGGCTGCATCGCCGAGGCCGATCAACGTATGTACCAGGCCAAGGCCTTGATGAAAAAGCGTCGCAGTGATGACCTGCAGGTGGGCGCAGCCACTGTGCCTCTTTGAAGGCTTATTGGCTGGTGTGGCGGCACAATCCGGATGGGTTTGCCATCAAATACATAGCTGTCGACCCTTATTTAAAAAGGGCTACCGGCTAATTTCACACACACAAAAAAGCCATGCCAAGCACCTGATAGGCCAGGAGCCACACGGACAAGAAGGAGGAGGGGGCGCTTTTCAGCGCAAAGCAGGCTCTGCGACCACCGCTGTCGGTGTCTCTGGCGTGTCGTCTGCACCAGTCAAGACGCGGCGCGCACCGGTAAAACGACGCTTCCAGTAGGCCATGCTCATGCTCTCGACGCGAACTTCTTCACCGGGTTTGGGTGAATGCACAAATTTGCCGTCCCCAATGTAGATACCCACATGGCTGAAGGTGCGGCGCATGGTGTTGAAGAACACCAGGTCCCCTGGCTTGAGATCAGCGCGAGCGACTTTTTCGGTCTGGGCCGCTTGTTGGGCCGCCACCCGTGGCAGTACCAGACCCACCGTTTCCTCGTACACGGTTTTGACAAATCCACTGCAGTCAAAGCCGGTATCAGCAGATGTTCCGCCACGGCGGTAAGGGACACCCAGGAAGCCCAGCGCGTTGACCACCAGTGACGACGCCTTGGTGGATACAGTTTGTCCGGCTTGCTGGATATGCTGCAGAACAGGTTTGTCTGCCAGGAATTTGCTGATGTCGTCGGGAGCTTCAGCTGGCGCCGCATGGACGGCACCGGTGATCAGGAGGCTGGAGACGAGGACAAAAAAACGCATGGGCGGTAGCTTACTGGCAAAAATGCATTTGTGTCAAATCAATTTCAATGAAAGTTGATGATAGAAATGCGATGTAACAATATGAATATCAAAGAATTTTTGTTATTTGGCCAGTTTCACCTGTCATTCCTTTGACAAAATTTCTGGCGGCTGACAGTTGTTGGCAGTCGCGCAGGGTGTGAATCCTGCGGTCTAATATTGCAGTCACCGATTGTTGAAAGACGCCCATGTTGCTTGAAGCTGAACTGTCCCAACTCGTGCTGGTGGATTACCAGGCACGGCTGATGCCCGCCATTTTTGAAGCGCCGCTGGTGTTGGCCAATGCGTTGCGCTTGGCGCAAGCCGCCCAGTTGCTGCAGGTGCCGGTGCTCGGCACGGAACAGAACCCGTCCAAGTTGGGTGAAAACGCCCCGGAGATCAAGGCCCTGTGCCAGCGCACCTTGGCCAAGATGCAGTTCAGCGGTGTCGAAGAAGGCCTGGGCGAATGGTTGCGCCCGCCGGTCAAACCACCCGCAGGCAACGCACGTAGCCTGCCCAAACACCTGCAAAAGCCGTCGAACACACCGACCGAACGCAGCACCATCGTGATCGGGGGGTGTGAAGCCCATGTGTGCCTGTTGCAAACCGCGCTGCATCTGCTGGAAGACGAGTTTGAGGTGTGGGTGGTGACCGATGCCTGCAGTTCTCGAACCGAGCGCAACCGTGACGCCGCCTTTGACCGATTGGCAGGTGCCGGTGCCGAGTTGGTGACCACTGAGATGGTGCTGTTCGAGTGGCTGCGCTCTGCCGAGCACCCCCAATTCAAAGCGGTTCAAGCATTGATCAAATAGCCCTCTGGCCCTTGTATTTCAAGGGATGAATGCTATCGGTTTTTGAGGCCACTCGCTGCTCTCTGGTGTGACTTTGATGTGGTATGCAGTCAGCATGCTGCAAGTTCATTCAACATAATTGTGAATTGACTACAAATACCACCACCGGAGACAAACCATGAGCACCTATGCCGACTTTCATCAGCGCTCTTTGACCGATCGCGACGGTTTTTGGGGCGAACAAGCGCAGTTGGTGGACTGGAAGGTGCCGCCACAGCAGATCTGTGACTACAGCAACCCACCTTTTGCCAAATGGTTTGTCGGTGGCATCACCAACCTGTGCCACAACGCGGTGGATCGGCATCTGGCCACCCGTCCCGACCAGGCTGCATTGATTTTTGTCTCGACCGAAACCAACCAGGAAATAGTCTATTCCTTCAGGGAGTTGCACGCAGAAGTGCAACGCATGGCGGCGGTTCTGAAAGACCTGGGGGTGCAAAAAGGCGACCGGGTGCTGATCTACATGCCGATGATCCCCGAGGCCGCGTTTGCCATGTTGGCCTGTACCCGCATCGGCGCCATCCACTCGGTGGTGTTTGGCGGTTTTGCCTCGGGTTCGCTGGCCTCACGTATTGAAGATGCCGAACCCAAGGTGGTGGTCAGTGCCGACGCTGGTTCGCGCGGTGGCAAACCGGTGCCCTACAAACCCTTGCTGGACGAGGCGCTGCGTCTGTCCAAGTACAAACCGGAAGCTGTTTTGCTGGTGGATCGTGGCATGGCTGCTATGGACTTGGTAGCTGGTCGTGACCATTTATGGGGGGCTCTGCGCGAAAAGAACCTCAACACCGTGGTGGAATGTGAATGGGTCGACGCCACCCATCCGAGTTATACCCTCTATACCAGCGGCACCACTGGCAAACCCAAGGGGGTGCAACGCGACACCGGTGGCTACTGTGTGGCCCTGGCCGCCAGCATGAAACATATTTACGCAGGCAATGCGGGTGAAACCTACTTTTCCACCAGCGACATCGGCTGGGTGGTGGGTCACAGCTACATCATTTATGGCCCGCTGATCGCTGGCATGGCCACCATCATGTACGAGGGCCTGCCCACGCGTCCAGACGGCGGCATCTGGTGGAGCCTGGTCGAGAAATACAAGGTCACCGTGATGTTCAGCGCGCCCACTGCGGTGCGCGTGCTCAAGAAGCAGGATCCGGCCCTGCTGACCAAATACGACCTGTCTTCTTTGCGGGCGTTGTTCCTCGCGGGTGAACCGCTGGACGAACCCACCGCGCAGTGGATCAGCACCGGCCTGGGCAAACCCATCATCGACAACTACTGGCAGACCGAGACCGGTTGGCCGATCCTCTCTTTGTGCAACGGTGTGGAAAAAGCGGTTTCCAAGTTTGGCTCGCCCGGCAAAGCGGTGTACGGCTACGACGTCAAGCTGCTTGACGACCAGACCGGTGAGGAACTCAAAGGCGCCAACCAGAAGGGTGTGGTGGCGGTGGAAGGCCCCTTGCCACCGGGTTGTATGCAGACCGTGTGGCGCGATGACGAGCGTTTTGTCAATACTTACTGGAAGAGTGTGCCGGGGCGACTGGTCTACAGCACCTTTGACTGGGGGATTCGTGACGCCGACGGGTATTACTTTATCCTGGGGCGCACCGACGACGTGATCAACGTGGCCGGGCACCGCCTGGGCACCCGCGAGATCGAAGAGAGCATCTCTGCCCACCCGAACATTGCCGAGGTGGCGGTGGTGGGTGTGGCAGACCAACTCAAGGGTCAGGTGGCGATGGCCTTTGCCGTGTTGAAGAATGCCAGCCTGATCACTGACGAGGCCAGTGCCCTCGCGCTGGAGGCCGAAGTCTTCAAGCTGGTCGATCGGGATTTGGGTGCGGTGGCGCGCCCGGCGCGGGTACGTTTTGTGACCGTGTTACCCAAGACCCGCAGCGGCAAGTGCTTGCGCCGGGCCATCGCGGCGGTGTGTGAAGGCCGCGACCCCGGTGACCTGACCACCATGGACGACCCCGCCGCCCTACAGCAAATCAAAGACTTGATCTCGGCCTGAAGTGATGTAAATCAAATAGTGTTCGCCTTGTGCCAGTTTTCAGTGGCACAATGCCGCACTGATTGCAGGCCCTTCCAACGCCACTGTCGCATCCGCCAAACGGTCAAGCCGTGACGCGGAAGGTTAACTAACCCAGCTTTAACCAGCTAAAGCTCCCTGAAGGGGAGTGAAAGTCAGCGAATATGAGTGAGACCAACTCGGTTTACCAAGCCTACCAGGCCAACACCTACCTTTTCGGTGGGAACGCCCCGTACGTCGAAGAGATGTACGAAAACTACCTCGCCAACCCCGGCAGTGTCCCTGACACCTGGCGCGATTATTTCGACGCTTTGCAGCATGTGCCTGCGGTAGATGGCAGCAACGCCCGCGACGTGCCGCACCAACCGGTCATCAATGCCTTTGCCGAACGCGCCAAACAAGGCGTCAGCCGGGTCGTGGTGGCCAGCGGCGCAGACTCTGACATGGGTCGCAAGCGGGTGGCTGTTCAGCAATTGATCGCTGCCTACCGCAATGTGGGTGCCCGCTGGGCTGATCTGGACCCCTTAAAGCGCACCGAGCGGGAGCACATTCCTGAGCTTGACCCGGCGTTTTATGGCTTTACCGACGCCGACCACGAAACAGTCTTCAATACCAGCAATACGTTTTTTGGTAAAGAAGTCATGACCTTGCGTGATCTTCTGAATGCATTGCGCGAGACTTATTGCAGCAGCATTGGCGCTGAATACATGTACCTGACCGACCAGGCACAAAAACGCTGGTGGCAGCAAAAGCTCGAGAGTGTCCGCAGCAAACCCCAGTTTGATGCCGACAAGAAAAAACACATCCTGGACCGTCTGACTGCCGCCGAGGGTCTGGAGCGTTTCCTGCACACCAAGTACGTGGGCCAGAAACGTTTCTCGCTCGAAGGTGGCGAGAGCTTCATTGCTGCCATGGATGAGCTGATCCAGCAGGCTGGTGCGCGTGGCGTGCAGGAAATTGTGATTGGTATGGCCCACCGCGGCCGTCTGAACGTGCTGGTGAACACCCTGGGCAAGATGCCCGGTGGTTTGTTTGCTGAGTTTGACCACACCGCCCCGGAAGAGTTGCCCGCTGGCGATGTGAAATACCACCAGGGCTTCAGTTCCGACGTCACCACCCCTGGCGGCCCGGTGCATTTGAGTCTGGCGTTTAACCCGTCTCACTTGGAGATTGTCAACCCGGTGGTGGAAGGTTCGGTGCGGGCCCGTATGGACCGCCGTGCTGACCCGACGGGTCGCCAAGTGTTGCCGGTGCTGGTGCACGGTGATGCTGCTTTTGCGGGCCAAGGTGTCAACCAGGAAACCCTGGCGCTGGCGCAAACCCGTGGTTACACCACCGCTGGCACGGTGCACCTGATCATCAACAACCAGATTGGCTTTACCACCTCGGACCCGCGCGACTACCGCTCCACGCTGTATTGCACCGACATCGTCAAGGGCGTGGAAGCTCCGGTGATGCACGTCAACGGTGATGACCCTGAAGCGGTGGTGATGGCCATGCAGTGGGCGTTGGACTACCGCATGGAGTTCCGCAAGGATGTGGTGCTGGACATCATTTGTTTCCGCAAACTGGGCCACAACGAGCAGGACACCCCGGCGCTGACCCAGCCGCTGATGTACAAAAAGATCGCCCAGCATCCTGGCACCCGCAAACTTTACGCCGACAAACTCGCTGCGCAAGGCCTCGGGGCCGATCTGGGCGACCAGATGGCCAAGGCCTACCGCGCGGCCATGGACATTGGCCGTCACACGGTGGATCCGGTGTTGACCAATTTCAAGAGCAAGTTTGCGGTCGACTGGGCGCCCTACCTGAACAAAAAGTGGACCGATGTCTGCGACACCGCCATCCCGCTGACAGAGTGGAAACGTCTGGCTGAAAAAATCACCGTGATCCCCGCCAGTGTCAACCCCCATCCCTTGGTCAAAAAGGTCTATGACGACCGCGCGGCCATGGGTCGTGGCGATATTCCGGTGGACTGGGGCATGGGTGAACACATGGCTTTTGCCTCGTTGGTGGCCAGCGGTTACCCGGTGCGCTTGTCGGGTGAAGACTGTGGCCGCGGAACCTTCACCCACCGCCATGCCGTGATTCACGACCAAAGCCGTGAAAAATGGGACACCGGCACCTATGTGCCCCTGCAAAACGTGGCCGAGAACCAGGCCCAGTTCAATGTCATCGACTCCATCCTGTCCGAAGAAGCGGTGCTGGGGTTTGAATACGGTTATGCCTCCAATGACCCCAACACGCTGGTGATCTGGGAAGCCCAGTTTGGCGACTTTGCCAATGGCGCGCAAGTGGTGATTGACCAGTTCATTGCGTCGGGCGAGGTGAAATGGGGTCGTGTCAATGGCATCACCCTGATGCTGCCGCATGGTTATGAAGGGCAGGGGCCGGAGCACTCCTCAGCGCGGGTCGAGCGTTTCATGCAACTGGCGGCCGACACCAACATGCAGTTGGTGCAGCCGACCACCGCGAGCCAGATTTTCCACGTGCTGCGCCGCCAGATGATCCGCACCCTGCGCAAACCGCTGGTGATCTTCACGCCCAAGTCGTTGCTGCGCAACAAGGATGCCGCATCTCCCTTGTCAGAATTTACCAAGGGCAGCTTCCAGACCATCATTCCTGACCAAAAGGCCCTCAAGGCCGAGAAGGTCAAACGGGTGGTGGTGTGTTCGGGCAAGGTCTATTTCGACCTGGCCAAGAAGCGTGAAGAAAAGGGTGCCGATGATGTGGCCATCATCCGTGTTGAGCAGCTCTACCCGTTCCCGCACAAGGTGTTTGGCGCCGAACTCAAGAAGTATCCCAATGCCACCGAGGTGGTGTGGACACAGGACGAACCGCAAAACCAGGGTGCCTGGTTCTACGTGCAGCACTACATTCACGAAAACATGCTTGAGGGGCAAAAGCTCGGCTACTCCGGACGGGCTGCCTCGGCCTCACCGGCTGTCGGTTACGCCCATTTGCACCAGGAGCAGCAAAAAGCGCTGGTGGAAGGTGCGTTTGGCAAGCTCAAGGGCTTTGTCCTGTCCAAATAAACGCGCCTGACACAGTCACAAGCGCAATCCTCAAGTATTTTTTGAAAGAATTGTCATGGCAATCGTAGAAGTCAAAGTCCCGCAACTGTCCGAATCCGTGGCCGAAGCCACCTTGTTGCAGTGGAAGAAAAAAGTCGGTGACAGTGTCACCGTGGACGAAATCCTGATCGACGTTGAAACCGACAAGGTGGTGCTGGAAGTGCCAGCACCTTCGGCGGGGGTGATTGTCGAGATCGTGCAAGCTGATGGCAGCACCGTGGCGGCGGATCAGCTGATTGCCCGTATCGACACCGAAGGTGTTGCAGGTGCGGTGGTGGCACCGGTGACCCTGGCCATGGCTGCGGTGTCGGCTGCGGCAGCTGCGGCTGCGCCCGCAGCTGCGGTGCCAGCCGGAACCGCGAAGGCGGGTGTGGCGATGCCCGCTGCGGCCAAGCTGATGGCGGACAACCAACTCGCTGCCGGGTCGGTGGCTGGCACGGGCAAGGATGGCCGTGTCACCAAGGGCGATGTCCTGGCGGCGGTGGCTGCACCTAAAGTTGTAGCTGCTGTGCCTGCACCAGCCAAGGCTGCAGCGCCCTTGTTGCCTCAAGTGGCGGCGCCGGCCAGCAACCTGGCAGCGCAGCTGGCAGGTCGCCCCGAGCAACGTGTACCGATGAGTCGCCTACGCGCCCGTGTTGCCGAGCGTCTGATCCAGTCACAAAGCACCAACGCGATCCTGACCACGTTCAACGAGATCAACATGGCCCCGGTGATGGACATGCGCAAGCGCATGCAGGAGCGTTTCGAGAAAGAGCACGGCGTCAAGCTGGGTTTCATGAGCTTTTTTGTCAAGGCCGCAGTGCACGCCTTGAAGAAGTTTCCGGTGCTCAATGCCTCGGTGGACGGCACCGACATCGTTTACCACGGCTACTTTGACATCGGTATTGCCGTGGGTTCACCACGTGGCCTGGTGGTGCCGATCCTGCGTGACGCTGACCAGATGAGTTTTGCCGACATCGAGAAGAAGATTGCCGAGTTCGGCCAAAAGGCCAGGGATGGCAAACTGGGCATGGAAGAAATGACTGGTGGCACCTTCTCCATCAGCAATGGCGGCACCTTCGGCTCGATGATGTCCACCCCCATCATCAACCCGCCCCAAAGTGCGATTCTGGGTGTACACGCCACCAAGGACCGCGCCATGGTGGAGAACGGCCAGGTGGTGGTGCGCCCGATGAACTACTTTGCCATGTCGTATGACCACCGCATCATCGACGGCCGTGAAGCCGTGCTGGGCCTGGTGGCAATGAAAGAGGCGCTGGAAGATCCAGCCCGCCTGTTGTTTGATATTTAAAGCACACCCCAGGCTTCGCGCATTACGTGTCGCAACGCCTGCCCCTTGCAGGGGCAACACCAGCGGCCCGGCCAAGCCGGTTTCGCGGTGTTTTTGGCTGAGGGCTCGCTGTGAATGGATGCCTCATGAACGCAAAAAGGAATTTTTATGAGCAAACAATTTGATGTGATCGTGATTGGTGGCGGCCCTGGTGGCTACATTGCGGCCATCCGTGCCGCCCAGTTGGGCCAAAACGTGGCCTGTGTGGATGAGTGGAAAAACAGCCAGGGTGGTCCGGCGCTGGGCGGTACCTGCACCAATGTGGGCTGTATCCCGAGCAAGGCACTGCTTCAATCTTCAGAGCACTATGAGCAGGCCAGCCATCACTTTTCTGACCATGGCATCACCGTCAAAGGTCTGAGCATGGATGTCGCTAAGATGGTGGCGCGCAAAGACACGGTGGTCAAACAGAACAACGATGGCATCCAGTACCTGTTCAAGAAGAACAAGGTCAGCTTCTTCCATGGTCGTGGCTCCTTTGTCAAAGCCAGTGCCGACGGGTATGAGATCAAGGTGGCCGGTGCCACCGAAGAAACCATCGTGGGTCGCCACATCATTGTGGCCACCGGCTCGAACGCTCGCGCACTGCCGGGCACACCGTTTGACGAAGAGCTGATCCTGTCCAACGACGGGGCTCTGCGCATCAATGCCGCGCCGAAGAAGCTCGGGCTGATTGGTGCGGGTGTGATTGGCCTGGAGATGGGCTCGGTCTGGCGCCGCCTGGGTACCGATGTCACGATTCTGGAAGGTTTGCCAACCCTGCTGGGGGTGGTGGACGATCAGATTGCCAAAGAAGCCAAGAAAGCCTTTGACAAGCAGGGCCTGAAAATCGAGCTCGGCGTGAATGTCGGTGAGATCAAGACCAGTAAAAAGGGCGTGACGGTGGCCTACACCAGTGCCAAGGGTGAAGCCAAGACGCTGGAGGTGGACAAACTCATTGTCTCGATCGGCCGCTCGCCCAATACCATCGGACTGAACGTCGAGGCCGTGGGCCTGAAGCTCAATGAACGTGGTGCGATTGAGGTGGATGCCGACTGCAAGACCAACCTGCCTGGCGTCTGGGCGGTGGGTGATGTGGTGCGGGGCCCGATGTTGGCGCACAAAGCAGAAGAAGAGGGCGTGGCCGTGGCCGAGCGCATTGCCGGTCAACATGGGCATGTCAACTTCCAGACGATCCCGTGGGTGATTTACACCAGCCCCGAAATTGCCTGGGTCGGTCGTACTGAGCAGCAGCTCAAGGCCGATGGCGTAGCTTACAAGGCGGGCACCTTCCCGTTCCTGGCCAATGGTCGTGCGCGGGCGCTTGGGGACACCACCGGCATGGTCAAGATGCTGGCAGATGCCACCACCGATGAAATCCTGGGCGTGCACATCGTCGGCCCGATGGCCAGCGAGTTGATCGCAGAGTGTGTGATGGCCATGGAATTCCGCGCCAGCAGCGAAGACATTGCCCGCATCTGCCATGCCCACCCGTCCTTGAGTGAGTCGACCAAGGAAGCGGCGCTGGCGGTGGATAAACGCACTCTGAACTTCTGATTGATAGAAAATTGGCCTCTAGCCCTTATAAAATAAGGGCTATTAGCTCTATTTTTTATAGTTTGTGGTTGGCTTGTGACCGTTAAGAAAATCTACCTGAATGAACTGGCTGCGCGTGGTTTCACGAGTGACCCGGCGCAGCTGCGTGCGGTGCAGGCACTGGAAACCTGCGCGCGCGAGTGGCGCCATTTCAAGGAGAAGCGCTCCAACGCATTCAAGAAGCTGATCAACCACCCACCGATTCCGCGCGGTGTGTACATGTACGGCGGTGTGGGGCGTGGAAAAAGTTTTCTGATGGACTGCTTTTACTCCGCGGTGCCGCTCAAGCGCAAAACCCGGCTGCATTTTCATGAGTTCATGCGCGAAGTGCACCGTGAACTCGCCGCCTTGCAGGGCACGGTGAACCCGCTGGACCAACTGGCCAAGCAGATTGCCGAAAAATACCGCCTGATCTGTTTTGATGAGTTCCATGTGTCGGACATCACCGACGCGATGATCTTGCACCGCCTGCTCAAGGCCTTGTTTGACAACGGTGTGGGCATGGTGACCACCTCCAACTTCAAACCCGACGAGTTGTACCCCAATGGTTTGAACCGTGATCGTCTGTTGCCCGCCATCGAGATGCTCAAGCACGAGTTGCAGGTGATCAATGTCGACAATGGGACGGATTACCGTGGCCTCACGATGGAACAGCTGGAGCTCTACCACACACCTCTGGGGCCAGAAGCTGAGGTGGCCATGACCAGTGCGTTCGAGCGACTGGCCGAGCAGCAGGACCAGGACCCGGTGTTACAGATCGAGTCACGTGTGATCCAGGCACGCCGACGTGCCGGTGGCGTGGTCTGGTTTGACTTCAAAACTCTGTGTGGTGGGCCTCGCTCCCAAAATGACTATCTGGAATTGGCCACACAGTTTCACACCGTCCTGCTCAGCGACGTGCCCCAGTTGCCACCTCGCATGGCGGCCGAGGCGCGACGCTTTACCTGGCTGGTTGATGTGCTTTACGATCGGCGGGTCAATCTGATCATGTCGGCCGCTGTGCCGGCCGAGCAGTTGTACACCGAAGGGCAGTTGGCCAATGAATTTGCGCGTACGGTGTCGCGCATCAAGGAAATGCAAACTGGCGAATTTTTGGCGCTTGAGCGCCGCAATGTGGACACACGGCTGACATGACATTCAAAATTTTGACCGGACTGATCTTGACCCTGGCCCAGTTGGCCGCCACGGCACAAACGGCGGAACCATCGGCTCAAGTGCTGGATGTGGGGGCAGAGCGGGCACGTATCACCCAGGAACGCGCGGCCAGCGAAGTCACGTATGCTGCGTCGGAGCGTGTCTGCTACAGCCGTTTTGCGGTGTCCGACTGTCTGAGTGATGCGCGCAAGGTGAAGCGTCAAACGACCGACGAGTTGCGTCGACAGGAATTGGTGTTGAACGATTTGGAGCGCCAAGCCAAGGCGGTGGAAGCCCTCAAACGCATCGAAGCCAATATCGCGGCACAACAAGAACAGCTGGAAAAATCAGCTGCGCCCGAAACCCGTCCCTGAGCCTAGCTGCTGGCCGCTTCCACCTTGACGATGGCCAGCGACAGGTTGTCACCACTGCCTTTGGCACGCAAACGCGCTTTGTCAATCAGAAACTCACTGGCCTCCCTTGGCGACAGTGTTGCCAGTACGGAGCCCAGCTCAGCCTCGGTGAAATAGTGCCACAAGCCATCGCTGCAGACCATCAGTGTGTCTGATGCTTGCAGTTTGCTGATGCTGTGGGTGTCAATCGGCGGCTCTTTCTCGGTGCCCAGGCAGCCCATCAAGATATTGGATTGCGGGTGAAAACTGGCCTGTTCTTCGGTGAGTTCACCCTTGTTCACCAGTGATTGAACGTAGGAATGGTCGCGTGTGCGGGACACCAGCTGTTTGCCGTGAAAGTGGTAAATCCGTGAATCACCAGCATGAGCCCAGTGGCAACTGCCATCCGGGTTGAGGACAAACACCGCAATGGTGCTGTGCGGCTCTTCTTCGGTGGAAATTGCGGTGAGTTTGATCACCGTGTGCGCTTCCAGCACCAATTGGCTCAGCATACTGATCGGGTCATCGACCGACGGTGCATAACGCTCAAACAGTTGTCGGGCTGTCATCATGACCTGATCCGAGGCTTTGCGCCCCCCACTGCGGCCGCCCATGCCGTCTGCCAACACCGCCATCACACAGCCTTTGACATGGTGGTGGCTGATCAAGCTCACCTGATCTTGCTGGTAATCCCGATCACCCTTGTGAATACCGGTCGAAGCTGTGACCCGACAAGCCTTGATACTCATTCCCTCACCAGAGCTTCCACCAGGGCTGCGTCTTGGTTTTGAACCCTTGTGTCAGATAGGTGGTTTGGGGATAGTTCTTTTCCAGCACGCGACGCGCATCGTCACGCAACTCGGGCAGGTTCAATGCATCGTAAGACTGCACCATCAGGAACAGCGCTTCTTCCAAGGCGGGCGCGCCCTGGTAGTCTGCAATCGCGGTTTGGGCTCGGTTGATAGAGGCCAGGTAAGCGCCACGTTGGTAGTAGTAACGCGCCACGTGCACCTCAGACTCGGCCAGCGAGTTCACCACGTAATGCATGCGCGCACTGGCATCTGCCGCGTATTTGGAGTCAGGAAAACGTGTGATCAGTTCCTTGAAAGATTCAAACGACTCCTTGGCAGCTTTCTGGTCACGCTCTGACAGATCCTGCCGGGTGATGGATCCAAACAAACCCAGATCGTCGTTGAAATTGATCAAGCCTTTGAGGTACAGCGCGTAATCAAGCGCCGGACTGGCCGGATGTAACTTCATGAATCGGTCGAGTGTGGCCACTGCCAGCACCGGTTCACCGTTTTTGTATTGTGCGTAGGCTTTGTCCAGTTGGGCCTGTTGCGCCAAGGGTGTACCGGCAGCACGGCCTTCGAGCTTGTCAAACAGGGGGCCAGCCTTGTCATAGGCGCCGGCTTTTAACTCATCCTTGGCCTCAGCATAAATCTTGTTCGGACTCCAACCCGCTGTCGGATCTTTGGGAGTGGAGGAACAAGCGCCCAGCAGCGCAACGCCACACGCGAGGGCCCAGGTGCGGGCAGCAGATAATTTGGCATCAGGCATGTAGGACAGCTTTCTTGAAAAACACTCCACAAATTATATCGACCGACCTTGGGACTTATGACGGCGAGGCTACCGAAGACGCCGGGCCAGAAGTGGAGCTGCGCGCATTGACGTTCAAGCCAGAGCATCACGGCTTGCGTTTGGATCTGGCATTGACTGACCTCGTGCCTGAGTTCTCACGAAGTTACCTGCAGCAGCTGGTTGACCTGGGCAGTGTCTGGGTGAACGGGAAAGTGGTCAAGAAGGCCGCATCCAAGGTTAAAGCTGGCGATATGGGCCAAATTGCTTTGCGACCAACACCCCAAAGCCAGGCCTTCAAGGCTGAAAACCTGCCCTTGGACATTGTTTTTGAAGATGAACACTTGCTGGTCATCAACAAACCCGCCCCTCTGGTAGTGCATCCGGCACCAGGCAACTGGAGTGGCACGCTGATGAATCGTCTGTTAGGTCACGACAGTCAGGCTTTTCATCTGCCACGTGCCGGTATCGTTCACCGGTTGGACAAGGACACCAGCGGCCTGATGGTGGTGGCGCGTACCCGCCAGACCATGGACGCGCTGGTCCAGGCGATTGCTGCGCGTACGGTGAAACGGCAATACCTGGCTCTGGCACACGGTGTTTGGCGCGGTGCGGCTGTGCGGCATGTGGATGCCCCCATTGGTCGCGACCCTGGCAATCGTTTGCGCATGGCGGTGGTGGATCTGGCACTGCATGCGGGCAAGGTGGCACAGACCGACTTTGAATGCCTGGCAAACGGTGTGCAGGGCTGTCTGATCAAGTGCACTTTGCACACCGGTCGGACGCACCAGATCAGGGTGCATCTGGCGTCGATAGGGCATGCTTTGGTGTCAGACCAGACCTACGGTGGTGCGGCAGCCGCGGGATTGCAACGACAGGCTTTGCATGCCACCAAGCTGGCGTTTGTCCACCCCGTGACGGGGCAATCGCTGGTTTTTAAGGCGCCTTTGCCATCGGACTTTTCAACGGCGCTTAGCAGCTGGGGCCTCAATTACAATAGCGACATCTTTTAGCACGGCCATGCCATGCGATTCAACGTGCCACCGATGACTTGTCGGTCCTGATCACGTCTTCCATATCTTTGAGTACCGCACCCATGGGGGTGTTTTGACCGGAATTTGCCAACCATGAACACGGCGGATGCCAAACGCATCCTGGAAACTGCATTGCTTTGTGCGCAACAACCCATGCCCGTCAAGGACATGCGGATCTTGTTGGGTGATGACTGGGCGACGTCCGGGATTGATGCGCTGTTGTTCGAGTTGCAGGCAGACTGGTCCGAACGCGGTCTGGAGCTGGTGTCGGTGTCTACAGGTTGGCGTTTTCAGAGTCGCCCTGACATGCAGGTGTATCTGGAGCGCTTGCATCCGGAGAAGCCGCCCAGGTATACCCGTGCGACCTTGGAGACCTTGGCCATCATTGCGTACAAGCAACCTGTCACGCGAGGTGATATCGAGACAGTTCGCGGGGTAACGGTGAACTCGCTGACCCTCAAACAGCTCGAAGACCGGGGCTGGATTGAGACGATTGGGCACCGTGATACCGTGGGCAGGCCTGCGCTGTTCGCCACAACCCGTCATTTTTTGGACGATCTGGGGCTCAACTCCCTGGATCAACTGCCGCTGTTGACATCGCCACCCCAAGCCACCGATGCTCTCGAATCGATGTTGGGGCAGGAGTTGCCCTTGGCTGACTCGCTGAAAGCAGCCTCTTTCGTTTCAACCGACGCCAGTTCACGCAATGGCGAATTGAACTGGTCGAACGATCCCGATCCGGGCACGAGCCCGATTGAACCCGTACCTGAGGACACACCATGACCGAACTCCCTACAGAGCCGACCACGCCTGCCACTGACATGGATGATGCCATTCGTTTTGAAGACGTTGTCTCCGGTGTGTTCGATGCTGCAGAAAACGAAGTAAATCCTGCTGCGCTCAAGCGGGTTCTGCCGCCTCAGCCGGAATCACCCAAGTTGCACAAAGTGTTGGCGCAGGCTGGCATGGGCTCGCGTCTGGAGATGGAGCAGCTCATCTTGGAGGGGCGTATCACCGTCAACAATGAACCTGCGCACATTGGGCAGCGTGTTCAGTTTGGCGACAATGTCAAAGTCAATGGCAAGCCGATTCGCTTCAAGATTGCGCCGCCGCCAGCACGCGTCTTGGCCTATCACAAACCTGCAGGCGAAGTGGTCAGCCACGATGACCCGCAAAACCGTCCCACGGTGTTTCGCAAACTGCCCAAGTTGTTTCAGGGCAAATGGCAGTCGGTGGGCCGCCTTGATCTCAACACCGAGGGTTTGCTGTTGTTCACCAGCTCAGGTGAGCTGGCCAACAATTTGATGCATCCGCGGTTTGGGTTGGAGCGCGAGTATGCGGTGCGGGTGCTGGGTGCGCTGACTTTGGAAGAAAAACACAAACTGCTCGACGGTGTCCGGCTCGATGATGGCATGGCGCAGTTCGGCTCCATCGAAGAGGGGGGTGGGGAGGGGTCGAATTGCTGGTATCGGGTGACGATCTCCGAAGGGCGCAACCGCGAGGTGCGGCGCATGTTGGAGTCGGTCGGCCATGCCGTGAGCCGTCTGATCCGTATCCGTTATGGCTCCATGGTGTTGCCGAGAGGCTTGAAGCGGGGTGCCTGGGTTGAATTGGACGACGCAGATATCCGCTTGTTAACGCGGGCATCACAAACGCCAGGCGCACCTGTGCGCGACTCTGCTGAGACCGCGCCGGCGGGCAAGCGGACACCCAACGGGCGTGGTGCAGGTGGCGCGGTACGCAACCGCAACACACCGGGTCGAGGTCCTGCACGATCCCCGGCTGCTGGTAAAGCTGCAGCTTCACAACCTGATCCCTTAAAAACATCATTGGGCTACATTGGAGCTGACAGTTTTTCCAAGCAGCGTCAGGAAGCTGGCAAAAAACGCGGAAACGTACCAGGTGCTGGACGCAGGCCAGGTGGGCGCAGCAGATAAGAAAGCAACCCGTTGGCGTTCATGCCAATTGGGCGCAGGTTAAGATCAAGGGCTTTGGTCCAAAGATCAGAAATTTTTAATTCACGAGGAAATCATATGGCTATCGAACGCACTCTCTCCATCATCAAGCCTGACGCTGTTGCCAAAAACGTGATCGGTCAGATTTATGCCCGCTTTGAAGCTGCTGGCCTGAAAATTGTGGCCTCCAAGATGGCGCATTTGTCACGCCGCGAGGCCGAAGCTTTTTATGCAGTACATAAAGAGCGTCCTTTCTTCAAGGATCTGGTCGAATTCATGATTTCCGGTCCGGTCATGATCCAGGCACTGGAAGGTGAAAACGCCATCCTCAAGAACCGTGAACTGATGGGTGCAACAGACCCTAAAAAAGCCGCACCTGGCACCATCCGCGCTGATTTTGCTGACAGCATTGATGCCAATGCAGTGCACGGCTCTGACGCCGCCGAGACAGCCGCTGTCGAAGTGAGCTTCTTTTTCCCTGGCATGAACGTTTTTTCACGCTGAAGACAGTATGACGGTCAACCTGCTCGAACACGACCTCGAGAGTTTGGCCGCTTTTTGCGAGCGGCTGGGCGAGAAGCGCTTTCGCGCTGTTCAGCTGTTTCGCTGGATCCACCAAAGAGGATGTTCTCGTTTTGAGGACATGAGCGATCTGGCGAAATCCTTGCGCGAAAAACTCAAGGGTGTTGCCCATGTCAAGGCGATGGATGTCATCTCCCAGCATATTTCTGCGGATGGCACCATCAAATGGCTCTTCGATGTAGGCGGTGGCAACGCCGTGGAGACGGTCTTTATCCCGGAGGATGACCGAGGGACGCTGTGTCTATCGACCCAGGCCGGATGCGCCATGGGTTGTCGATTTTGCTCAACCGGGCATCAAGGTTTCAGTCGCAACCTGACCACGGGTGAAATCATCGCGCAACTTTGGTTTGCCGAGCATTTTTTGCGCAAGCATCTCAAACGCGATGAGCGGGTGATCTCCAACACCGTGATGATGGGCATGGGTGAGCCCTTGCAGAACTATTCAGCACTGATTCCGGCTCTCCGAATGATGTTGGACGACCACGGATATGGCTTGTCACGTCGTCGTGTCACGGTGTCGACGTCTGGTTTGGTCAAGAAAATGGACTTGTTGGGCGTTGAATGCCCAGTGGCCTTGGCTGTTTCTCTGCATGCGCCCAACAATGCATTGCGTGATTACCTGGTGCCACTCAACATCAAACATCCGCTTGAAGAGTTGATGCCAGCGTGTGTTAACTACCTCGAACATGCCCCAAGGGATTTCATTACCTTTGAATACTGCATGCTCGACGCGGTTAATGACAGCGATGCGCAGGCGCAGGAACTGGTCCAGTTGGTAAAGAAATACAGGAACTCGGTGTCGTGGTGCAAATTCAATCTGATCCCCTTTAATCCTTTTCCGGCCTCCGGCCTGCATCGGTCCAAGCCGGAGCGAGTCCAAGGATTTGCAAAAATCCTGAGCGAAGCAGGCATCACAACCACCGTGCGAAAGACCCGTGGTGATGATATTGATGCGGCCTGTGGTCAGCTTGCAGGTGATGTGGTTGACCGGACCCGGGTGACTGTGCGAATTGCCCGTCAACGTAGTTCTGAGTTGAATTCAAGTCCTTTGGATGTCCCAAGCGATGCGAAAATCTGAACCATGAAAGTCACGATGAAAATCACATCGACAAGTCGTCTAGAGTTGCTTTTGGCGGCTTGCGTCTTGTGCAATGGGTTGACACTCAGCGGCTGTGCTGGTCCGACAGGCTCAAGCCGAGTGGGTGAGGTGCACGAGGACATCGTCACCGAGTCGGATGTGAGTGCTGAGCGCAAGCGGGCACGTATCCGGATGGAGTTGGCGCTGGGGTACCTTGAAGAAGGCAAGACCACCGTCGCTTTGGACGAAATCAAGCAGGCCATTGCGGTCGATCCAAGTTATTCAGACGCTTTCAGCCTGCGCGGACTGATTTACATGCGCTTGAATGACTACACCATTGCTGAAGACAGTTTCAACAAAGCTCTGTCGCTCAAACCTCGGGACAGCCACGTGTTGCACAACATGGGGTGGTTGAAGTGCCAGAACGGGCAATTTGCCCAATCGATGAACTATTTCAGTCAGGCCCTGGCCAACCCGCTGTACAACGAGCGCGCTAAAACGCATATGGCGCAGGGTGTGTGCCAGTTCAAAGCGGGCCAATTGCCAGAGGCAGAGGTCAGTCTGATGAAGTCATACGAATATGACGCTGCCAACCCTGTCACAGGGTACAACCTGGCCAATGTTCTTTTTCAAAGAAAAGAGTATGTCCGGGCGCAGTTCTACATCCGTCGATTGAACAACACCGATTTGGCCAACGCAGAGACGTTGTGGCTCGGTATCAAGATAGAAAAACGTATGGCCAATCTTGAAGCGATGAACCAGCTTGGTGAACAGTTGATCAAGCGTTTTCCCGAGTCGCCGCAGGCTGCCTTTTTCCAGCGTGGAGCTTTTGATGAATGATCTGGGTCTTGAGGGCGATGTGACGGATGTTGCAGTCCAGTCTGCGCCGATGCAGGCAGCGGCTCTGCTCAGAGAGGCACGTGAGGTGCAGGGGCTGCATATTGCCGCCTTGGCCGTCGCCTTGAAAGTGCCGGTCAAGAAACTCGAAGCTCTGGAGGCTGGTCGCTTTGACCAATTGCCCGACATGGTTTTTGTGCGTTCACTGGCTCTGAGTGTTTGTCGCGCCTTGAAAGTTGATCCTGCGCCGATCATGGCCAGTTTGCCGGAACCTCAGTTCAACCAGTTCAAAATCAATGAGGCTGGCTTGAACACGAGTTTCAAAGATTCCACTGGGGCATCGCGCCAAGGTGTGTTGGCGCAGCTTTCCAGCCCCCTTGGTCTCGGCGTCTTGGTTTTGATCGTTGCGATTGTGGTGATCCTGGCTTGGCCGGTCGCTCCTTTGTTTGAGGACACTTCCCTCGTATCCAAAGAGGCCGCTGAACCCATGCTGGTCACGGAGCAACCCGCCCCAAGTCCGCAGGTGTCTGCCAATGGGGTTGAGGAAGCGGTTGTTTTGACACAGCCCCCGTCTGGCATTCAGGCAGAAGCTCCCGTTGCTGCGGAGGTACCAGCTGCATCAGCAAGCAAAGCGGTGAATGCTGCTTTCCCACTTCCGGTCAGTACGCCAGTGAATGTAGCCAGCGCAGAGGTGATGAGTTCTGCAAGCGTGCTTGAGCTGAGTGGCCATGGTGAATCATGGGTTGAAGTCACTGACAGTGCAGGGCAGTCCAAGTTGCGCAAGTTGATGCAGAGTGGCGAAGTGATTCGCTTGGCAGGCCAGCTGCCTTTGTCGGTTGTGGTGGGGCGTGCAGATATGGTGTCGGTGGTTGTTCGCGGAAAGCCGCTGGATCTGACGCCTCTGGCTCGCGAAAATGTTGCGCGATTTGAGGTGAAGTGATGAATACAGCCAAGCCTATTGCAGAAGCGACAGCACAAACCAGCGCATCCAGGCAGGCCAAAGTTGTCTGGGGCGGTCGAATTGTCACGGTTGGAGGTGGAGCTCCGGTACGGATCCAGTCCATGACCAACACGGACACGGTGGATGTGATTGGATCTGCTATCCAGATCAAGGAACTGGCTGTGGCCGGCTCAGAGATGGTGCGTTTGACGGTGAATACGCCCGAGGCAGCACAGGCCGTGCCGCACATTCGAGATCAACTTGACCGCATGGGCATCGATGTACCACTGATTGGTGACTTCCATTACAACGGACATCGTTTGCTGACAGACTACCCGGAATGTGCGCAGGCCTTGTCCAAATACCGGATCAACCCAGGCAATGTGGGAAAGGGGGACAAGCGGGACAAGCAATTCGGCCTGATGATCGAAGCCGCTGTGAAGTGGAACAAGGCCGTACGCATTGGGGTGAATTGGGGTAGCCTGGAC
The DNA here is from genome assembly GCF_002017865.1 of Rhodoferax fermentans. NCBI lineage: Bacteria > Pseudomonadati > Pseudomonadota > Betaproteobacteria > Burkholderiales > Comamonadaceae > Rhodoferax > Rhodoferax fermentans. The sequence goes on along the minus strand of NZ_MTJN01000002.1, from coordinate 3,127,960 downwards.
CAGGCTCTGCTGGCCGACCTGATGGACCAAAACAGCCGCCGGGACTCGCCATGGGGTGCCAAGTCGGTGATGTATGAGGCCTTGGTCACTTCGGCGCTGGATTCCGCGCAACAAGCTGTTGAGATGGGGCTGGATCCGAACCAGATCATCCTGTCTTGCAAAGTGAGTGGCGTTCAGGATCTGATTTCGGTATACCGAGAACTTGCCAAACGTTGCAACTACGCATTGCATTTGGGTTTAACAGAAGCTGGTATGGGCACAAAAGGCGCCGTGGCCTCTGCCGCAGCGCTGTCTGTGCTGTTGCAAGAAGGTATCGGAGACACCATTCGGGTGTCTTTGACGCCACAGCCTGGTGAGTCCAGAACACAAGAGGTGGTGATTGCCGCCGAAATTTTGCAGGCACTTGGCATGCGTTCTTTTGTCCCCAGCGTGACCGCATGTCCTGGTTGTGGCCGAACCACCAGCACCACCTTTCAGGAGTTGACCCAGCGTATCGAGGCTTTTTTGCGTGCGCAGATGCCCCTATGGCGCAGCAAATACCCTGGTGTCGAAAAAATGAAGGTTGCCGTGATGGGCTGCATTGTGAATGGCCCAGGCGAGAGCAAACACGCAGACATTGGCATCAGCTTGCCCGGCACCGGTGAGGCACCTGCTGCGCCAGTTTTTATCGATGGCGAAAAACGCATGACCCTGCGCGGTGATGCGATTGCCGAAGAATTCCAGGCTGTTGTTGAAAACTATGTTGAAAAACGCTTTGGTGCAACAACCGTTTCCCAGATGTGACCCCGCCTTCCATGACAGAAAAAGTATCCCCCTCTCCTGTGGGCAAGTTGACAGCCGTGAAAGGCATGAATGACTTGCTTCCCCCTGATTCAGCCGTTGTCGAATGGTTTGAAGCCAAGGTTCGTGACTTGATGTCACGTTTTGCCTACCGCAACATCCGTACCCCCATTGTTGAGCGCACACCCTTGTTCGTCCGTGGTTTGGGCGAGGTGACGGATATTGTTGAGAAGGAAATGTACTGTTTTGAGGACCGCCTCAACGGCGACCCTCTGACCCTTCGCCCGGAAGCAACCGCTGGTGTGGTGCGTGCTGCGCTGGAACACAGCCTCTTGTATGACGGTGGCAAACGCCTGTATTACATGGGGCCCATGTTCCGACATGAGCGGCCGCAGAAAGGTCGCTACAGGCAGTTTGACCAAATTGGCGCCGAAGCCTTGGGTTTTTCTGGGGCCGAAGTTGACGCCGAACTGATTTTGATGGCCACAGCACTGTGGGCTGAAATTGGTTTGACAGATGTCCGCCTTGAACTCAATAGTCTGGGTCAACCACCCGAACGTTTGGCCCATCGGCAGGCGCTGATTGCCTACTTTGAGCAACACGCCGATGTGCTGGATGAGGATGCACGCCGACGCTTGCACAGCAACCCTTTGCGCATTTTGGACACCAAGAATCCACAAATGCAGGGGCTGGTGAACGCTGCGCCCCAACTGCTGGATTTTTTGGGTGAGGCTTCTCTGTCCCACTTCAACAGTTTGAAGACCATCCTGGAGGCCAACAACGTGGCCTACACCGTGAACCCGCGGCTGGTGCGTGGCATGGACTATTACAACCTGACGGTTTTTGAGTTCACCACCGATCGTCTGGGTTCACAAGGCACCGTTTGTGCAGGTGGACGCTACGACTATTTGTTTGAACAATTGGGTGGGAAGTCAACGCCTGCCGTTGGTTGGGCACTGGGTGTTGACCGGGTACTGGAGTTGGCCAAGACCGCTGGACTGACCGGTACCGGGGCGCCACTCGACGCCTATGCCATCGTGACAGAGACATCTGCCATGCCTTTGGTTCTGTCAACGCTGCAGTCTTTGCGCGCTGCGGGCATCAGCGTACAAATGCATACCAGCTCCTTAGAGGGGATGGGCAGTATGAAAAGCCAGTTCAAACGTGCAGATGCCAGTGGCGCACGCTACGCCTTGGTTTTTGGACCCGATGAGATCAAGGCAAAACAGGTCACGATCAAACCGTTGCGTGATGCTGCCGTTGCTCAAACCTCACAAGCCTTGGCCGATCTGGCCACATGGGCCCCAACTCTACAATCAACCGTTTAGCGAATCACGTCATGGCAAACCAATTGGATCTTGAAGAACAGGAACAGCTTGACCAGATCAAGCATTTCTGGAAGCAATACGGCAATCTGATCACCTGGGTATTGATTGTTGTGCTGGCAGCTTTCGCCAGCTGGAATTTTTACAACTATTGGCAACGTAGCCAAGCCAATCAGGCTGCGGCGCTGTTTGATGAGGTCGAGCGATCCATTCAGTCTGGCGACTCAGCCAAGATTGACCGTGTTTTTTCAGATATGAAAGATCGCTTTGCATCCACGGCCTACGCCCAGCAGTCAGGCTTGCTGGTTGCTGGACACTATGCAACAACTGGCAAAGCTGATGTTGCCAAATCGACGCTACTCTGGGTGGCCGAAAAATCTTCCGATGCGGGTTACCAAGCTGTGGCCAAACTACGCCTAGCGGGGATTCTGATGGATGCCAAGGATTTGGATGGCGCAATGAGCCAATTGGGGAGCAGTTTTCCTGCGGGTTTTGAGGCCTTGGTCGCGGATCGAAAAGGCGACATTCTTGCGCTGCAAGGCAATAGGTCCAAAGCGGTTGAAGAGTATCAAAAGGCCTACCGCCTGTTTGACCCCTTGACAGAATACCGGCGTTTGGTCGAAATCAAGCTTGGCGCCTTGGGCGTCAATGTGCAAAACACTGCCCCGGCCGACGCCGCACAAGGGAAATAGTCCATGTTGAACCAATTCACAGTTGATCGCTTCTTCAAAGTCGGCGTGAGTGTGGTCCTGGTTGGTCTGCTGGCAGCCTGTGCCAGTGGATCAAAGGCACCCAAACCAGCCGAATTAGGCGCCGACCCTGCCTTGCTGGGCGTTCGAACCGTCTGGAAAGCCCAAATCGGCAAAGTGGATTTCCCGCTGGCTGTAAATACCTCCGCCAATGCTGTGACGCTGGCCAGTTCGGACGGCAACGTGAGCTCGCTGGACGCACAAACTGGCGCTTCCCTGTGGCGAATCAAGTTAGACACCCAGATTTCGGCGGGGGTCGGCAGCGACGGCACGTACGCCTCAGTGGTTACCCGAGACAACCAGCTGGTCACCATGGTTGCCGAGGGTGAGCTTTGGCGTGTGCGGCTGTCAAGCCAAGTGTTTACTGCACCTTTGGTAGCGGGCGAGCGTGTTTTTGTGCTGGGTGCAGACCGAGTCGTCTCTGCATTTGATGCACGCAGCGGCAAAAAATTGTGGTCCAACCAACGGCCTGGGGAAGCTCTGGTGCTGCGCCAGGCCGGTGCGCTCCTGGCGGTCAACAACACACTGGTCGTGGGATTGAGTGGCAGACTGGTTGGTCTGAACCCGCTCACTGGCAATGTGGTGTGGGATGCACCTTTGGCGACGCCACGTGGCACCAACGATATCGAGCGTTTGGTGGACCTGGTTGCGGGCGTCAGCCGTGAAGGAAATGTGGTTTGTGCGCGTGCGTTCCAGGCTGCGGTAGGTTGCGTCAACACAAACCAGGGCAATGTCATCTGGAAACAGCCCGCTTCGGGTGGGGTTGGTTTGAGCGGGGATGAGAAACAGGTCTATGGCGCTGAAGCTGACGGGAAGCTGATGGCATGGCGACTCAGCGACGGCGTCCGTACCTGGACCTCAGAGCGCCTGCGTTACCGGCAACTTGGCACACCCTTGGTGCTAGGACGCTCTGTGGTGGTCGGTGACAACACCGGGATCCTCCATTTTGTAGCACGTACCGACGGCACACCACTCACACGTTTGTCCACGGATGGTTCTGCCATTGTGGCGACCCCGGTGGTTGCAGGAACCACTTTGGTTGCTGTTACCCGCAATGGCACGGTCTTTGGCTTTCAGCCCGAGTAGCACGTCACCACCGACTGATCAATCAACATGAAGCCCGTATTGGCCCTCGTGGGCCGCCCGAATGTGGGCAAATCCACTCTGTTCAACCGACTAACCAAGTCACGTGACGCCATCGTGGCGGATTACTCCGGTCTCACACGTGACCGTCACTATGGCAACGCAAAACACAGCGGCCAAGAATTCATCGTCATCGATACCGGCGGTTTTGAGCCAGATGCCACCAGCGGCATCTACAAAGAAATGGCCAAACAAACGCGCCAAGCCGTGGCAGAGGCCGATGTCATTGTTTTTGTGGTGGATGCACGAGGAGGTGTCTCTGCACAAGACCATGACATTGCCAACTACCTCAGGCGTTTGGGCAAGCCCTGTTTGCTGGTCGCCAACAAAGCCGAAGGCATGTTGGAAGGCGCTCATTTGGTCGAGTTCTACGAGTTAGGGCTGGGCGAGGTGTTGCCGGTGTCTGCAGCACATGGGCAGGGCATCCGTTCTTTGCTGGATCTGGCGCTCAAACCGCTGAACCTGCCGGACAGCCCAGATGATGAGGAAACCGTGCCAGGCGTGATCAAACTCGCTGTGGCGGGTCGCCCCAACGTGGGAAAGTCAACCCTCATCAATGTGTGGTTGGGTGAAGAACGCCTGGTCGCTTTTGACTTGCCTGGAACCACGCGCGACGCCATTTCCGTGCCATTTGAGCGTGAAGGCCAGAAGTTTGAGCTGATTGATACGGCTGGTTTGCGCAGGCGTGGCAAGGTGTTCGAAGCCATCGAAAAATTCTCGGTGGTCAAAACCCTGCAAGCCATCGAGTCGGCGAATGTGGTTTTGTTGTTGATCGATGCCACCCAAGGCGTCACCGACCAGGATGCACACATCGCGGGTTACATCCTTGAAAATGGCCGGGCAGTGGTGCTGGCTGTCAACAAGTGGGATGCGGTGGACGACTACCAGCGCGAGTTGGTGAAGCGCTCCATTGAAACTCGTTTGGCGTTCTTGAAGTTTGCCAACATGCATCTGATTTCTGCCCAAAAACGTCAGGGTCTGGGTCCTTTGTGGGCATCCATCATCCAGGCTTACAAGGCCGCCAACTGCAAGATGTCCACCCCAGTGCTGACACGTTTGTTGCTGGAGTCTGTGCAGTTCCAAAGCCCGAAACGCTCTGGCATGTACAGGCCCAAACTGCGTTACGCCCACCAAGGTGGCATGAATCCGCCGATCATCGTGATTCACGGCAATTCGCTTGAGCATGTCACCGACGCCTACAAGCGGTTTCTGGAAGGTCGCTTCCGGCAAGCGTTTGATCTGGTGGGTACGCCTTTGCGCATCGAGCTGAAAACGTCAGCAAATCCATTTGCCGACAAGACCGACTGAGTGAATCAAGCCATCCCTTCCACATTTTTGTGGTGGATTTGTCCACTCTGAAGCCGCTGCAACAGATGGCTGTGGTATCGTGACTCTTTCTTTTTCTTTCATTATCCGAACACGGAGAATATCGTGAACAACAAAGGCCAACTTTTGCAAGACCCGTTTCTCAACACTTTGCGTCGAGAACATGTTCCTGTATCGATTTACTTGGTCAACGGCATCAAGCTTCAAGGTCAAATCGAATCGTTTGACCAGTATGTTGTGTTGTTGCGCAACACCGTCACCCAAATGGTTTACAAACACGCCATTTCGACCATCGTCCCCGGGCGCGCCGTCAACTTCTCTGCCACTGAGGGTGACCAACCTGCCGCCGCTTGATCTCAATCAGGCACCCACCTTGTTGGTGGGTGTTGATTTTGGACTACCCCATTTTGATGCCGAGCTTCAAGAGCTCGGTTTGCTGGCCCAGACAGCCGGGTTGAATCCGGTTGCACGCGTCACCTGTAAACGGCGTGCGCCCGATGCGGCCCTGTTCATCGGCAGCGGCAAAGCTGACGAAATCAAAATGTTGGCCCAGCAACTGGGTGTACAGGAAATCCTGTTTGACCAAAGCCTCAGTCCGGCCCAACAGCGTAATCTGGAGCGGCATCTGGAGTTGCCGGTAAATGACCGCACCTTGTTGATCCTGGAGATTTTTGGCCAGCGTGCACGCAGTCATGAGGGCAAATTGCAGGTGGAACTGGCCCGACTGCAGTATTTGAGCACCCGCTTGGTGCGTCGTTGGTCCCACTTGGAGCGCCAAAGCGGTGGCATTGGTATGCGAGGGGGCCCTGGTGAAACCCAGATTGAGCTTGACCGCCGAATGATCGGTGACAACATCAAGCGCATCAAGGAACGGTTGAGCAAAGTCAAACGCCAACGAAACACCCAGCGCCGCCAGCGTGATCGACGCGAGGCTTTCAACATCTCACTGGTCGGCTACACCAACGCCGGCAAATCAACGGTGTTCAACACATTGGTGAAGGCCCGCACCTATGCCGCCGACCAATTGTTTGCCACACTCGACACCACCACCCGTCAGTTGTACCTAGGGGATGTCGGACGCATGGTGTCTTTGTCTGACACCGTGGGATTTATCCGTGATTTGCCGCACGGGCTGATCGATGCGTTTCAGGCCACCTTGCAAGAGGCGGTCGATGCCGATTTGTTGTTGCATGTGGTTGACTTTTCCAACGACAACTACCTCAACCAAATCACTGAGGTGCAACGTGTTCTGAAGGACATTGGTGCACACGACATTCCCCAAATTCTGATCTTCAACAAACTGGATGCGGTAGCGCCCGACCGTCGCCCCCCTGTGTTGCAAGACAGCTACGAACTCGACGGCACACCAACACCACGGATATTCTTGAGTGCTCAGAGCGGCGAGGGTGTCGCTGGGTTGCGGGAGCTTCTCACACAAGCAGTGATTGCCCAGCGTCCCAGCTTGGTGGCCACAGATTTCCCTCCAGGTCATGAGGCTGCCTTTTGATTCGGCACAATCAATACTTATTAGATAAGAGCTGATGCGATGAAATTCCAATTACCCACTTTGAGTTTGGCGCTGTTACCGCGACGCCTCCAAGGCATGTTCAATCTCAATGATCCGCGCTGGGGCCGCAGTGATGACAAGCCCGATGAGAGTACGCGTGGAGATGCAGACCGGCCGCCACCGGCGGCATCGGAGCCCCCAAAAAACGAAGACCGTAAACCACAGGGCTCAGGCAACCAGGGTCCACCGGATCTGGACGAGTTGTGGCGTGACTTCAACCGCAAATTGGGTGGCCTGTTTGGCAACGCCAAACCGGGTGGCCGTGGGCCCAATGGCGGTGATTTTGGTGGCGGCAGGGGGGGCAAGGGTGGTCCCAACGGTTTCCAGCCCGATATGAAGACAGCCGGCATTGGTGCAGGTTTGATAGCAGGTGTGGCCGTATTGATTTGGCTTGGCACCGGTTTTTTCATCGTGCAAGAAGGGCAGCAGGCGGTCATCACCCAGTTTGGCAAATACAACTCCACTGTGGGTGCCGGTTTTAACTGGCGTCTGCCTTACCCCATTCAGCGTCATGAGCTGGTCTTTGTGACCCAGATCCGATCTGTGGATGTTGGGCGTGATGTGATCATCAAGGCCACCGGCCTGCGTGAATCTGCCATGCTGACAGAAGACGAAAACATCGTCGAAATCAAATTCGCGGTGCAGTACCGTTTGAACGACGCGCGGGCGTTTTTGTTTGAAAGCCGAAACCCAGCCGATGCCGTGGTCCAGGCCGCCGAAACTGCCGTGCGCGAGGTGGTTGGCAAAATGCGTATGGACAGCGCCTTGTCAGATGAACGCGACCAGATTGCGCCACGCGTGCGTGACCTGATGCAAAAAATCCTGGACCGCTACAAGGTGGGTATTGAAGTTGTTGGTATCAACCTGCAGCAGGGGGGGGTTCGCCCACCTGAGCAAGTACAGGCGGCGTTTGACGATGTGCTCAAGGCCGGACAGGAGCGTGAACGCGCCAAGAACGAAGCCCAGGCCTATGCCAATGATGTGATTCCGCGTGCCGTGGGTGCAGCCTCCCGGCTGAAAGAGGAAGCTGATGCCTACAAGGCACGTATCGTGGCACAAGCCCAGGGTGATTCTCAGCGCTTCAAATCGGTGCTGGCTGAGTACCAGAAGGCGCCTCAGGTCACCCGTGACCGCATGTACATCGACACCATGCAGCAGATTTACAGCAATGTGACCAAGGTTTTGGTGGACACCAAACAGGGTTCCAACCTGCTGTATTTGCCGTTGGACAAAATCATTCAAATGACCGGACAGGTCTCGCAAGACGTCACCGCTGTACCGGCTACCGCGCCAAGTACCCCGGCTGTAGGCACCGCTGCGGCGACCGATACCCGTACCCGCGACGCCGCTCGTGACCGCACGCGCGAAACCCGCTAGGAGTTCCCTGATGAATCGCTTAGGTTTTTTATTCTCAACCGTCTTGCTGCTGCTGGCATTGGCCAGTTCGACCTTGTTTGTGGTGGATCAGCGCCAATTTGGTGTGGTGTTTGCCTTGGGGCAGATCAAGGACGTCATCACCGAACCGGGCTTGAACTTCAAGTTGCCGCCCCCGTTTCAGAATGTCTCCTACATTGACAAACGTTTGCTGACCTTGGACAGCACCGACAATGAACCGGTGCTGACCGCTGAAAAGCAGCGGGTGGTGATCGACTGGTATGTGCGTTGGCGCATTTCTGAGCCCACCGAATACATCCGCAATGTCGGTACCACCGAGGCAGCGGGTGCCAGCCAGCTCAACCGCGTGGTACGCAATGCGTTTCAGGAAGAAATCAACAAACGCACCGTCAAAGAACTGTTGTCAGCCAAGCGCGAGCAGTTGATGGACGACGTCAAGGGCGAGGTGCTGAGCCAGGTGCGTGGCGCCAAACCCTGGGGGATTGACGTGGTGGATGTGCGTATCACCCGGGTTGACTATGTGGATGCCATCACCGAGTCGGTCTACCGGCGTATGGAAGCTGAGCGCCAGCGCGTCGCCAACGAATTGCGATCCACCGGTGCGGCCGAGGGTGAAAAAATCCGCGCCGATGCGGATCGCCAACGCGAAGTGACGGTGGCCAATGCCTACCGCGATGCCCAGAAAATCAAGGGTGAAGGCGATGCCGAGGCAGCGCGCACCTACACCGAAGCCTTTGGTCGTGACCCGCAATTTGCCCAGTTTTACCGCAGTCTGGATGCCTATAAAGCGACGTTCGCCAAGAAGAGCGACGTGATGGTGCTGGACCCCAACAGCTCTGATTTCTTCAAAACCATGCGTGGCGGTGCTGCGCCCGCTGCCAGCGGCAAAAAGTAGCCATGGAATCCGGCCTGAACAGCAGCACGTTCTGGCTGGCCATTGCCTTGGTCTTGCTGGTGGAGGGTTTCATGCCTTTTGTCTCACCGGCAACCTGGCGGCAAACCTTCCTGCAGATCCTCAAATTCAGCGACGGCCAGCTGCGCTTCTTCGGTTTGCTGAGCCTGTTGCTCGGTCTGACGCTGATTTGGTGGCTGGCCTGAGCCAGGGTCCGGCATTCGCCCGGTAGAATTCAGGTTTTAACAGCCTCCCTTTTTTATCCATGTCTGCTTGGGTCCTGCCGGATCACATTGCCGATGTATTGCCGTCTGAAGCACGGCACATCGAAGAACTGCGTCGTGACCTGCTGGATGCGGCGCGTTGTTATGGCTACGAGCTGGTCATGCCGCCGTTGCTGGAGCATCTTGAATCCCTGTTGACCGGTGCCGGTGTGGCGCTTGATCTGCAGACCTTCAAGTTGGTTGACCAGCTCTCGGGGCGCATGATGGGCCTGCGTGCTGACAGCACACCCCAGGTCGCTCGTATCGATGCCCATTTGCTCAACCGCAGCGGTGTCACACGTCTGTGTTACTGCGGCCCGGTGTTGCACACCTTGCCAGGTGCACCACATGCCACGCGTGAACCTTTGCAGTTTGGTGCCGAAATTTATGGCCATGCCGGTCTGGAAGCCGACATCGAGATTCTGACGCTGGCACTGGACTGCCTCAAGGCTGCCAAGTTGGAGAACCCGAGTGTTGACCTGGCTGACGCGCGTCTGGTCAAGTCCATGTTGTCGGGCCTGTCGCTGGGGTCGGCTCAACTTGCCGCTTTGTACGCTGCGCTGGCGGCCAAAGACAGCCCCGAGTTGACAGCACTGACACGTGATTTGCCCGCCCACATTCGCCAGGGTCTGTTGACTCTGGTGCAGCTGTATGGTGACGCTTCCGTGCTTGATGAGGCCCAAAAAGCCCTTCCGCCCTTACCCGGTGTGGCTGAGGCGCTTCAAAATTTGAAGCAACTCGCTGGCCAACTGTCAGGCGTTCAGGTCACGTTTGACTTGGCGGATTTGCAGGGTTATGCCTATTACACCGGTGCCCGGTTTGCCATTTATGCGCCGGGTGGCAGTGGTGCTCTGGCGCGTGGTGGGCGTTACGACCAAGTGGGTGCGGTGTTTGGCCGCAACCGTCCGGCAGCGGGCTTCAGCCTGGACATCAAAACCTTGGTGTCTGCGGTGGCAGCGCGCCCCCTGCAGGCGGCCATTCGTGCGCCGTGGCGCCAGGAGCCCAGGTTGGCGGCAGCCATCACCACACTGCGTGCGCAGGGTGAGGTGGTGGTCTGTGTGTTACCGGGCCATGAGAGTGAAGTAGATGAATTCCATTGCGACCGCGTACTCGTCGAGTCCGCCGGGCAATGGCTTGTGCAAACAATTTGAGTGAAACCAAGCGGAACAACATGACTGCAATCAAAGGACGTAATGTGGTGGTCGTCGGCACCCAGTGGGGCGACGAGGGCAAAGGCAAACTGGTGGACTGGCTCACCGAAAGCGCCCAGGGCGTGGTGCGTTTCCAGGGCGGCCACAACGCTGGCCACACGCTGGTGATCAATGGCATCAAGACCGCCTTGCACCTGATTCCCAGCGGCATCATGCGCCCGGGCATCAAGTGTTACATCGGCAACGGTGTGGTGCTCTCAGCAGCCAAGCTGTTTGACGAAATCGCCGGGTTGGAAAAGGTTGGTGTCGAGCTGCGCTCCCGCCTGCGCGTCAGCGAAGCCTGCCCGCTGATCCTGCCATTCCACGCAGCCCTCGACGTGGCCCGTGAGGCCGCACGCGAGCAGGGTGGGGTGGAGAAGATCGGCACCACCGGCCGCGGCATTGGCCCAGCTTATGAGGACAAGATCGCCCGCCGTGCCCTGCGTGTGCAGGACATGAAGTTTCCCGAGCGTTTTGCCCGCAAACTGCGTGAACTGCTGGACCTGCACAACCATGTGTTGACCACCTACTTGAATTCACGCAGCTTCGACTTCGGCCCGGTGCTGTCTCCGTACATGAAAGACGGTGAGGTGCAGTTCCAGCCGGTGTATGACGAAGCCATGCGCCACGCTGAACTGCTCAGGCCGATGATGGCTGACGTGTCGCGCGAGCTCAACGACGCCCACCTCAATGGTGAAAACCTGCTGTTTGAAGGTGCCCAAGGCACGCTGCTGGACATCGACCATGGCACCTATCCATTCGTGACATCGAGCAACTGCGTGGCCGGCAATGCGGCCGCAGGTTCCGGTGTGGGCCCGGGCATGTTGCATTACGTGCTGGGCATCACCAAGGCGTACTGCACCCGTGTGGGTGGCGGCCCGTTCCCGACCGAGCTGGAGTGGGAAGTGGAGGGCACACCGGGTTACCACATGAGCACCGTGGGTGCTGAAAAAGGCGTGACCACCGGGCGCAGCCGCCGTTGCGGCTGGTTTGATGCCGCGCTGCTCAAACGCTCGGCCCAGGTCAACGGCCTGACCGGGCTGTGTATCACCAAGCTCGACGTGCTCGATGGCCTCAAGGAGTTGAAACTCTGCACCGGCTACATGCTTGACGGTGAACTCACCGACATCCTGCCGATGGGTGCTGACGACATCGCCCGCTGCGAGCCGGTGTATGAAACCCTGGAAGGCTGGAGCGACAGCACCGTGGGCATCACGCAGTACGACCAGTTGCCCACCGCCGCGCGGCTGTACCTGCAGCGTATCGAGCAGGTCACCGGTGTGCCGATCCATGTGGTGTCGACCAGCCCGGACCGCGACCACACCATCATGATGCGTCACCCGTTCTTGGCCGATTGAGCGGCCAGTCGTTGATCACCAAATTTTCAATTTATATAAGTAATCGGCCTCTGGCCCTTATACCTGTTGCGTAAGCAGCTATTTTTACAGGAGCATATCCATGTTGACAGAAGACGGCAAACACCTGTATGTGAGCTACGACGAATACAACAATCTGATCGAAAAACTCGCCATCAAGGTGTTTCAGTCGGGCTGGCAGTTTGACACCATCCTGTGCCTGGCACGCGGTGGCATGCGCCCGGGCGACGTGCTCTCGCGCGTGTTTGACAAACCCTTGGCCATCATGTCCACCAGTTCTTACCGCTCCGAAGCGGGCACGGTGCAGGGCAAGCTCGACATCGCGCACTACATCACCACCCCCAAGGGCCAGATTGCCGGCAAGGTCTTGCTGGTGGACGACCTGGCCGACTCCGGCCACACCCTGAACAAGGTGATTGAAGAGCTCAAGAACAACTACAAACCGATCACCGAGCTGCGCAGCGCGGTGATCTGGACCAAGGCGATCTCGATCTTCACCCCGGACTACTGCGTGGACTATCTGCCGACCAACCCGTGGATCCACCAGCCCTTCGAGGGCTACGACAACATGCGCCCAGAACAGCTCATCCAGAAGTGGAGCGTTTGATCACAATCCATTGATTGGTAAGCGTTTTTGGGTTTTAAAGCACCACGCACATGACAGTCTCCAGCACCGACCTGATCCACCACGGCTATGTGCCTCCCGCAGGTTTTGGGGCACCCCAACCCGGTGTGTTCAAGGCCTCCACGGTGTTTTTTCCCAATGTGGCGGCGATGCGGCACTTTGAGTGGAAAGACAAAACGGCCTACACCTATGGCTTACACGGCACCCCCACCAGCTACACGCTGGAAGAACGGCTGTGTACGCTGGAAGGTGGTCAGCAGTGCCTCTTGGTGCCCAGCGGTCTGGCAGCGATTGCGACGGTGTCCCTGGCGCTGCTGAAAACGGGCGATGAGGTGCTGATCCCGGACAACGCCTACGGCCCCAGCAAGGCGCTGGCCGAAGCCGAGTTGCGCCACTGGGGCATCAGCCACCAGTTTTATGACGCCCTGAACCCGCAGGACCTGGCCGGCAAGATTGGCCCCAACACCAGGCTGGTGTGGCTGGAAGCGGCAGGTTCGGTCACGCTAGAGTTCCCGGACCTGATCGAACAGGTGCGCATCTGCCAAGCGGCCAAGGTGCTGTGTGCACTCGACAACACCTGGGGTGCGGGTCTGGCGTTTGCGCCCTTTGACTTGTTGCCCGGCGCAGCCCAGCCGCTCGCAGTCGACATCTCGGTCCATGCCCTGACCAAATACCCCAGCGGCGGCGGGGATGTGCTGATGGGCAGTGTCATCACCCGTGACCCGGGCTTGCACATGCGGCTCAAGCTGTGCCACATGCGTCTGGGTCTGGGTGTGGCGGCCAATGATGTGGAGGCGGTGCTGCGTGGCCTGCCCAGCATCCAATTGCGTTACACCGCCCATGACCAGGCCACCCGGACTTTGGCCCAGTGGTGCCAGACCCGGCCTGAGTTTGCCCAGGTGTTGCACCCGGCCCTGGCCAATTCACCGGGTCACGCCCACTGGCTGCAAGTGTGTCAGGGTGACCTAGGCCGCGCGGCGGGCCTGCTCAGTGTGATGTTCAAACCCGAGTACAGCCAGGCGCAGGTGGATGCGTTTTGTGACGCACTGGCACTGTTTGAAATTGGTTACAGCTGGGGTGGCCCCGTCAGCCTGGTGGTGCCGTATGACCTGGCCAGCATGCGTCCCAGTTGGCCCGCCCACTTGGCGCGCGGTACGCTGGTGCGCTTGTCGATTGGCTTGGAGGCGGTGGAAGATTTGCAGGCTGATCTGGCGCAGGCCTTGCGTCGGCTGGTGTGAGGCCTGCAGTTAAAATCGGGCCTTCAACACTGAAAGACTACATTGGCAACACCAAATTACGGCTACGAGAAGCGTCAGAAAGAACTGGCCAAAAAGAAGAAAAAAGAAGAAAAGCTGAAGGAAAAAGCCCAGCGCAAGGCCGGTGATCCGCTGCCAGACGATGACGCGGGCGCGCCGTCCACACCCAACGACGCGTCTGGCCAGCCCGGCTAACCGGGCTCAGGGCTTCAGCCCGACTGCAGGATCTGTCTGCTCAAATCAGCCATAGCCCTCATGGAGCGGTCCTCGGGTGCTATGGTTGTTGAATCTTCAAACTGTACAAAATTGCGCTGCATCGATTGCAGGTAAGCCGGGTCGTAATGCTGGGTGAGCAGATCCTGCACCACCTGCGCCAACTGGCCTGAACGTGCCTGCGCCATCCAGCCTGCCACCACCGCGCGACCCCGCAACGGGATCAGCACCGACAGCCGGTCACACAAAAAGTCCACATCACGCACCAGGTGGTCGTAGTCCTCCATCAGCAAGGCCACCCGTTCACTGTCCGTCAGCTGCAGGTTCAGACAGGGGCTTTGGCGCATGGCCTCAACCAGACTGGCTGGCACCGACACATTGCCCACCTTTTTGCTTTCACTCTCGACAAACACGGGCTTGAGCGGGTCAAACTGACGCAGCGCGTCCCAGATCAGGGTGTCAAAACGCTTCTGGGTGGGCTGCGCCTGCCCAGGGATGGCGCCCAGCACCGAACTGCGGTGGTTGGCCAGGGCTTCCAGATCCAACACCTGCGCCCCTTGTGTCGACAAGGCCTGTAACAAACGGGTTTTGCCCGAGCCGGTGGGACCACACACCACGGTGAAGCGCAGTCTGGGCACGATCTGGTCAATGTCCTGCAACAGGGCCGCGCGAAAGGCCTTGTAGCCGCCCTCGATCAGCGTCACCCGAAAACCGATCTGGCTCAGGATCAGCGACAAGGCGCCGCTGCGCTGGCCGCCCCGCCAGCAGTAGGCCAGCGGTTTCCAGTCCTTCGGCTTATCAATCACCTCGCGCTCAATATGCGCCGCGATATTGCGTGCGGCAATGGCAGCACCGCGTTTACGCGCCTCAAACGGGTTGACCTGTTTGTACAAGGTGCCAATCTGGATGCGTTCGGCATTGTTCAGCGTGGGCCAGTTCAGCGCATGGGGCAGGTGGTCCAGCGCAAATTCATCTTCGCTGCGCGCGTCAATCAGCGTGTCAAAGTCGCCCAGCCGTGTTATCACCTCGCTGGCCGCCACCAGGGTCAGACTCATCGCAGCACCTTTTTGAGTTCGGGCCAGATGTTGGCCAGGATGATCGGGTGCGCTGCCTCCAGCGGGTGGATGCGGTCTGCCTGGAACCACTTCAGGCTGTCAGGTACATCGGCCACCCCTTTGAGCATGAACGGCACCAGAGCGACCTTGTTGGCTTTGGCCACCTGCCCATACATCCGAGCAAAACGCTCACCGTAGTCGCGCCCGTAGTTGGGCGGCACCTGGATGCCTACCAGCAGCACCTTGGCCCCGGTGGCCTGCACCGACTGCACCATGGCACTCAGGTTGCCCTGCGTCAGGGCCAGTGGCAACCCCTGCAAGGCGTCATTGGCACCCAGTTCAATCACCACCAGGTTGGGCTGGTGCTTGTCCAACAACGCGCCCAGACGTGCACGCCCGCCACTGGTGGTGTCGCCGCTGATGCTGGCGTTGACCACATTGGCGGCGATTTTTTCGGTGGTCAGTTTTTTCTCCAGCAAGGCCACCCAGCCGCTGCCGCGTTTGATGCCGTATTCGGCGCTCAGCGAGTCGCCCAGCACCACGATGGTGGGTCCTGCGGGTGGTGAGCTCATGGTTTGGGCCTGTGCTGCGCCGCTGTTAATCCCTGCCAAAGCCAGTGCACTGGCCAACGCGATACAGTGACGACGATTCAAGTTGATTACATTCAAAAAAAGCCCCATGTCAGATTGCATTATTTCGGTCGACCACGTGTTCAAGTCTGTCACCGACTCGACCGGCACACTCGACATTCTGCGTGATATCGATTTCCAGTTGAAGCAGAAGGAAACCGTGGCCATTGTCGGTGCTTCCGGCTCGGGCAAAAGCACGCTGTTGTCGATCATGGCTGGCCTCGATGTGCCCAGCCAAGGTACCGTCCGTCTGGCAGGCCAGGATATCTTTGCCATGGACGAAGACGCACGTGCCGCACTGCGTGCCCAGAAAGTGGGTTTTGTGTTCCAAAGCTTTCAGCTGTTGGGCAACTTGACCGCCTTAGAAAACGTGATGCTGCCGCTGGAACTGGCCAAACACCGCCACGCCCGCCAGACCGCCACCGAGTTGTTGGCGCGGGTGGGGCTGTCACAGCGCCTGGGGCACTACCCCAAGGTGCTCTCGGGCGGTGAACAACAGCGCGTGGCGCTGGCCCGCGCTTTTGTGGTGCAACCGGCGGTGCTGCTGGCGGACGAACCCACGGGCAGTCTGGACTTCGCCACCGGCGAGACAGTGATGGAGCTGATGCTGACCCTGAACCGCGAACTCGGCACCACCCTGGTGTTGGTGACGCATGACAAGGCGCTGGCGGCACGTTGCCAGCGCGTGATCACGATCGAGGCGGGTCGGGTTCACCTGGATGCTGAATCTGCTTAGTTTTGGCCTCCAGCCCTTTTGCAAAAAGGGTATATCGCTATCATTTTGATATTTTCTTGCTGGCTCTGCGGGTGTGGCTTGAACAACGAAGGGCGACGGTGAATGCTTGGACTGGAAGCGTTTCAACCGCGCTGTGCTGGCCGGACCTCCACCTTAAGTTTTGGCTAAGCCAAGCCTAAGGCCAGACTAAGTTGCGGGTTCTACAGTTCCCCTCAGTTGGTGAGCAACCAACCCCTGAGTAAACAACCTCAATCTGTCAAGGAAACATCATGAAATCAAGTCTCTCTGCTTTGTGCCTTGCCGCTGGTCTTCTGGGCGCCAGCCTGTCTTTTGCCGCCACCCCTGAGGCTCCCGCAGCGCCGGCAGCTCCGGCCGCCACCGCGACCGCTGCCGAACCCGCAGCGGTGACCCCACCGGCCAAGAAGGTCGTGAAAAAACACGCTGCCAAGAAGGCCGTCAAGAAAGAAGCGGTCGCCAGCTAAACCGCTTGACCGGAGGTGGCCTATCCGCCTCACAACAAAGCCGCGCTTTTGCGCGGCTTTGTTGCGTGTGGGCGTGCTAAGCTGAAAATCAGTTCTTTGTTCTGGAAAAACCGATGCGTGTGTTGCTGGTGGAAGACGATCCCCTGATTGGAGAAGCGGTGCGTGTGGGGCTGCATCGCCTGGGCATCACGATTGACTGGGTGCGCGACGGTGACTTGGGTCTGCAATGCGCCCGCACAGAACCCTTTGATGCGGTGGTGCTGGACCTGGGCCTGCCCAAGCGCGACGGCATGCAGGTGCTGCGTGATCTGCGCAGCGGTGGCCATGGCCTGCCGATCCTGATCGTGACCGCCCGGGATGCCTTGAGCGAACGGGTGGCGGGGCTGGACGCGGGGGCCGATGACTACATCCTCAAACCTTTTGACATCGACGAGCTGGCCGCGCGCCTGCGCTCAGCCATCCGCAGCCGCTCGGGCCGGGCCGATCCGGTGCTGCGCAGCGGTACGCTGGCCTTGCACCCGGACAGCAAACTGGTCACCCAAGACGGCACGGTGGTGAGCCTGTCTGCGCGTGAATTTGCCTTGCTGGAGCTGCTGATGCGCCGCCCGGGTATGCCGATGTCACGCGCCCAGCTCGAAGAACGCTTGCTGGGTTGGGGCGAAGAGGTGGCCAGCAATGCGCTGGAGGTCAACATCCACAACCTGCGCCGCAAGCTGGGTGCCCAGAGCATCCTCAACATCCGCGGCGTGGGCTACTTTGTGCCGCGCGACGAACCCGCATGTTCTCTTTAGAAAAACGCCTCAAAGTCCGCCTGCTGCTGGGCATGTTACTGGTGGGCCTGGTGCTGGGCCTGGTGGTACGTATGCAGGTCCACCGCCAACAGGGCGACATGCTGGACTACCAGCTGGAACAGGTGGCGCGCGCCTTGATCCTGAGCGACCTGCAAGGCACCCGGCAAACCTGGGACGATGACCCGGCCTTGCACCTGGATGTGCAGGTGTGGGACGCCGTGGGCTCGCTGCTGTACCGCTCCAGCGAGCAGATCGACGTGGACCTGGACACACCGCCGGGCCTGTCCCTGGTGCGCAGTGGCCACCAGGCGGACGCGGTGACGCTGAAAGTCTTCACCATCAGCAACGGCCAACGCACGGTGCAGGTGATGCATGCCAAGTCCCTGCGTGACGAGTTGCGCTGGAACGCGGTGCTGGAGGTGCTGCTGCCGTCGATGCTGGTGGTGCTGGTGGGTGCGCTGCTGGTGAACTTCACCCTCAGGCGTGGCCTGGCACCGATCCGCCAGCTTGACGACGAGCTGAGCCGACGCGACGCCAGTTCGCTGGCACCGCTGGAGATACCCGAGGCGCCGACCGAACTGGCCAGCGTGGTGGACACCCTCAACCGGCTGCTGCAGCAACTCGACGCCAGTTTGCAGGCCCACAAACGTTTTATTGCCAACGCAGCGCACGAACTGCGCACCCCGATCACCGCGATCAGCCTGGAAGTGGATAACCTGCTGGGCAGCCAGGACACGGCCCAGATGCGCCAGGCGGCCAGCCGCCTCAAACTGGGCGCACAACGCAGCCAGCACCTGTTGCAACAGATGCTGACCCTGGCCCGGCTGGAAGCCCGAGCCAAACCCCGGCCCAGCGTGGTAGTTGATCTGCAGTCACTGGCTCAGGACGCGCTGGTGGGTCTGTCCACCCTGGCCAGCCAGCGCGGCATCGAGTTTGCGCTGGAAACCCACGGCGTTACCGTGGTGCAGGGTGATCCGGACGACATGCGGCTGCTGCTGGACAACCTGCTGGGCAATGCGCTGAAGTTCTCACCGCCCGATGCGGTGGTCGAGGTCAACCTGCGGGGTGATGAACAAGGTGTGACTTTGCTGGTGCGTGACCACGGCCCCGGCATCGCGCCGGAGCTGCGTGCGCGCATGCTGCTGCCGTTTGTGCGGGTGAACGCCGCCGTGGACGGCGCGGGCCTGGGCCTGGCGATTGTGCTGGAGGTGGTGCAAAAGCACGGGGCCAGCCTGGTGTTGGAAGACCCGGCTTCAGGGCCGGGCTTGTTGGTGCGGGTGACTTTTCCGGCTCAGATGTCGGCCAGCAAAGGGTAGGGCGGCGCTGCCAGGGTCAACGTCGGCCCGTCCACCGTGCCCAGACGCACACCACCGGCCTCAAAGGCGCTGATCTGCATCGAGACGATGGCGTCAAACCCGCCTGTTGGCGCTGCGGCTGCTTGCGCTACGGTGCCGCAGGGCTGGCCTTCGTCAGCGGGCAAAAACACCTCGTCACCGGCTTGGAGCGGCGCCTCTGCATGAGCCAGGTAAGCGCGGCGTTTGAGCGTGCCACGGAACTGGCTGCGCGCCACCACCTCTTGGCCCGGGTAACAGCCTTTTTTGAAATTCACACCACCGACCGACTCGTAGTTGAGCATCTGCGGCACAAAGGCTTCAAAAATGGGTTGGCTTGAGGTGACGATGCCGCTGCGCACCTCGCTCCAGTCCCACAGTGCCTCAGTCAAGGCCTCGCCTGCGGGTGCTGGCTGAGCCACAGGAGCCAACCACAAAGCACGTGGCACACCGTCGGCGGGGTAGAGGTTGATCAGAGATACCTCGTCCAAATCGGTCTTGGCCCAGGTGTTGTCTGGGTAGTTTGCTATCTGTGACGTAGCATGTTGCAGCGCTGAGCCCGCCAAGCCGTAGAGCGCAAAGTCCTCACTGGCATCGGTCAACTTGACCTTGGCCCGCAGGATGAACATCGACAGGCGCTTGAGGGTGGTCGCCAGCAAATCGCGGCTGCACACCAGCAGGATGTCGCTGTTGCTGCGTTTGAAGCCGATGAAACTGGCCTGCACACGCCCTTTGGCGTTGCAAAATGCCGCCAGCCGGGCCTGGTTCTGACCCAGCAGCACAAAGTCGTGGGTGAACTGGCCATGCAGAAATTTGGCAGCATCTTCGCCCTGTGCACGTATCAGCCCTGAATGTGTCAGCCGGGCCACGCCGTCAAGTTGTTGTTGCATGCCGCGCATTATGATGCGGTGTTCAATGTGGGGAAGGCAGCGGGGTTGTGCAGCGACTAATCGGTTTCGTAGTGATGGTGATTCTGGGCGCAGCAGGCCTGGGGGTGTGGTGGATCAACCAGCCGCTGGCCTTGCGCGCGCCGGTGGTGGACTTGTCGATCGAGCCCGGTACCAGTGCGCGTGGTGTTGCGCAAGACGCGGTCGACGCTGGTGTGGCCACCTCGCCGCAGCTGCTGTACTGGTGGTTTCGCCTGTCTGGTGAATCGCGCCAGATCAAGGCAGGCAGCTACGAGTTGCAGGGTGAAGTCAGCCCGCGCAGCCTGTTGTCCAAGCTGGTGCGTGGTGAAGAAGCCCTGCGTGCGGTGACCCTGGTCGAGGGCCTGAGCTTCAAACAATTCCGCCAAGTACTCCAGAAAGCAGAGCAGCTTACCCAGGATACACAAGGGCTAGGGGCTGATGTGATCATGCAGAAGCTGGAGCGTCCGGGTCTCGCGCCCGAGGGACGTTTTTACCCCGACACCTACACCTACACCAAGGGCAGCAGTGACCTGGCGGTGCTCAAGCGCGCGTTGCACGCGATGGACAAACACCTGGCGTCCGCTTGGCAAACCCGTTCGAGCAACTCACCGCTGAAAAGTCCGGACGAGTTGCTGACCTTGGCCAGCATCATCGAGAAAGAAACCGGCCTGGCCAGTGACCGGCCAATGATTGCCTCGGTCTTCACCAACCGCTTGCGCATCGGCATGATGCTGCAGACCGACCCCACCGTGATTTACGGTCTGGGTGACAAATTTGATGGCAACCTGCGCCGCCGTGACCTGCTGGCCGACACCCCCTGGAACACCTACACCCGCGCTGGCCTGCCACCCACACCGATTGCCATGCCCGGCAAAGCTGCGCTGTTGGCGGCCGCGCAACCCGCCACCAGCAAGGCGCTGTACTTTGTCGCCAAGGGCGACGGCAGCAGCCAGTTCAGCGAGACACTCGACGCGCACAACCGCGCGGTGGCCAAATACCAGCTTGGGCGTTGAAGCGCGCCAACATTCTTTTTTTCATGACACATCACGGACTGTTCATCACTTTTGAAGGCATCGACGGCGCGGGCAAATCAACCCACATCGATGCCTTGGCACGCGCGTTTGAGGCGCAGGGCAGGGTGGTCACCCTGACACGTGAGCCCGGTGGCACACCGCTTGCCGAGAAACTGCGCACTCTGATCCTCAACGACCCCATGGACGCGTTGACCGAGGCGCTGCTGGTGTTTGCCGCCCGGCGCGACCATCTGCAACAACGCATCGAGCCCGCCCTGGCACGCGGCGAGGTGGTGATCAGCGACCGCTTCACCGACGCCACCTTCGCCTACCAGGGCGGTGGTCGCGGCTACGACTGGGAAACACTCCTGAATCTGGAGCGGATGATCCAGACTACACAAGGGCCAGAGGGTATTTTTGTGCGTCAACCCGATGTCACGCTGTGGTTTGAGCTGGACCCTGAGATTGCCGCCCAGCGCCTGGCCGGAGCCCGTGTGCCCGACAAGTTCGAGTCACAGAACGCCGCGTTTTTCAAACGTGTCAGCGATGGCTACGCCCAGCGCCTGCAGGCCGACCCGCAGCGTTTTGCCCGCATCAACGCCGACCAGGCGCGTGACGCCGTCTGGCAAGAAGTGCGGCAAGTGATGCAACACCAAGGCTGGCTGGCATGACGTCTGCAGACCAGACAACACCCAGTCAGACCGTGGCACCCTGGATCACGGCCCAGTTGCACAGCCTGCTGACACAGCGTGGCCACGCCTGGCTGCTGGCCGGTCCTTCGGGCCTGGGCCAGTACGAGCTGGCGATGGCCCTGGTGCGTGCCTGGCTGTGTGACCAAGCCGGGCCAGCTGGTGCCTGTGGCGTCTGCGCCAGCTGCCACGCCATCAATGTGCACGCCCATGCCGACCTCTGTGTGTTGTGCCCTGAGACCGTGCTGCTGGACATGGGCTGGCCCCTGGGAGAAAAAGCACAGTCCGAGATTGACAGCAAAAAACGCAAGCCCAGCAAGGAGATCCGCGTGGAGGCCATGCGCGACGCGGTGGAGTTTGCACAACGCACCAGCGCGCGTGGCCGGGGCAAGGCGGTGCTGGTGTTTCCGGCCGAACGCATGAACGTGTTCACCGCCAACGCCTTGCTCAAGACCTTGGAGGAGCCTGTCGGGGATGTGAAATTTGTGCTGGCCACCGACGCTGCCCACTTGCTGTTGCCCACCATCCGCAGCCGCTGCCTGGGCCACACCATGGTCTGGCCCGATCACGACACCGCCCTGCGCTGGCTGCAGGCCCAAGGTGTGCCTGCACCCCAGGCCGCCGTGATGTTGCGAGCCTCGGGTGGCCGACCGACCGACGCCTTGTTGATGGCGCCGGTGAGTGATCGCTGGCGACTGCTGCCCAAAGCGGTGTTGCGCGGCGAGGTGGCGGTGTTCAAGGACTGGACGCCAGCGCAGACGGTTGATGCGCTGCACAAGTTGTGCCACGACCTGCTGGCGCTCAAAAGTGGTGCCCAGCCACGTTATTTTGAGGTGGCTGACCTGCCCACACCGGGTTCCTGGCACAGCCTGAGCGACTGGGCCAAGTCGCTGGCACAAACGCGCCGCACGGTGGAGCATCCGTTTAACCCCGGGCTGATGTTGGAAGCACTGGTCAGCCAGGCGCAATTGGCTCTAAACTCCAAACCATGAACGCCACCACCACCCATGCCCCGGGCACACCACGTCCCAGTGTGATCCAGCTGGCCATCAAGGAAAAGTCTGCGCTGTATGCAGCCTACATTCCACTGTTCACCGAGGGCGGCATGTTCATTCCCACCACCCGCGACTATGTGTTGGGCGACGCGGTGTATGTGCTGATTTCCCTGCCTGACGAACCCCAGCGTTACCCGATTGCTGGCAAAGTCGCCTGGGTGACACCGGCCAAGGCGGCTTACAACCGCACCCAGGGCGTGGGTGTCCGCTTTCCCAAAGACGACAACGCACAAGCCCTCAAGCTCAAGATCGAAGAGATTTTGGGCGCGCAACTGGCCTCTGACCGCCAGACACAAACCATCTGAGCTGTCTGCCCCACATTGCGGGCAGATCCCACCTTGACCGATTGACAGACGCATGTTCACGGATTCCCATTGCCATTTGAATTTCCCCGAGCTGGTGTCGAACCTGCCCGCCATCTTGGACGCCATGTCACAGGCCCAGGTGACGCGGGCGCTGTGTATCAGCACCACACTCGAAGAGTTTGCGAACTTGCACCAACTGGCGCTGCAACACAAAAACCTATGGGCAACCGTGGGTGTGCATCCGGACAACGAAGGTGTTCAGGAGCCCTCTCTGGACGACCTGATCCGCTTGGGCAGCTTGCCGCGCGTGGTGGGTATCGGGGAAACCGGGCTGGACTACTACCGACTGAACGGTCGCACGCTGGCCGACATGCACTGGCAACGTGAACGCTTTCGTCTGCACATCTGCGCCGCTCGCCAGTTGCACAAACCCCTGGTCATCCACACACGCAGCTCCTCCGATGACACGCTGGCCATCCTGCGAGAGGAGGGCGAAGACGGCTCGGCGGGCTGTGCCGGTGGTGTGTTTCACTGTTTTACCGAGGACTGGGTCGTGGCCAAGGCGGCGCTCGACCTGGGTTTTTACATCTCGTTTTCAGGCATCCTGACGTTCAAGAGTGCCCAGAGCATCCGTGACGTGGCAGCCAAGGTGCCACTGGACCGTTTGTTGATCGAGACCGACAGCCCCTATCTGGCCCCCGTGCCGTACCGCGGTAAAACCAACAACCCGTCTTATGTGCCGTATGTGGCGCAGCAGCTGGCACAGGTGTGTGGTGTCACCACGGACGAGATCGCCAGACTGACCAGCCGGAACTTCGAGCAACTCTTTAACGGGGTGATAACGACATGAATACCCACATTTCAAACATCAGAAATTGCTTTAGAAACATCTTTTATTTAATTGTTTTTATTGGATTTTCATCAGTTCAAGCTGGTTCTTACGACGACTTTTTTACCGCCGTCAGGCAAAACGACGTGGGGACCATCACGGCCTTGCTGCAAAGAGGGTTCGACCCCAACACAGTAGACCCCAAAGGTCAGCCTGGCCTGATTCTGGCCATCCAGGCGGAGTCATTGAAGGTGGCCGAGGCGCTGATCCGTTGGCCCAGCACCAAGGTCGAAGTGCGCAATGCCGCCGACGAGAGCCCGCTGATGCTCGCAGCCCTGGCAGGCGATGTGCGGATGTGCCGGATGCTGATCGAGAAGGATGCCGACGTCAACAAAACCGGCTGGACACCCTTGCATTACGCCGCCACCCATGGGCATCTGGAGGTGATGAACCTGTTGCTTGAAGAAAACGCATACATCGATGCAGGCTCACCCAATGGCAGCACACCGCTGATGATGGCCGCACGTTACGGCACGCCGGAGGCCGTCAAGTTGCTGCTGGAGGCTGGCGCAGACCCGTCATTGGTCAACGAGCTTGGCTTGAGCGCACTGGACTTCGCCACCCAGGCCAACCGCACAGATTCGGCACAGTTGCTCTCAAACTTCGTGCGCCGCAGTCAATCCAAGGGAACCTGGTGATTGCCGCAGGTCTTGCGCCTGATATCGGGGTTAGCTTTTCTTACCTTCTAGTAGATACGATGTGCACAGGGAGTTTTCGAGATATTCACGGAAATCCTTTCAATTGAGTATATAGAGAAATTGTTTTTCAGGGCGACGAGATACTGTCCCGTGAGTTGTCCACATAACACCCGCGCCATGGACAAACTCACTGCGTGAGATTTGTTTCACAGTTCCACCCCCTCAATACCGCTACGCTTCGCTTTATCAGGGTCTACGACCCCGATACCCCGTACCAGGGTTTCCAGGGACTCAGAAGCCTCTCTGATGGCCTCTACTTGGCTTTGATAGACATGCACCCATGCCGGAGGTGTTTCGCCGCCTGCGAGGTCAAAGGCGTCACCAATGGACGCAGCTGCAATCAGTCGATCATTGAGGACATCGACGGCCCGAAGGAGGGCGCTCATTGCTTGCCCGCCTTTACAGAACCCGCTAGGTCGGTTTTGCGTGGCCTGCCCCTGCCCCGTTTTGGCGCGGGGAGGGTCTGGCCAGCTGGCCGAGCGAGCAGCTTTTCAAGCAGCGTTGGGGCACGACTGGCCACAAACTCTCCAGATGCGTCCTTCTCAAGACGGATAGTTTGGAGAGGTGACGACCCCCCGAGGGTGCCATGGGGGAGGGTCCTGACTCTGATTAGTTTCATGATGTGGAATCCTTGCTATGTTTTTTGAGGTGACTTGCTATGCTTTTTGAAGTTGACCTGATGGCGGTTTTCCCAATGGAGAAGGCCACGATCAGGGCCTCTGCGTTTTATTTATGTGCCAAAGTGTTCTAAAGATAAATCTAGGCGGGGCGGCTGCGCCGCCCGCCCGCCTGCGGCGGTCGGTGACGTGGCGGCGCAGCCGGCCGCGTCCGCGTTGCTGGTCGCAACCGGCTGCGCCACCACGCCATCCGCGCCACGCTGGAGGGCGCGTTGAAGCTCATTGGCTCGGTTGTATTGGCGCGTGAAACCTTCAGCCCGGCGCACCAGCAGGTACCACCAATTGGCGTCATCAGGCTTGAAGCTGAAGCCCTCAGGCGACCACAGCCAACCGGAGTGCATGCGCCATCCGTCCCAGCCGGGCTGCGGCAGCTCGTACATGCGCAGGATGCGGATCAGCCGGAAGGCGGCGTATGGCACCAGCACCTTGCCGGAAATCCAGTACCTGATCGTCCTGGGTGTGACGTGCAATTCTTTCCCGGCTTGCTCAGGTGTCAGGCCAGCATCAGCCAGCAGGATTTTGAAGCGCTCACCCAGCGTGGCGCGCATTTGTTTGGCGCGCTTGGGGCCTACATTCTTGGCATCGTAGTAGATACGATGTGCATGTTCTGTTTGAGAGATATTCACGGAAATCCTTTCATTTGAGTATAAACAGATACTGTTTTTCAGGGCGACGAGATACTGTCCCGTGAGTTGTCCACATAACACCCGCGTCTTGGACAAACTTTCTTCGAAAGATTTGTTTCAGCATTCGTTACCCCCTTCAAAACCGTTTCGCTTCGCTTTTATCAGGGCGTACCGCCCCGATACCCCTTTCAAGCCACCTCCCTAGCCAGTAGACCCTCACGAGGCACCAGAGGGCCGTATTCGAGGCTGCATGGCGTACGGGGAAGGGCAGCAGGCTAGGGCGGTCGGCTGGATAGACCCAGCGCACCAGGACGGCGGCTATCCGGTTGAGGCGGCTCATGGCTTGACCACCTTGCGTGGTCTACCCCGGCCCCGTTTTGGTACAGGCTTGACCTGCAGGACGGCGTAACGGCCCATCAGCTGATGCAGCAGGGACGACCCGGCAGGGTCTGGCAAGCGGCGAGGTTCATCAAAGTCAGCATCCCCGACTTCAAAGAAGCCATCGTCTTCATCGACATCAGGCAGGTCCTGAGTGACGGGTTTTGAGGGGTTTTTGTTTTTCATATTGTGGAATTTTTAGAGGGGTTTGAGGATTTGCTATCGTTAAAATAGCGCCAAAGCCTTAAATCGCTGGTGTGTGTGTGTGTGCCAAAGTGTTGTATAGATAAATATAGGCCGGTCGGCTACGCCGCCCGCCCGCCTACGGCGGTCGGTGACGTGGCGGCGCCCCCGCCCGGGGACGCTAGCGCAACCCCGGACGGCGTCCCCGACACGTCAGCCGGCCCCTGGAGCCGCTGCAAAGCAATGTTGAGTTGTTGGGCTCGCGTGTACTGACGACCAAAGCCATCAGCCCGACGCACCAGCAGATGCCACCAGTTGGCATCGTGGGGTTGGAAGCTGAACCCCTCAGGTGACCACAGCCGACCGGAGTGCATGTGCCAGCCGTCCCAGCCATCACACGGCAGCTCAAAAAGCCGCATGATGCGGATGAGCTTGTAAGCCGCATACGGCACCAGCACCTTGCCGGAAATCCAGTACCTGATGGCCCGGGGTGTGACGTGAAGGATTTTCCCGGCGTCTTCGGGGGTTAGACCCGCATCGAGCAGCAGGATTTTGAAGCGTTCCCCCAGCGTGGCGCGCATTTTCTGGGCGTTACGGGGGCCTACCTTCTTGGCATCGTAGTAGATACGATGTGCATTATGTTAAGTTATGAATGAGTGCTTCTAATTTTGTAAACAAAGCCCGCCGAGGGTTGTCGGCAGGCTTTGACTGAAGACAAACTCTTGGCCACCCTGTTCAAAGCTCGCCAGCGACTCTTTGGCGCAAACCCTTGAGCCGTCCCAGGTGTTTCCAGCTGACTGAGCTCCGACCCATCAAGCGCTGCGACTGCTTTTTTCCAGCAGGTTCAGCACCTGCTTGCGCAAGGCATCGTTTTCTTTCTCCAACTGGGCGATGCGCTTTTTTAGCGCTGGCACGTCGTCGCCTGGGATTGCGTCATGTGCTGTTCCCTCTGACTGATCCGTTGCATCGGCAGAAACCGCGCGTGGTGGGCGCTTGGCTTCGCGCACGCGTTTGGCGGCCTGTTTGAGTTCATCGGCACCGCCAACCGCTGCCGCTACCTGTTCTTGCGCAGGCAAACTAGCCACGGCAGCCGCCGCATTGAGGGAGATGGCGCCGGATTTCAGTGCTGCCACCACCTCAGGTGTGGCTTGGTTGCGGATTTTTTCGATCAATACCACCTGGTTGCTGCTCAGGCGCGCCGCTTTGGCGATGTCGTCCCGGCTGGCCAGGGGTGGCACCGTTGCGAGCTCCGGTGCAGATCCTGTGTCATCCCAAGGTGGGCTGCTGGTGTCATCCGCATCAGCCGTTGCTGGTGCGGGGGCTTGGGTGCGTGCACGTCGCTCCGCAATGATCTCGCGTTTGCGCAGTGCCAGAACACCACGCTGGAAGTCAGACACACTGCGCCGCCCCAGATGCTGGTCAATCATCCAAAGATGGACGTCTTCCATGCTTTTGAACAGTGTGTTTTGGATGGTCTGAAACGGCAGGCCATGCGCCTGGCAGATGGCATAGCGGTTGTGGCCGTCCACCAGCACCTCACCCCACAGCACCAGGGCATCCCGGCAGCCTTCGGCCAGAATGCTGCGCTCCAGCGAGGTGTATTCCTCCGGGGTCAAGGGGTCGATATAGGCTTTGAGTTCTTCGTTGACGATGATGTTCATGGGTGGGGCGTCTGGGCCAGGTTCTTTGTTGGATAAGGGGCGCGCATTGTAGGCAGTGCCCGCTGCGTTTGGGGCCGTTTGCACAAACCCGGCAAACACCCGGGCGTTGGCGCCCTCAGATCACCAGAAAACCAAGCACCGGCGCGCTGGGGTCGCTGAACGGCGTTCCCAAGGCCACTTCACCACGGCCATGCAGGACGCACTCCTCGCGGCGTAGCAACAGGTCGGCACCACCACCGGCAAACCGGATCCAGCAGCCGTAAGAACTGAGGTCCACCAGCACCACATTGCCATTGCGCCAGTCCAGGCGTGCATGGGTGCGGGACACACGAGCATCACTCACGACAAACTCGACCTGGTGGGTTCGGCCGATGTGGATCGGCAGGTCAAAGGCGTTGAACACCCTCTTTTTGTCGAGCCAGAACAACTCGATGTGCGCACCCAGAGCATCCCGGCCAGCAAAGCGGCTGGACAAGGCCTCACCGGCGGCAATGGTCAACAACTCCGAGCCCTGGTTCTCTTGCCACTCGACCTGGTACACCTTGCAGGACTCGGCCCGACCACGGATGTGGATGGGCCCGAGCATGCGAAAACGCTCGTCTGGCACATCAAAACCGTCTTCGATGGCGTCACTGTTGACCCAGATCTGGTGAGGACCGGTCAGCTCACTCAAGCGCGCAGCAATGTTGACAGCGTCGCCGTAACAGTCGTCGTCCACAATTTCCACACCACCACGGGCCACACCAATACGCAGCGGCATGTAGGCTTTGGGTGGCATACGACCCAGCAACTGCTGGTAGGAGCGCTGCAGGTCCATCACCGCCAGCACGGCCTTGGTGCTGTCGGTGAAAATGATCAACACACCATCACCCAGAAACTTGACAACCCTGCCCCCCTGGGCGCTGCAGCGCTGCGCCACCCACGCGGTGGCCTGGGTGACCAATTCGGTGGCCTTGGCGTTACCCAAGGCCTCGAAAACGCCTGTGCTACCAAACAGGTCAGCAAAAACGACGGTGGATTGGACACTCATACCTGTTGAATTCCGGTGGCTAGGCAGAGAGTTTAGGTCATGTGCATGACCGATCAAACATGGCCCCACACCAGCAGCACATCACGCCCATCGGCACTCAGATCGGCTTTGGCGCCCACCGGCAACAGCACCTTGGTCTGGACATGCCCATACGGCAAGTTGGTCAGGATCGGGCAACTCACCTGCTGCGACAGCCACTGCACCACACTGGCGAGCTTGAAACCCCGGTCATGTGAGGTGAGCTTGAAATCGGTGAACTGGCCGAGCAGAATGGCTTTTTGGCGCTTCAACACACCCGCATACAGCAGTTGGGCCAACAGGCGTTCTATGCGGTAGGGGTGCTCGGCCACATCCTCCAGAAACAGGATGCCGCCTTTGACCTTGGGAAAATAAGGCGTGCCCAGCAAGGATGCCAGCATCGTCAGATTGCCACCCCACAATATACCTTCTTCTATGTCAAATGTGCCTCCAGCCCTTTTGGAATCAGGGCTGATAGCTACCATTTCTGCATCAGACTGAGGCTCTTGACGCAGCTGACGCCAGCCGGTGCCCTCCCCTTGGCCACACAACAGGTCGTCAAAACAGGCTTCCATGATGTCGTCTGGCCCGTCCTGCGCGCCGAAACCCTCACCGAGTGCCGGGCCGGCCCAGGTGACAGCGCCGGTTTTGGCCAGCACCGCGCTCTGAAACGCGGTGAAGTCGCTGATGCCGACAAACTGCATGCCTTTGTCGATGGCTTTGGCAATCTTTTTGTAGCGGATATCGGGCAGCAGGCGCGTCAAGCCGTAACCACCACGAGACATCAGCGCCACGTCGGCACCGCTGTCTGCGGCACGGTGGATGGCGGCCAGGCGGGTGGCATCGTCGCCCGCAAAACGCTGGTGGCTGGCCAGGGCGGACTCATCCACCTCCACCTCGTGGCCCAGGCTTTGCAGCCGCTTGATGCCGCGTTTGAAGGCCGCCTTGTCGCGCACAGCGCCAGAGGGAGAGTAAATATAGATGTGTTTTTTCATACGGAGTGGCTTGGGCTCGACCCACATGGGCTTGGCAGGATTTTCAGCGAAGAAAACGCCTGTGGACCGGCGAGATGGCCTTTATCTGGATAAGGTGCGTACAAAGCCTCGTTTCCGAGTGCATCGGTTTGTGCGACCACGATGCCAGCCACACTCTGGGGCGCCATCATCTGGAGTTTGTGCGCCAGCGGCAAGGCCGACTCGGCCACCACCAACTGCACGGTAGTCAGACCCAGCCGTTGGATCAACTCCAACAGCACCTGGGCGTGCCAACCCAGGGTGTGAAAAGCTTTCTTTTTGGGTTTATCACTCTTGCCAAAACCAATCAGGTCCGGGCAGATGACACGTTGCGCGGCAGCAGAGGCTTGTTGAATGTGGCTGCACCAGGCGTAACTCCATTCCTGCACCCCGTGCAGGCACAGCTGGTTACCACTGGCCTGAGCAGCGCCCGTGTCCAGAAAATGCAAGCGCAAGCCCGCCAGACTGGGCAGGTCGCTGAGATAGAACGACGGGGCAGGACAGGCCGCCAGTGAGGCAAAACAACGCTCTGGCGTGCGCAAGGCATCCTCACGCAAGGCCCTGCCCGCCTGAGCCGCTTGTAATTGCTGACGGGATCGCTGGTGTTTGAAAAAATCTTGCAACAACCTGGCACACGCCTCCTGCAGCACACCGCCCTGAACCTGGGTGTGGTGGTTGAGCTGTGGCTGCGCGAACACATTGCTGACCGAGCCCGCTGCACCGGTTTTGGGGTCGGGGGCACCAAACACCACCCGCTTGAGGCGGGCGTGCAACATGGCACCCGCGCACATGGTGCAAGGCTCCAGCGTGACAAATAACTCACAGTCATCGAGTCGGTAATTGCCCAGGTGTTGTGCGGCCGCACGCAGGGCGGCGATCTCGGCATGGGCTGTGGGGTCGTGCGACGCGATCGGGGCATTGCGCCCCACACCGATGATGTGGCCGTCACGCACCACCACCGCACCCACCGGCACTTCACCCGCAGCCCCGGCTGCCTGTGCCTGGGCCAGCGCAGCCTCCATCCAGGCCATGTCGGCTGTCTCAGACACGTTTGATCCAGGTGTTATCACGGCGCAAGGGATAGGCGGCGTCCACCCGCGCCAAAGAGGGGCATGCAAGGCATCAGGCTTCCTCCCGGATCGCACCCACCAGCCCCAGACGCACCATCCAGTCCGCCAGCACACGCTGGTCTGCCGTGCCTGCGGCATAGGTGCTGTAGAGTGCCTGGTGTGATTCAGGCCGGTGTTGGTTGAGTTTGAGCTTGCATTGCCAATCCAGCACCTCCAGCTCAAACGCCACCATGCCTGCCATCATCTTGTGCTGGAAGTCCTCACCCAAGCCGCGCCATTGCTGCGCGTAAGCGGGGTCGTGTTCATGGATCAGGTGTTTGAGCAAGCGGTCCTTGTCATCAAAGTGCTCGATCAGTCGCGCCTGAACGGTGCACTGCACGGTCAGATAACTCCAAGTGGGCACCCGTGCGAGGTCCGGGTAGACACTCGGGCTCATGTAGGCCTGTGGCCCCATGAAGCTGACCACCGCTTGAGGGCGTGCCTGCAGGTAACGCCAGTGCGGGTTGGGTCTGGCGCAATGGCCGAGCAACAGCCAACGCCCCTCCTCTTCAAGCAAATGCAGCGGCAGCGGCGTGATGTAAGGCAGGCCCTTGTCATCCACCGAAATCAGGCTGGCGAACGGGTAGCTGCGGATCAGCTCGCTGGCATGCGAGGGGTCGGTGGAAGCGAACTGCGGTGGCACATACATGCGGCGATTATTGCAGCTCACCCCCGCCGCAACACGCCACATGCACTAGGCCAGGCTGCTTATTCCCACTCGATGGTGGCCGGTGGCTTGCTGCTCACATCGTAGGTGACGCGGTTGATGCCACGCACTTCGTTGATGATGCGGCTGGACACCTTTTTGAGCAGCGCGTAGGGCAACTCGGCCCAGTCGGCGGTCATGAAGTCGCTGGTTTGCACCGCACGCAGCGCCACCACATAGTCATAGGTGCGGCCGTCACCCATGACACCGACGCTTTTCACCGGTAAGAACACGGTGAAGGCCTGACTGGTGAGCTGGTACCAAGTTTTGCCGGTGGCCTCATCCACAAAGTTGTGTAACTCTTCGATGAAGATCGCATCGGCGCGGCGCAACAGGTCGGCATATTCTTTTTTGACCTCGCCCAGAATCCGCACACCCAGGCCCGGGCCGGGGAACGGATGGCGGTAGACCATGTTGTAGGGCAGGCCCAGCGCCACACCGAGTTCGCGCACCTCGTCCTTGAACAACTCGCGCAGGGGCTCCAGCAGCTTCAGACCCAGTTGCTCGGGCAGGCCACCCACGTTGTGGTGGCTCTTGATCACCACGGCCTTCTTGTTCTTGGCGCCACCGGACTCGATCACATCCGGATAAATGGTGCCTTGGGCCAACCACTTTGCTCCTTTTTTTGAAGCATCTGATGCTTTTAGTGCAAGGGCTTGCGCCTTAAAAACCTCTACAAACTCACGGCCAATGATCTTGCGTTTGGCTTCCGGCTCGCTGACCCCGGCCAGATGGCCCAGGAACTGGTCGGCAGCGTCTACACGCACCACTTTGGCGTGTAACTTGCCAACAAACATGTCCATCACCATGTCGCCTTCGTTCAGGCGCAGCAAGCCGTGATCGACAAACACGCAGGTGAGCTGGTCACCAATGGCGCGGTGGATCAGGGCAGCAGCCACCGAAGAATCAACACCGCCGGACAGGCCCAGAATGACTTCCTCGTCACCGACCTGGGCGCGGATTTTCTCGACCGCTTCGCTGATGTAGTCACCCATGATCCAGTCGGCACGTGTGCCGCAGATGTCCAGCACAAAACGCTCCAGAATCGCCGCGCCACGTTTGGTGTGGGTGACTTCGGGGTGGAATTGCACCGCGTAAAAACGTCGTTCCTCGTCGGCCATGCCAGCGATCGGGCAGCTGTCGGTGCTGGCCATCAGCTTGAAGCCAGGAGGCAGTTCGGTGACCTTGTCGCCATGGCTCATCCAGACCTGCAACATGCCGTGCCCCATGGGGGTTCTGTAGTCCTGAATGCCGCTCAGCAAAGCGGTGTGGCCATGAGCCCGCACATCGGCGTGGCCAAACTCGCGCTGGTGACCACTGGTCACCACACCACCGAGCTGGTGTGCCATGGCTTGCATGCCATAACAAATGCCCAGCACTGGCAAGCCCAACTCAAACACCACTTGGGGTGCCTTGTCGGTGGTTTCTTCGTAGATGCTGGCGTGGCTGCCCGACAGGATGATGCCTTTGAGGCTGCCGTCGCGCGCATAGTCACGAATCCACTCGTCACTCACATCACACGGGTGGACCTCACAAAACACATGCGCTTCACGGATGCGCCGCGCAATCAGCTGGGTGACTTGAGAGCCGAAGTCAAGGATGAGAATTTTTTGATGCATTCAATAGCTCCGGAAAATGGTTGACAGTAGCCAGAAACACCGTGGAACCGGCTTCGCCGGGCAACTGGTGTTGCCCCCTGCAAGGGGGGTGGCGCAGCGACACGAAGTGCGCGCAGCCTGGGGGTGTGCCTAGTCCGCCCTGTAGTTAGGCGCTTCTTTGGTGATCTGCACATCGTGCACATGGCTTTCGCGGATACCGGCTGAGGTGATTTCGACAAACTCGGCCTTGTTCTGCATCTCTTCGATGGTGGCACAGCCACAGTAACCCATGCTGGCACGCAAGCCACCGGCCATCTGGAACACGATGGCGACCATCGAGCCCTTGTACGGCACGCGGCCTTCAATGCCTTCGGGCACCAGCTTGTCGGCATTGGGGTTGCCGCTGCTGGACTCCTGGAAATAACGGTCAGCACTGCCCTGTTGCATGGCGCCAATCGAACCCATGCCACGGTAGCTCTTGTAGCTGCGGCCTTGGAACAGGATCACTTCACCAGGTGCTTCTTCGGTACCGGCAAACATGCCCCCCATCATCACCGTGCCAGCGCCGGCCGCGATGGCTTTGGCTATATCACCGCTGAAACGGATGCCACCGTCGGCAATCAGGGGCACACCGGTGCCTTTGAGCGCGGTAGCCACACTGTCGATGGCCATGATTTGTGGCACACCCACACCCGCCACAATGCGTGTGGTGCAGATGGAGCCGGGACCAATGCCGACCTTGACTGCATCCGCACCAGCCTCAACCAAGGCCAATGCCGCAGCACCGGTGGCGATGTTGCCGCCGATCACTTCGACTTGCGGAAAATTCTGTTTGACCCAGCGCACCCGGTCAATCACGCCTTTGCTGTGGCCGTGTGCAGTGTCCACCACAATCGCGTCCACGCCGGCGCGGGCCAGCAGCTCCACGCGTTCTTCGGTGCCCTCACCCACGCCCACAGCGGCTGCCACACGCAGTTTGCCATGCGCGTCACGGGCGGCATTCGGAAAGCTGGTCTGTTTGGTGATGTCCTTGACGGTGATCAGACCCTTGAGCTCAAACGCATCATTGACCACCAGCAAACGCTCGATCTTGTGCTGGTTCAGCAGCACCTTGGCCTGGGCCAGCGTGGTGCCGTCGGGCACGGTGACCAGCTTGTCACGCGGTGTCATGATGTGGCTGACCGGCAGGTCATATCGTGTCTCAAAGCGCAGGTCACGCCCGGTGACAATGCCCGCCACCTTGCCGCCATCGATCACCGGGAAACCCGACACACCCAGTTGTTCAGACAGAGCCATCACCTGGCGCACCGTGTGTTCAGGTGTGATTACCACCGGATCGCGCAACACGCCGGACTCGTAACGCTTGACCTTGGACACCTTGGCAGCCTGTTGCTGAGCGGTCATGTTTTTGTGCACCACACCGATGCCGCCTTCTTGCGCGATGGCAATCGCCAGGCGCGACTCGGTCACCGTGTCCATGGCGGCCGACACCAGGGGCAGGTTCAAAGCGATATTGCGGGTAAACAGGGTGGAAAGCGAGGTGTCCTTGGGAAGGACTTGGGAGTACGCAGGCACCAACAAAACATCGTCGAAGGTGAGCGCTTTGCCAATCAGGCGCATGGTTTAAGCTCCAAATCGTCAATTGTATCTGGCCTGATCAGTAGGAGTCCCCCGCCACACGAGCAACGTGTGCAGCCCTGTCCAAGACGACACTGTTGCGACAAAACCGCACGAAAACACAGCGCCCAAGACCGAGTGGCATAAACTTGCGCCCCATGAACCCATTGATCCGCTCTTTCACAGTTGTTGCAGCCCTGTTGCTTTCCACAGCGGCCATGGCGCAATGGCAATGGCTGGACACGGATGGCCGCAAGGTGTTCAGCGACCGCGCACCACCACCCAGCATCCCCGACAAAAACATCCTAAAACGCCCCGGCGGAGCGCGGGTCGCGCCAACACTGGCCAACCAGGACAGTCCGGAGGCCACCGCTGGCGCGCCAGCAGCTGCCACCAGCAGCGCACCCAAAATCAGCGGTGTCGACAAAGAGCTGGCTGACAAGAAGAAAAAAGCCGAGCAGGAAGAAGCAGCCAAACGCAAGGCCGAAGAAGACAAACTGGCCAAAGCCAAGGCTGAGAACTGCACCCGCGCCAAACAGGCCAAGACCAGTTACGACTCAGGCGTGCGCATCGCACATGTCAACAAACAGGGTGAACGCGAGATCATCGACGATGCCACCCGGGCGGCTGAGTCCAAACGTATTCAGGCCATCATTGATGCCGATTGCAAGTGATCTGGCAGCGCAACAGCACTGGATTTAATAACCCGCTTTGGCGCCAGGGCGTTTTTTGACAAACAGGCCCGCGGCGCGTGCCCCCTGCTTCACAAAACGTTCACGACGCGCCACTTTGGGATCCACCCGAAGCGGACGGTAGATCTCCACGCGGTCCTGATCACAGAGTGTGTGTGTTAAACCTACCTGGCGACCCCAGACCCCCATCCGTATCTTGTGGGGGTTCAGCTCGGGAAAACTCTGAAGCAGGCCACTGAGCTGCAAGGCATCGCCCACACAACTGGCTTCAGCCAAGCTCAGAGCCACTTCGTGGACTTCACGCGCCGCTGGCGCATACACGACACACACCCGTATCACTGACTCACTCGCCGTAGACCTGTTTGGCACGGTTGATGAAGGCGTCGACCATGTTGCTGGCAATCTTGTCAAACACCGGACTGATGAGTTTGCCCAGGGTGCTGTCAAAACCGTACTGCAAGACCAGCTCCACTCGGCAGGCACGTTGATCCACGCCCAGCGGCACAAAGTTCCAGTCACCTTCCAGTTTGGAAAAAGGGCCGTTGACCAGTTTGATGATCACCTGCCGGTCCACGACATGGGTGTTTCTGGTGGTGAAGGTTTGGTGAATGCCACCAAACGCGATACCAATTTCGGCCAGCATGCCGTTTTCTTCGTGGTTGACCACCCGGGCCTTGTCACACCAGGGTAAGAATTGGGGGTAGGCGTCCACATCCACCACCAGTCGGTACATTTCTGCAGGGCTGTACCAAATTAAAACGGACTTTTTGACAGTTTTCATAGAATGGAGCTTTGCGCGGGATTGTAGTCAAGCCTGGTTCGCATTCATTCCCACTCAAGCTCTCCCCCATGGCCAAAAAACCCGACACCGCAACCCGCATTGCTGACAACAAAAAAGCGGCATTCAATTACTTTTTTGAGGAACGCTTTGAAGCCGGCATCGTGCTCGAAGGCTGGGAGGTCAAATCCCTGCGTGAAGGCAAGGTGCAACTGACCGACGGCTATGTCGTCATCCGCAATGGTGAGTTGTTCATCATCGGCCTGCAGATCCAGCCTTTGGGCACCGCATCCACCCACATCACGCCGGACAAACAGCGCACCCGCAAACTGCTGATGCACCGGGAAGAGATCAAACGCCTGATTGGCAAGGTCGAGCAAAAAG
Organism: Rhodoferax fermentans; assembly: GCF_002017865.1. Lineage (NCBI taxonomy): Bacteria > Pseudomonadati > Pseudomonadota > Betaproteobacteria > Burkholderiales > Comamonadaceae > Rhodoferax > Rhodoferax fermentans. Next base: position 3,090,809 of record NZ_MTJN01000002.1, on the reverse strand, counting down.
GCTACACCCTGGTGCCGATCAACCTGCACTGGAAAGCGGGCAAGATCAAGTGTGAAGTGGCACTGGCCAAGGGCAAGGCCGAGCACGACAAGCGCGACACCATCAAGGACCGCGAAGGCAAGCGCGAAGTGGAACGCGCCATGAAGTCACGCCAGCGCTGAACGCGGGTGAGCGATGGTTTTAACCGTCGCTGAGCCATCGAAGATCTGCTGTTGGATCAGCGGTGTTCATTTTCATTATTTTGATGAAGTCGCTTGCAAATAAATCGTACGCTATGTATAATTCAGCCATGCCTTCACATACACCGCCTTTACCAATTCAGCCTGAGCCGTCGCTGCTTCTGAGTGAGCAGTTGTGTTTTGCCTTGTATTCGACGATGTTGGGGATGAACAAGGTCTACCGCAAGTCCTTGCAACCCTTGGGTATCACCTATCCGCAGTACCTTGTACTGATGGTGTTGTGGGAGCGTGATGCCATGACGGTCTCCGAAATTGGTGAGCGCCTTTTCCTGGATTCGGCGACCTTGACACCGTTGCTCAAACGCATGGAAAAGCAGGAACTGTTGCAACGGGTTCGTGCCAAAGCCGACGAACGCCAGGTGATCATCAGCCTGACGTCCAAAGGTCGTGAGCTCCAGGAGCCCGCCAAAACAATGGCTTTGGGTGTGTTCTGTGCCACTGAAAGCACCCCTGATGAACTGATCGCCCTGCGCGACAGTTTGCTGATTTTGCGAAAAAGGCTGTTCAAAAATGCATGATCACAGTGAGCACTGCATCAAAGAACAGAGTTTTTGAAGTTTGTATATAGCACGCTATTTAATAGCAATCTATTTCTGTTGACGTGGCGCATCAACAGACCCAAAAGTCGCCGAGTTGCTAAATTTTTACTGGAGTTTCACCATGTCCATCGCACAAGTTCTCTATCGCGCACATGCCACATCCACCGGAGGCCGTGATGGCCGAACCGTTGTTCCTGATGCCAAGCTGGATCTCAAACTGACCACACCCAAAGAGTTGGGTGGTGCGGGTGGTGAAGGCGCCAATCCTGAACAGTTGTTTGCTGCAGGCTACAGCGCGTGTTTTATCGGTGCCATCAAGTTCGTCGCCGCGCGTGACAAGATTGCCCTGCCCGCCGATGTGTCGATCGAGAGCAGCGTTGGTATTGGGGCGATTCCCAACGGTTTTGGTATCGAGGTTGACCTGAAGATTTCATTGCCAGGTATGGCGCGCGACGCCGCCCAGGCGCTGGTTGACAAAGCCCACATTGTTTGCCCTTACTCCAACGCAACGCGCGGCAATATCGACGTTCGTCTGACCCTGGCCTGAGCCGATCTCAGGTCAAATCTCGCAGCGGATGGCTGTGTCGCGCCCAGGGGCTGTCAAAAAAAGGCTGCACCATTTCAGGCGTGACATCTTCAATGCGCGCGGGATGCCACTTGGGCTGCTTGTCTTTGTCAATCACCAGAGCGCGAACGCCCTCGGCGGTCTCGGTCTGGGCGGCAGAGCGGCCCAGGTGCGCCGGGAAGAAACAATGGCGCACCATGTCGCGCTCCATGCGCAATTCATCAGCCAGCGCCATCTGACGGGCCCGGCGGATCTGTTCCAGCGTCACATGCAGCATCAAGGGTGAGCGCTGGCGCAACTGCTGGGATGTGTGTTGTGCCCAGTCGCCAGGGTCAGCCTCCAGCGCTTGCACGATGCTCAGCACGGACGCTTTGCCGAAATATTGGTCAATTTGGTCTCTAGCCCTTGTATCAAAAGGGCTAACAGCTACTGAATATGTAGCTATCAAAGCATCCAGGCTCGCATGATCCAGCGACTCAAGCTGGGCCAACGCGTGCCAAACATCGGCCTGTTGCGCCTCCCCAATATTTTGGTCGGCCAAGCCCAGCGCCACGGCCTCGTCCGCTGTCAGCGTGTTGCCGGTGAGGGCCAGCCATTCCCCCACATGCCCAGGACAACGGCTCAAGAAATAGCCGCCTGCTACATCCGGAAACAGGCCAATGCTGGTCTCGGGCATGGCCATTTTTGTACGCGGGGTCACCAGACGGTGTGATGCGCCTTGGCTTATGCCCATGCCACCACCCATGACCACACCGTCCATGAACGCGATGTAGGGCTTGGGGTAGGTGTGGATCAGGTGGTTGAGGGTGTATTCCTCGGTGAAAAAATCCTCAGGACTGGGGTCGCCCGACAACAGCGCCTGGTAAAAAAAGCGAATGTCACCGCCCGCACAAAAAGCGCCGAACGGCCCTGCTTTGTTGCTGCCGCGAATCGCCACGCCTTGCACCTGATGGTTGTCGCGCCAGGCCAGCAGGCAGACGGTCAAGTCTCGGATCATCTGCAACGTCAAGGCATTGAGTGCGGCGGGGCGGTTCAGTGTGATGAACCCCACCTGGCCACGCACTTCTGCCAGAACCTCGCTGGCAAGCGCACTCATGCCCTGCCCCGCCAAGCCACGATTTCATTGGCCACCAGGGCCCCAATCACCAGTGCGCCGCCGACAAACACATCATGCCCTGGCACCTCGCCCGCGCCAAACCAGGCCAGCAAGATGCCAAAAATCACTTCCAGCAAACCCAGCAGCGCCACCTCAGGGGCTTTTAACACCTTGGTGCAGACCACCGCCAGCGTACACGGGATCGCCAGTTGCACCAGCCCGAGCCCGGCCAGCAAACCCAGGTCATGGGCCGAGGCCTGAAACGGCCAAGCCAGCGGCAGCGTGATCAGCGCCGACAACGTCGCGCCAATCAGCACCGCAGGAATCAGGTCCACATCATGCCCCTGGGCGTGGGAATGTTGGGTGACGGTCCAGTTGGCCGCACCCGAGATCGGCACACACAGCGCCACCAGCGTGCCCGCCAGGCTCATGCCCTGCCCCAACTGGCTGGCGTACATGTAGGCAATGCCAAAACCCGCCACAGCAATGGCCAACCAGGTACGCGCCGGGATGCGGTGCCCGATGAACAGACGCGCGGCCAGCGCGGTCAGCAGCGGTGTCAGCGACATCGTCACCAGCACATTGGCCACCGTGGTCAGCATGATGGCCAGCATGAAGAAGGTGAACATGCCGCACCAGCAAAGGCCCGACACCCACAGTGCGGTACCGCCATGGCGCATGCGTGCAAACACAACACGCCCTTGCAGCAGGGGCAGCAGCAGCAGCAGGCACAGCGCTGTGAACAGGCTGCGCCAGAAAGTGACTTCAAATTTCTGGGCGTGCTCCAGATGGCGTGTGACCACACCGGCGATAGACCACATCAGGGTCACCGCCACCATCAACAAAACGGCCCGGTTGTGGCTGAGTTTCATGGCAAAGTGTGTTGCCCACCACGCTGCACCTCGACAGCTTGCCCCCTCAGGCCGTCAAACACGGCCATCCAGGGTCACCCCTGTACACCAGGGGTCAGCGTGGGGTGACCAGTTTTATTGGCCGTCGCGGCCGGCCCTTTTGCGTTCGTGTTCCTTGAGGTAACGCTTGCGCAGACGGATCGACTTCGGCGTGATTTCCACCAACTCGTCGTCCTCGATGAATTCCACGCCGTATTCCAGCGTGAGTTCAATCGGTGGTGTGATCTTGATCGCGTCTTCCTTGCCAGAGACGCGGAAGTTGGTCAGCTGCTTGGTGCGGGTTGCGTTCACCACCAGGTCGTTGTCACGGTTGTGGATACCCACAATCATGCCTTCGTAGACCGGGTCATTGGCGCGCACAAACATGCGGCCACGATCGTCGAGCTTGCCCAGCGCGTAGGTGAAGATTTCACCGTCGTCCATCGAGATCAGCACACCGTTCTTGCGGCCGCCAATGTCACCCTTGTGCGGCTCGTAGCAGTCAAAAATATTGGAGATCAGGCCGGTACCACGGGTCAAGTTCAGGAACTCGTTGGTGAAACCGATCAAGCCGCGTGCCGGGATGCGGTATTCCAGACGAACGCGGCCACGACCGTCCGGGTCCATGTTGAAGAGTTCACCCTTGCGCTCACCCAGGGCCTGCATCACACCACCCTGGTGCTGCTCTTCGATGTCGGCAGTGACCAGCTCGATCGGCTCGTGTTTTTCGCCGTTGATGGTCTTGAAGACCACGCGTGGCTTGCTCACAGCCATTTCGTAGCCTTCACGGCGCATGTTTTCCAGCAAGATGGTCAGGTGCAATTCGCCCCGACCCATGACTTCGAAGATACCTTCTTCGTCGGTCTCGTTCACGCGCAGGGCCACGTTGTGCTGCAGTTCTTTTTGCAGGCGGTCCCAGATCTGGCGGCTGGTGACGTATTTGCCTTCGCGGCCAGCCAAGGGGCTGGTGTTGACGCAGAAGTTCATGGTCAACGTGGGTTCATCGACCTTCAACATCGGCAGCGGTGCCGGGTTGGCCGGGTCGGTGATGGTGACACCAATACCGATTTCCGGCAGGCCGTTGATCAGCACAATCTCGCCGGGACCGGCGTCGCTGGTCTGTACCCGCTCCAGACCCTGGAAGGTCAACACCTGGTTGACACGGCCTTTAACGGCCTTGCCGTCCGGGCCTTCCATGACCACCACATCCATCATCGGACGCAGTGTGCCCTGGCTGATGCGGCCCACACCAATGCGACCGACAAAGGTCGAATAGTCCAGTGCGGAGATTTGCAATTGCAGCGGGGCATTGGGATCACCCAGCTGGTGCGGCACGTGTTTCAAGATGGTGTCGAACAGGGCCGACATGTCGGGACCCCACTGCTCACCTTGACCGCCCTCTTCCAACGACGACCAGCCGTTGATGCCCGAGGCGTACACCACCGGGAAATCCAGCTGTTCATCGGTGGCACCGAGTTTGTCGAACAGATCAAATGCGGCGTTGACCACAAAGTCAGGGCGCGAACCGGGTTTGTCGACCTTGTTGACCACCAGAATCGGCTTCAAACCCAAGGCCAGCGCCTTTTTGGTCACAAAACGAGTCTGGGGCATCGGGCCCTCTTGCGCGTCAATCAGCAGCACCACACCGTCCACCATCGAGAGCGCACGTTCTACTTCACCACCGAAGTCGGCGTGTCCGGGGGTGTCAACGATGTTGATGTGGGTGCCTTGCCAGGTCACCGCGCAGTTCTTGGCCAGAATCGTGATACCACGCTCTTTTTCAATCGCGTTGTTGTCCATCACCGTGTCGACCACTTTCTCGTGCTCGGCAAAGGTGCCGCTTTGGCGCAGCAACTGGTCAACCATGGTGGTTTTGCCATGGTCAACGTGGGCGATGATCGCAATGTTTCGGATTTGTTTATGAGCCATGGTTCACTTTCTTAAATAGCTTGAGTCATCTGTTCAATTTCAATCGGGCTCAACAAGCGCCCGGGGATCAATTCACCGGCCACCACCTGTGCTGTCCCCAGCAACACCTGGCCATTTTCTGCATAAACCGCCACCTGCGCTGCATCCGGCCAAGAGCCCCGACGCCGCAATCCACTCAAAAATCTGGCCGCATTCTCGTCGTCCAACATGACCACGGTGTGATCCGGCAACAAGGACGACACCGGCAGCAGGCATTTCAGGCGATCCTCTTCTGGCATGGCCTCCAGCGCCGCCAGCGTGACACACTGGGCAGAGGTGTAGCCACCGGTTGCCACCCGGCGCAAGGCGCTCAGATGGGCACCACAACCCAGGGCCTCACCCAGATCTTCACCGAGGGTCCGGATATAGGTGCCTTTGCTGCACTTCACTTCCAGATTAATAGCACTCTGCCCTTTATCTGAAAGGGCTAGAGCCATATTTAGCTTATAAATCTGCACCTGGCGCGGCGCCCGTTCAATCTCGATCCCGGCGCGGGCATACTCGTACAGCGCCTTGCCATCTTTCTTTAACGCACTGTGCATCGGCGGCACCTGGCTGATGGGGCCGGTGAACTGCGCCGCGACCCGCACCACATCCTCTGGCGACACCGCCACAGGTCGGGTTTCGATCACATCCCCTTCCGCATCGGCCGTGCTGGTTTTGACACCCAGGCACATCACCGCTTCATAGGTCTTGTCCGCATCCAGCTGTAATTGGCTGAACTTGGTGGCTGCACCAAAACACAGGGGCAACACCCCGCTGGCCAAAGGGTCCAGCGTGCCGGTGTGGCCCGCCTTTTCGGCGCGCAACAGCCATTTCACCTTCTGCAAAATATCGTTGCTGGACCAGCCCAATGGCTTGTCCAGCAGCAGCACCCCATGCACGGGGCGCCTGGCAACCCGTGCTCGTGGCGCATTCATATGAGCTCAGTCGTCCTTGACCCGGGAAGCCACCGCGCGCGCAATCAGCGCGTTCATGTCCGCAGCACGCTCAGGGGTCTGGTCATAAACAAAGTGCAGCGTGGGCACCGTGTGGATATGCAGGCGTTTGAACAGACCGGCACGCAGAAAGCCCGCCGCCTGGTTCAAACCCTCGGTACATGCCTTCACATCGCCTGCCAGCAGGCTGAAAAACACCTTGGCGTGGGCGTAGTCGGGCGTGACCTCAACACCTTGCAAGGTCACCATGCCCACACGTGGGTCTTTCAACTCGCGCGCGATCAGTTCGGTCAGATCCCGCTGGATCTGGTCGGCCACCTTGAAGGCGCGGTTGGGAGCAGCTGCTTTTTGACGCACGTTGATCTCTTGTCAGTTTTACAGCGTACGCGCCACTTCGCGGATCTCAAAGAACTCCAGCACGTCACCCTCTTGGATGTCGTTGTAGTTCTTGATGTTCAAGCCGCAATCGAAGCCTTCGCGCACTTCCTTGGCATCGTCCTTGAAACGCTTGAGCGATTCGAGTTCGCCGGTGTAAATGACCGTGTTCTGACGCAACAGGCGCAAACGCGCGCTGCGGCGAACAATACCGGAGGTAACCATACAACCCGCGATGGAACCAATCTTGGAGACCTTGAAAATCTGGCGAATTTCGGCGGTACCAATGATTTCTTCCTTCTTGTCCGGTGTCAGCATGCCCGACATGGCCAGTTTCAGGTCGTCCACGGCGTCGTAAATGATGTCGTAGTAACGGATGTCGACGCCGTTGTTCTCGGCCAACTTGCGCGCACCGGCGTCAGCACGTGTGTTGAACCCGATGATGACGGCCTTGGCCGCAATTGCCAGATTGACGTCGGACTCGCTGATGCCACCCACAGCGGCGTACACCAGCTGCACCTTGATTTCGTCGGTGGAGAGCTTGAGCAGCGACTGCGCCAAAGCTTCCTGCGAACCTTGTACGTCGGCCTTGACGATGATCGGCACCATCTTGACCTCACCAGCTGTCATGTCAGAGAACATGTTCTCCAGCTTGGCGGCTTGTTGTTTGGCCAGTTTGGTGTGGCGGAACTTGCCAGCACGGTAGGTGGCAATTTCACGGGCACGGCGCTCGTCCGACAACACCATGAATTCATCACCCGCTTGAGGCACTTCGGTCAGACCCTGGATTTCAACCGGGATCGACGGACCGGCCGTCTTGATGGTTTTGCCGTTTTCGTCCAGCATGGCCCGCACGCGGCCAAAGGTCTGGCCAGCCAACACCACATCGCCGGTTTTGAGCGTACCGCTTTGCACCAACACAGTGGCCACCGGGCCGCGGCCCTTGTCCAACTGCGCTTCGATGACCAGGCCCTTGGCCATGGCATCCACCGGGGCCTTGAGCTCCAGCACTTCGGCTTGCAACAGCACTTGTTCCAGCAACTCGTCAATGCCCATGCCGGTTTTGGACGAGACCGCCACAAACGGCGAACTACCACCAAAATCTTCGGGGATCACATCTTCCACCACCAGCTCGTTTTTGACACGTTCCGGGTTGGCATCGGGTTTATCGGCCTTGGTGATCGCCACCACAATCGGCACACCTGCGGCTTTGGCGTGTTTGATGGCTTCCTTGGTTTGCGGCATGACACCGTCGTCCGCAGCCACCACCAGAATCACGATGTCGGTAGCCTGTGCACCACGGGCACGCATGGCGGTAAACGCCTCGTGACCCGGGGTATCGAGGAAGGACACCACACCGCGGGCGGTTTGCACATGGTAGGCACCAATGTGCTGGGTGATGCCACCGGCTTCACCCGAGGCGACCTTGGTGCGGCGGATGTAATCCAGCAAGGAGGTCTTGCCGTGGTCAACGTGGCCCATGACGGTCACCACGGGTGCACGCGGCAGGGACTCGGCTTGTTGCAGGGAGACTTCATCATCGGTGAAGGCTTCCGGATCATCCAGCGCCGCCACAATGGCTTTGTGGCCCATTTCTTCGACCACGATCATCGCGGTGTCCTGATCCAGCGGCTGATTGATGGTGACCATCTGACCCAGCTTCATCAGGTGTTTGATCACCTCTGAGGCCTTGACCGCCATCTTGTGCGCCAACTCGGCCACGGTGATGGTTTCAGGCACATGCACTTCGAGCACGCGTGCTTCAACGGGCGCTGCCTGGTTCTGGTGATCATCACGGTCGCGGTCATTGCTACCACGGCGGCCACGTGGACCTCCGCGCCAGTTGCTGCTGCGCCCGGCGCCAGCACCGGTGTCTCCACGGGTCGGGATGCCTTTTTTCTTGGCCGGATCGCCAGCCCAGCTGCTTGAGAGCTTGGCCGACTTCACTTCTTTGCCTGCACCAGCAGCAGCTGCGCCTGGCGCAGCCGGTGTGGCGGGTTTGGCCGCAGGGCTGCCCGCAGGTTTGTGCAGGGTACCTTTGATACCGGCTTTGGCCGCTTCGGGCGCAGGCTTGGGTGGTTCTTCCTTTTTGGGTGGCAGTTTCTTGCCAGGCTGCGACATCATCAAACGGATGGCAGCGGCCTCGGCTTCGGCCTTGCGACGACGTTCGTTCAGATCAACAGCACGCGCGGCCTCTTCGGCAGCGCGGGTCTGCGACTCGGCAGCGGCCTTTTCTTTGGCCTGAGCCTGGGCTTGCAAGTGTTGTTCGGCAGCGGCTTTTTCAACGGCCACAGCTTTGGACTGCGCATTGGCGGCCTCAACAGGTGTTGCCGTGGGCGCAGCCGCCTTGGCGGCCTGTTCAGCCTGCGCCTTCTGACGCGCAGCCAGTTCCAGAGCAGCTTGTGCTGCTGCCTTTTCAGCCGCTTCACGGGCAGCAGCTTCCTGCGCCTCACGTTGACGGCGGCGTTCTGCCAGCTCTTCTTCCTGGCGGCGAATCAGTTCTGCCTGACGGCGTGCCTCTTCTTCGCGGCGGGCCAATTCGGCCTGGTCAATCAATGGTTCGGTGTTGTCCGGTGTGTCGTCTTGTTCCTCACGTGGCGCAGCGACTCCCGTCGTCTCCAGTGGCTCGTCACGACGCACAAAGGTCCGCTTCTTGCGCACCTCCACCTGGATGGTGCGCGCCTTGCCGGTGGCATCAGCTTGCTTGATTTCGGTGGTCGATTTTTTGACCAGGGTAATCTTTTTGCGCTCAGCCGATGCTGTCCCGTGGGCGGTTTGAAGAAACCCCAACAGGCGTTGTTTGTCAGCCTCTGTGAGGGTGTCAGTCGGGGCTGCTTTAGCCACGCCAGCCGACTTCAGTTGCTCGAGCAAGGTGTCGGGAGATTTTTTGAGTTCGTTTGCGAACTCGGCGACGGTCATACTGGACATTTGTGGGGTAACCTTTAGTTTCGGCTGAAGCCACCCGAAGGGCGGCAGCCAGCCTTTACTGAAACTTTGTATTCATGATTCAAGACGCTTGAGACGCTGCATCACCGGAGAACCAGTGCGCGCGTGCTTTCATAATCATCGCGGTCGCAGCCTCTTCAGATTGCCCCGTGATGTCAGTGAGTTCATCGACCGCCAGGTCGGCAAAGTCATCCAGCGTATGGATGCCATTGTCGGCCAGCTTGCTGATGTGTTCCGCAGAGAGCCCTTCCAGATCAGCCAGCTCGGTTGCCACCTTCTCGACATTTTCCTCGTTGGCGATTTCCATCGTCAACAAAGCATCTTTGGCGCGGGTACGCAACTCGTTGACGGTGTCTTCGTCAAAGCTCTCAATTTCCAGCATTTCTTCAAGCGGCACATAAGCCACCTGTTCCAGGCTGATGAAACCTTCGGCAATCAGCAAGTCGGCAATTTCCTCGTCCACATCGAGCTTTTCCATGAACAATGCACGGCTAGCGTCCACTTCATGGGCTTGCTTTTCAGCCGACTCAGCGGCGTCGAGGATGTTGATCTTCCAGCCGGTCAACTCGGACGCCAAGCGCACGTTCTGACCACCCCGACCAATGGCAATCGCCAGGTTTTCTTCGTCCACCACCACATCCATGGCGTGACGCTCTTCGTCCACCACGATGCTGGTCACATTGGCAGGCGCCAGGGCACCAATCACAAACTGGGCCGGGTCTTCACTCCACAGCACGATGTCCACACGTTCACCAGCGAGCTCATTGGTCACACCATTGACACGGGTACCACGCACACCCACACAGGTGCCAATGGGATCCACACGTTTGTCATGCGAGAGCACCGCAATCTTGGCGCGTGAACCAGCGTCACGGGCGCAGGATTTGATCTCCAGCAGGCCCTGCTCAATCTCAGGCACTTCGTTGCGGAACAGTTCAACCATGAACTCAGGCGCCGAACGCGACAGCACAATGGGCGCACCGCGCAGGGTCAGATCCACTTCCATGATCATGGCGCGCACACGGTCGCCAGTACGGAAGTTTTCCTTGGGGATCATCTCGCCACGTCGCAAACGGCCTTCCACTCGACCCGATTCCACAATCAGGTCGCCCTTGTCCATGCGTTTGACCGTGCCCACAAAAATCTTGTCACCACGCGACATGAAGTCGTTGAGCAACATTTCGCGCTCGGCATCACGGATTTTTTGCAGAATGACCTGCTTGGCAGCCATCGCGCCAATGCGGCCAATCGGCACCGACTCGATGGTCTCTTCAATGTACTCATCCACCTCGATGTCAGGAATCTGCTCAAGCGCCTCAAACAGCAGAATTTCCTGGTCAGGCAATTGCAAACCTGCCTCATCAGGCACCACGTGCCAGCGCCGGAAGGTCTCATAGACACCGGTATCACGATTCAGGGACACACGAATATCCACGTCACCCGCGTAAAGCTTCTTTGTGGCCTGGGCCAGCGCCGCCTCAACCGCGCCAAACACCACGTCACGCTCCACGTTTTTCTCACGTGAAATGGCGTCCACCAACATTAACATTTCGCGATTCATGCCATGAGTCTCCTGTTTCAATTCGATTCAAATTCTTCGCCACCAACCCCAGCACCACCAGCGTGTCCTCGGCCCTTGAAGCTGACGATGGGCGCCAAACGGGCATCCCGCAACTCATCCAGCGTAAAACCCAGAGCTTGCAGCGGCGCCAATGGCCGCTTTTTGCTGACTTTGGCTCCCGGCTTCACCTCGGGCTCATCACGCCAGACAATCTGCCAGCACCCCAAACCCGGCGCTTCGGCACCCGGCATTTGCTCAGCCAACTCCAGCACACCCCGAAATTTTTTGCGATTGGCACTCACCTGTCCAGCAGCAGCCACACCCAAGGGCACCTTGAGGGTGATGTCGATCACCTGCCCCACAAAACGCTCAAAATCCTGCTGATGCCGCAGCGGCCGATCAATCCCCGGCGAGGAGACCTCCAACCGCTTGTACTCAATGGCATCCACCTCCAGCGCAAACTGCAGTTGGCGGGTGACTTTTTCACAATCTTCCACCGTGACGAACTGCTCTGAAGCAGTCACACCATCAACCGGCGGCACCCAGGGCAAATCGATCGTGACGCGCAGCAAACCACCGGCAGAGCGGTCAATCTCCACCAGGTCATAACCCAAGCCAATGACAGTTTGTTCAACGATTTCTTTTAGCGCCACCAAAACCCCAGATAAAGCCGCAATGCACCCAAAAACAATCGACCAAAAAAAACGGGCGGAAGTGACTCGCCCGTTTGGTCGTGAAGCGACGGATTGTACCTGAAAAATGTCTGAAAAGCTTTGATTTTTAACGCTTTAATCCGCTGCACGCACCAAAATCCGGGTGTAGGCGTGGTTTGGCTGGCTCAGCACGGTCTCCACCGGCCCCGATTCCAGCACCTGCCCTGTTTTCATGACCAACACCGTGTGCGCCATGGCGCGGATCACCGCGACATCGTGGGTGATCAGCAGGTAGCTCAAACCGCGCTCGCGTTGCAGTCGCTGCAGCAATTGCAGCACCTGCTTTTGCACTGTCACATCGAGGGCACTGGTGGGCTCATCCAGCACCAGAACCTGCGGCTGGATGATCAGCGCACGTGCAATCGCCAGGCGCTGACGTTGGCCACCCGAGAACTCATGCGGGTAACGCCCCAGCAAGGTGCTGAGCGAGCCCGTGGTGTCCCGATCCAGCCCCACATCGTGTAGCGCCTGCACAACACGTGCACGGCGTTGCTCTGGCGACATCAGGGGTTCAAACACACCCAAACCTTCACCCACGATGTCTTCCACCGTCATACGGGGAGACAGGGACGAAAACGGGTCCTGAAACACCACCTGAATCTGCCGACGCAAGGCTTTGTCACCCGCGCCAGTGGTGCCCCAACGGCCACCCGCCACACGCAACTGGCCCTGGCTGGGCAGCAAACCCAGCACCGCCAAGGCCAGCGTGGACTTGCCCGATCCCGACTCCCCCATCACCCCCAGTGTCTGGCCAGGCAACAAGCTGAAATCGGCCCCCTGCACCGCCACAAACTCGCCGCGCTTGAACCAGCCTCTCAGGCCCGGCAAGTGTGTCGGGTAAGTCACACGCAGGCCCTGGGCCACCATGACGGGGGCTGCGTCGCTGGGCACCGAGTTGCTGGCCAGCGGGTCACGCTCTGGGCGGCTCGCCATCAGGCGTTGCGTATAAGGGTGTTGCGGCTGCGCAAACAAGGCTGCTGTGCCGCCCTGCTCCACGATGTGCCCCTGCTCCATCACCACCACGCGGTCGGCAAACCGACGCACCAGGTTCAGGTCATGCGTGATCATCAGCACCGCCATGCCACGCTCACGTTGCAGGCGGTCCAGCAGGTCCAGAATCTGGCCGCGCAGACTCACATCGAGCGCGGTGGTGGGCTCATCGGCCAACAGCAATTTCGGCTGACAGGCCAGCGCCATCGCAATCATGGCGCGCTGACGCTGCCCGCCGCTGAGCTGGTGTGGGTAGGCCAGGTAACGCCGCTGCGGCTCCTCGATGCCGGTTTCTGCTAACAAATCAATAGCTAGCTGCGCACATTTCACCTGGGCTAGCCCCTGTTTGAGGGCAATGACCTCGGCAATCTGGTCGCCCACACTCATCAGCGGGTTCAGCGCCGTCATCGGCTCCTGAAAAATCATGGCGATGTCCTGGCCTCGGATGATCCGCAACTCGCGCTCTGGTAATGAGAGCAGATCACCCGCATTGAACAAGGCCCGGCCGGTGATTTTGGCATTGGCCACCAGTCGCAGCAGGCTCAGCGCCGACACCGTCTTGCCCGAGCCGGACTCACCCACCAAAGCCAGCTTTTCACCAGCGTTGATGTGAAAACTGATGTTGTGCACCACCGTGTGGCTGCCAAACGACACCGACAGGTCGTGCACGCTGAGCAAGGGTGTGGTGTTGCTGCTCATACGTCTGCCTTGCGCGGGTCCAGCGCGTCACGCAGTGCGTCGCCCATGAAAGTCAGCAGCAGCAGCGTGACCACCAGCACGACAAAGGTGAACAGCGAAATCCACCAAGCGTCGATGTTGTTCTTGCCCTGTGACAGCAGTTCACCCAACGACGGTGTGCCCGGCGGCACACCCAGGCCCAGGAAGTCGAGCGAGGTCAGCGCCAGGATCGCGCCGCTCATGCGAAACGGCAAAAACGTCACCACCGGTGTCATGCTGTTGGGCAGCAGGTGCCGGGTGATGATGTGCCAGTTGCTCACCCCCAGCGAACGCGCGGCACGCACGTAGTCAAGCTGGCGGTTGCGCAAAAACTCGGCGCGCACATAGTCGGAGAGGCCCATCCAGCCAAACAGACTCAGCAGCACCAGCAGCAGCGCCAGGCTGGGCGCAAACACCGCGCTGAAGATGATCAGCAGGTACAGCTCGGGCATGGAGCCCCAGATCTCGATAAAACGCTGAAAAGCCAGGTCGGTCTTGCCACCAAAAAACCCCTGAATCGCCCCGGTAATGATGCCCAGCACGGTGCCAATCGCCGTGAGGGCCAGTGCAAATAACACACTGACCCGAAAACCGTAGATCAGCTGCGCCAGCAAATCACGGCCCCGGTCGTCGGTGCCCAGCCAGTTTTCGCGCGTTGGCCCGGACGGGTTGGGCGCTTTGGCAAAGTAATTCAGCGTTTTGGGGCCATACGGGTTGAGGGCAAACAGCGCCCAGTTGCCGTTGGAACTCAGGCGCTCGCGGATGAACGGGTCCAGATAGTCGGTGCTGGCCTCAAAGTCACCCCCAAAAGTCTTCTCGGAGTAGTCCTTGAGCACCGGCACATACAACTCACCCTGGTAGCGCACCAGCAGCGGCCGGTCGTTGCTGATCACTTCGGCCATCAGGCTCAGCAGCACCAGCGCACAAAAAAGGATCAGACTCCAGAAGCCCAGTCGATTGCGCTTGAAACGTTGCCAAGCGCGTCTGCCGGGACTGGGGGATCTGGGCACGGGATCAGTCAAACTTGACACGTGGGTCCACCCAAACATAAGAGAGGTCTGAAATCAGCTTGGTCACCAGACCAATCAGCGTGAAGAAATACAGCGTGCCCAGCACCACCGGGTAATCACGCCGGATGACACTCTCGTAACTCAGCAGGCCCAGGCCATCCAGCGAGAACAGGGTTTCGATCAACAGCGAGCCAGTAAAAAACGCGCCGATGAAGGCCGCCGGAAAACCGGTCACGATCGGGATCAGCGCGTTGCGGAACACGTGTTTCCACAACACCTGGCGCTCGCTCAGGCCTTTGGCGCGGGCGGTGATCACGTACTGCTTGCGGATTTCTTCCAGAAAGGCGTTTTTGGTCAGCATGGTGGTCACCGCAAAACTGCCCAGCACCATCGCGGTGACCGGCAGCGCGATGTGCCACAGGTAGTCCACCACCCGGGCGCCCCAGCTCAGTTCATCCCAATTGCTGCTGGTCAGGCCACGCAGGGGGAACCATTGCAACTGGCCACCAAAAATCACCAGCAGCGCCACACCCAGCACAAAGCCGGGTATCGCGTAGCCCACCAGCACCAGCAGCGTGGTGACCAGGTCAAACTTGGACCCTGCACGCACCGCCTTGGCCACACCCAGCGGCACCGCAATCAGGTAACTGATGAAAAACGTCCACAACCCCAAGCTGATCGACACCGGCAACTTCTCCCAAATCAGGTCGGCCACACTTTTGTTCTGAAAAAAGCTGCGCCCCAGATCAAAACGGGCAAATTGGCCCAGCATCTGAACGAAGCGCTCGTGTGCAGGTTTGTCAAAGCCGTACAACGCCTTGATCTGCTCAACACGTTTGGGATCCACCCCCTGCGCGCCACGGTAACTCAGGCCGCCGCCTTCGGCCACAGCACCTTTGCCCACGCCAGCTTTGGCCTCGGCCAGGTACTGCTCCACCGGTCCACCGGGCACAAACTGGATCACCACAAAAGTGATCAACAGCACCCCCAACAGCGTGGGAACCATCAACAGCAGGCGTTTGAGGATGTAGAGCCACATATCAGTACCGTGCCCTAAGTTGGCATAAGCAAGCTACTACGTCAAAGCGAGAAACACCGTGGAACCGGCTTAGCCGGGCCACTGGTGTTGCCCCCTGCAAGGGGGAAAGCGGCCACACACAGTGGGCAAGCCGGGGGGTGTTCATTGTTTCTTCCACCAAGTGTCAATCGCCCAGCCCTCGCCTTGGGCATAAGGCGGCATCGTGGCAGGCTGAGCCAGCCGCCAGCTGTTGAACACCATGCGGTGGGTGTTGGCCGACCACTGCGGGATCAAGACATGGCTGTGGGTGATCACCCGCTCCAGCGCACGGCAGGCGGGCAACAGCTGCGCCTTGGTCTTGGCGGCGGTCATCTGGCTGATCAGGGCGTCCACGGCGGGGCTTTTCATGCCCGTCATGTTGCCAGAGTCTTCCTGGTCCGCCGCCTTGGAGCCAAACATGTCAGCAAACTCCTGCCCAGGGTTGTTGGTGCCGGCATAAGCGATGGAGCTCATGTCGAACTCGAACTTCTGCAGCCGCTGCTGGTACAGCGCAAAGTCCACTGACCGGAATTTGAGTGTGATGC
This sequence comes from Rhodoferax fermentans, assembly GCF_002017865.1. Taxonomy (NCBI): domain Bacteria; kingdom Pseudomonadati; phylum Pseudomonadota; class Betaproteobacteria; order Burkholderiales; family Comamonadaceae; genus Rhodoferax; species Rhodoferax fermentans. The sequence goes on along the minus strand of NZ_MTJN01000002.1, from coordinate 3,074,660 downwards.
CAAGTTTTTCGAGGTTACGCGCCCAGGGTGACACCACCCGCACACTGCCTTCGTTGCTGTCCAGAAACTCCATCTCAAAGGCCCGGCCCTGGGCGTTGCGCAAAGCACCGTCGCGGTATTCCCAGCCCGCCGCCTTCAACAAAGCTTGCGCCTGGCGCAGGTTGGCACGCAGCGAAGATGGCGGGTCGGTGTTCGGTGGCTGAGCCATCGGGCCAAACACCGCTTCGGGTACCTGCTGGCGCCAGGGCGTCAACAAAGCCAGCTCCTCGGGGCTGGGCAGGCCACTGGCGGCGCAGTCGGTGTTGCCAAACAGGCCGTTGACCCGCTGGTAAGCGCCGTAAAACAGCTGTCGGCTCATCCATTCAAAGTCCATCGCCAGCCCCAGCGCCTGGCGCACCCGCACATCCTTGAACAGATCGCGCCGGGTGTTGAGCACATAACTCTGAAAGCCGGTGGGCAAGTGATGCGGGTATTCCTTCTTGACCAGTTCACCGGTATCAAAACGTTTGCCGTAAAGACGGCGCGCCCAGTCTCCCGCCGAGAAAAAACGCATCAAATCAAACTCGCCCGCCTTGAGCGCCTCCAGCCGCGCCGTGCTGTCCTTGTAAATTTTGACGGTGATGCGGTCAAAGTTGGCGGTGCCGCGGCGCACATTGAGGTCTTTGGCCCAGTAGTTGGGGTCACGCACATAGGTGATGTCTTTGCCAAAACGCACCGGGCCGATTTTGTAGGGGCCGCTGCCAATGGGTGTGTCGGTCACGATCTCGTCAAAGCGTTTGGCCTTGCCGCCCGCCATGCCCCAGGCGTGGCTGAACACCGGCAGGCTGCCCACCGTCAGCGGCAATTCGCGGTTGGGTTTTTTGAAGCGGTAACGCACGGTGGACTCGTCCAACACATCGAGACCCGCCACATCGCTCAGCACCGTTTTGTACGCGGGCGAGGTGTAGGGCCCCATCAGCGCCTCAAAACTGAAGGCCACATCGCGTGCCAGCACCGGGTCACCATTGTGAAAACGTGCCTGCGGTCGCAGCTTGAAAGTGGCACTCAAGCCGTCGGCTGCTACCGACACGTCCTGGGCCAGGAGTCCATAACCCGAGCCGGTTTCGTCGGAAGAACCGGCCAGCAGGCTGTCAAACATCAGGTCTGACAGATAGGCCGGGGCATTGCCCTTGATGGTGAACGGGTTGTACTTGTCAAAGGTGGAGACGCGCAAATTGCTGACCAGCCGCAGCTCTCCGCCTTTGGGCGCGTCCGGGTTGACATAGTCGAAGTGGGTAAAACCCGCCGGATATTTCAAATCGCCCCACAGGGCGTATCCATGCGCGGCCCAGAGCGGGTTGATCCAAGTCAGGCACACAAAAAACAGAAGGCAACGCATGCGACAATTCTGCATCATCTGTCACTGCAGTTTCGTCGGCCCATTCAAGGGTGCGGTTTGCAGTGTTTTCCAGCAGCAAGAAAAATTGAAGAGGTCGAAATGGGATTCCTGACAGGCAAAAAATTGTTGATCACCGGTGTGTTGTCCAACCGCTCCATCGCCTATGGCATCGCCAAGGCCTGCCACGCACAAGGCGCCGAGCTGGCGTTCAGCTACGTGGGTGAACGTTTCAAAGACCGCATCACCGAGTTTGCGGCAGACTTTGACTCCAAACTGATTTTTGATTGCGATGTGGCTGACGATGCCCAAATCGAGAAGCTGTTCACCGACCTGGCCGTCCACTGGCCCAAGTTCGACGGTTTTGTCCACAGCATTGGTTACGCCCCGCGCGAAGCCATCGCAGGCAACTTTCTCGATGGCCTGACGCGTGAGAATTTCCGCATCGCCCACGACATCAGCGCCTACAGCTTCCCGGCCATGGCCAAGGCGGCCCTGCCCTACCTGAACGACACCTCGTCTTTGCTGACCCTGACCTACCTGGGTGGTGTGCGTGTGGTGCCCAGCTACAACACCATGGGTCTGGCCAAAGCCTCGCTCGAATCCTCGGTGCGTTACCTGGCCGATGCGGTGGGTGCCAAAGGCATCCGTGTCAACGGCTTGAGCGCAGGCGCCATCAAGACGCTGGCCGCCAGCGGCATCAAGGACTTTGGCAAGCTGCTGGGTATTTCTGCCTCGGCCTCGCCACTCAAGCGCAATGTGACGATTGACGAAGTTGGCAACGTCGCCGCCTTCCTGCTCAGCGACTTGTCCTCAGGCATGACCGGACAGATCTCGTACGTGGACTGCGGCGTCAGCCAGACCGCCGTGGCCGTGGTCGAGACCCCCGGGGCTTAAAGCCAAATCAGGCGCTAGCCCTTATGTCATAAGGGCTAGCAGCTATCAATTTCAGATTCTCTCGGCCGCAGCTCAGGACTTCACACAGTCCGCAAAATAGCGCACTTGGCCATCCGCCCCAACGTCTTCCACCAAGCCGTGGATGTCGGTCTCAAAACCTGGGCACTGCGCGTTGAACTCACGTGAGAACTTCAGGTAGTCCACGATCTTCTTGTTGAACACCTCGCCCGGGATCAGCAGCGGGATGCCCGGTGGGTACGGTGTCACCAGGCCCACGGTGATGCGGCCTTCCAAGTGGTCAATCTCAACCCGCTCGGTCTTGCGCAGCGCAATGTGGGCGTAGGCGTCGCTCGGTTTCATGGCTGGCGTCAGGTCGCTCAAATACATGTCGGTGGTCAGGCGGGCGATGTCGTACTTGGCATACAGCTGGTGGATGTGCTGGCACAGGTCGGCCAGACCCATGTTTTCGTACTTGGGGTGTTTCTGGCAAAACTCGGGCAGGATGCGCCACATTGGCTGGTTCTTGGCGTAGTCGTCCTTGAACTGCTGCAGCGCGGTCAGCATGCTGTTCCAGCGGCCCTTGGTGATGCCGATGGTGAACATGATGAAGAAGCTGTAGAGCCCGGTTTTTTCCACCACCACACCGTGCTCAGCCAGGAATTTGGTGACGATGCTGGCCGGGATGCCGGTTTTGGCAAATTTGCCGTTCAGGTCCATGCCCGGGGTGACGATGGTCGACTTGATCGGGTCGAGCATGTTGAAACCGGCCGCCATCTTGCCAAAGCCGTGCCAGTGGACACCGTTCTTGTTGGTGCGAGATTCGCCTTTGATGATCCAGTCGTCAGCGCGGCCAATGCCTTCTTCGGTCAGCTTGTCCGGACCCCAGACCTTGAACCACCAGTCGTCACCGTACTCTTCATCGATCTTGCGCATGGCGCGGCGGAAGTCCAGCGCCTCGGCAATGCTTTCCTCCACCAGCGCAGTGCCACCGGGTGGTTCCATCATGGCGGCGGCCACGTCGCAGCTGGCGATGATGCTGTACTGCGGGCTGGTACTGGTGTGCATCAGGTAGGCCTCGTTGAACAGGTGTTTGTCCAGCTTGACCGTTTGCGAATCCTGCACCAGCACATGGCTGGCCTGGCTGATACCTGCCAGCAGCTTGTGGATCGACTGCGTGGCGTACACCATGGCGTGTTTGGGCCGGGGCCGGTGTTTGCCCATGGCGTGGTAAGAGCCATAAAACGGGTGGAACGCCGCGTGGGGTAACCAGGCCTCATCAAAGTGGATGTTTTCCACATAACCATCGAGCATGCCCTTGACGGTCTGGGTGTTGTAGAGCACACCGTCGTAGGTGGACTGGGTCAGCGTCAGCACACGCGGCTTGATCTGGTCCACATCCACCTCGGGCAGGTGCTCCTTGACCAGCGGGTTGGCCTTGATCTTGGCCTTGATGGTGGCCGGCTCAAACTCACTCTTGGGGATCGGGCCGATGATGCCAAAGTGGTTGCGCGTGGGCTTCAAAAACACCGGAATGGCACCGGTCATGATGATCGCGTGCAGGATCGACTTGTGGCAGTTGCGGTCCACCACCACCACATCATTGGGCGCCACCGTGTGGTGCCAGACCATCTTGTTGCTGGTGCTGGTGCCATTGGTGACAAAAAAGCAGTGGTCGGCGTTGAAGATGCGCGCGGCATTACGTTCACTCTTGCCAATGGCGCCATCGTGATCCAGCAGCTGACCCAGCTCTTCCACCGCGTTGCAAACGTCGGCGCGCAACATGTTTTCACCATAAAACTGGTGGTACATCTGGCCCACCGGGCTTTTCAGGAAGGCCACGCCACCCGAATGCCCCGGGCAGTGCCAGGAGTAGGAACCATCTTCAGCGTAATCGAGCAGGGCCTTGAAAAACGGCGGCTGCACCCCTTCAAGATAACTCTTGGCCTCACGGATGATGTGGCGCGCGACAAACTCGGGCGTGTCCTCAAACATGTGGATGAAACCATGCAGCTCACGCAGGATGTCGTTGGGCAGGTGGCGGCTGGTCTTGGTTTCGCCATAGATGTAGATCGGCACATCCAGGTTCTTGCGGCGCACTTCCTCGATGAAGTGGCGCAGGTTGAGCACCGCCGGGTCCAGATCCGGGCCGGGAGTGAACTCTTCGTCATCGATCGACAGGATGAAAGTGCTGGCGCGGCTTTGTTGCTGGGCAAACTGGCTCAGGTCACCATAACTGGTGACACCCAGCACCTCAAACCCTTCGGACTCGATGGCCTGGGCCAAGGCGCGGATACCCAGTCCGGAGGTGTTTTCTGAGCGGTAGTCTTCGTCGATGATGACGATGGGAAAGCGAAACTTCATAGCGGGCTCCAGCGACTGGCGTAATTGAACAAATTGGCGCGAAGTGTAAGGACTAAAACCCAGGATTTGATGACCCACCCACGCTTTCAACTGAAAATGGCGTGGTCACAACACTACAGGAAACCCAGATGGCTGATTCGACGCTTTGGTGGCTGGCTGCAGGCGCACTTGTCGCCTTGGAGCTGGTCACGGGCACGTTTTATTTACTGATGATGGCGCTGGGTCTGGCGGCTGCGGCTGTGTCTGCCCACCTGGGCCTGGCCCTCACCGGGCAATGGGTGACCGCCGCGCTGGCCGGTGGTGGCTCGGTGCTGATCTGGCGGCTGCTCAAGAAGTCACAACCCGCCGCTGCCCCAGCCAACGCCAACCACGATGTCAACCTCGACATCGGCGAAACGGTGCAGGTGGACAGCTTCCACGCCGACGGCAGCTGCAGCGTGATCTACCGTGGCGCCCGCTGGGACGCCACCCTTGCGCCGGGTGAGGCCACCACCCCAGGCCGCTACACCATTGTTGAGGTGGTGGGCAGCCGACTGATCCTCAAAACAACCCGAACATCTACCTCTGGAGCCTGATATGGAAATCGCTGTTATCTTGTTTGTCATCGCCGCCATCTTTGTCTGGCAATCCATCAAAGTAGTGCCGCAGCAGCATGCCTGGGTGGTGGAACGCCTGGGCAAATACAACGGCACACTGACACCGGGGCTCAACTTTCTGATGCCCTTCATCGACAAGGTGGCCTACAAACACGTGCTCAAAGAAATCCCGCTCGATATCCCCAGCCAGGTCTGTATCACCCGCGACAACACCCAGCTGCAGGTCGATGGCATCCTGTACTTTCAGGTGACCGACGCGATGCGCGCCAGTTATGGCTCCAGCAACTACATCACCGCCATATCGCAACTGGCCCAAACCACCCTGCGCTCGGTGATTGGCAAGCTCGAACTCGACAAAACCTTTGAGGAGCGCGACATCATCAACGCCCAGGTGGTGCAGGCCATTGACGAAGCCGCCCTCAATTGGGGCGTGAAAGTGCTGCGTTACGAGATCAAGGACCTGACCCCGCCCAAGGAAATCCTGCATGCCATGCAGCAACAAATCACCGCCGAGCGCGAAAAACGCGCACTGATCGCCGCCTCAGAAGGCCGCCGCCAAGAGCAGATCAACATCGCCACCGGTGAGCGTGAGGCCTTCATTGCGCGCTCCGAAGGTGAAAAACAGGCCGCCATCAACAACGCTCAAGGTGAGGCCGCCGCCATTCTGGCCGTGGCAGAAGCCAATGCCCAGGCCATTGAACGCGTGGCCGCGGCCATCCGCCTGCCCGGTGGTGAACAGGCGGTGCAGCTCAAAGTGGCCGAAAAAGCGGTCGACGCCTACGGCAAAGTCGCCACCGACGCCACCACCACCCTGATCATCCCCAGCAACATGAGCGAAGTGTCTGCGCTGGTGGCCTCGGCCATGAAGATGATCCAGACCAACAAATAATTCAACGCCAAGGCCGCCCGGCCCCTCAGGCCCGGGCGTCGCCCCAGCGCAGTTGGGCGGTTTCGTCGCCGCGGTACAGGGTGTCGCCATGGCGGTCTACGCAGTAGTCGGGTGACACAATCATTTCGTAAAAGCGCATGTCGGCGGCAATACGTGTGTAGCCAAACAAGACACTGCGCACCACCTTGGCACCGGTGCGCAGGTGGCTGCCGTGGCCAATCCAGGCCGGGCCCACAATGCTGGCACCCGGCTCAATACGCACCCCCGAGCCAATGTACACCGGCCCCTGGATCGTCACCTGGTCCCACGGGATGGATGTGTTCAGCCCCACCCACACACCTGGCCTCACCTCGACCCCCGGCATCTCCACCCCGGCAATGGCGCCGCGCAGCACCCGCTGCAGCACCAGCCAGTAGTCACTTACCCGGCCAATGTCGATCCAGTTAAAAAAGCGCTTCTGCGCAAAAAACGGCAGCTTGTCGGCCACCAGCTGGGGAAACAGCTGCGAGCCAATGTCATAGGCCTGGTCTGGCGGCACCAGCTCCAGCACCGACGGCTCAAAGATGTAAATCCCGGTGCTGGCCAGCTTGGACTTGGCCTCAGCGGGCTTGGGCTTTTCCTGAAACGACACAATCTTGCCGCCCGGCTCTGCCACCACAATGCCGTAAGACTCGACCTCGGCCAAGGGCACCTCCAGCGCCACCAGGCTGGCCATCGCCCCCTTGGTTTTGTGCTCATGCAGGGCCGAGCCAATGTCCAGGTCAATCAGCGCATCACCACACAGCACCAGCGTGGTCTCGTCGAAAAAGCCGCTGAAGTCCTGAATGCGCCGCATGCCCCCGGCCGAACCCAGCGGGCGCGGCACCACCTCACCATGCTCCAGCACCCCTTCGTAGGAGTAGCCCAGCTCCACCCCCCAGCGGTGGCCGTCGCCAAAATAGCGCTCAATCTTCTGGTGGTTGTAGGCCACATTCACCATGATCTGTTTGATGCCGTGGCGCGCCAGATGCTCAATCTGGTACTCCATCAGCGGCTTGCCCAGAATCGGCACCATGGGTTTGGGTAAATCCGTGGTCAAAGGCCGCACCCGTGTGCCCTGCCCCGCCGCCAAAATCATGCCTTTTGCCATGCTCAACTCCCTTTGAAACGTGCTGTCCAATATAAGCCAAGGATGCCTCTGGCCCGCTTACTGCCTACATCAATCGCTACTTATTCATCAGCAAATTCGGTGCCACCAGCAGCCAGACTCAAACAGTCACCTGTTCATAACAAAAAGGGAGCCGAGGCTCCCTTGTGCAGGCTTGTCAAAGCGCGACTGGATCAGCCCCGTTTCTGCTTGCGGCGTCGTGCCACAGCGCCCAGCACACCCAGGCCAGCCAGCAGCATGGCAAAGGTTTCGGGCTCGGGTACCGGGGCGGTCAACACAATCAGTTGTGACTGGGGATTGGTCATGCCAGCGGGAACATTTTTTTGCCACTGCTCGGCCACCAGGTAAATCGTGCCCTTCTCGTCCACCGTCACACCTTCAATGCCGTTGTTGGCCAGCACACCGCTCAGGTCCAGGCTGCTGATGACCTGGCCTGCACGGTTCACCTCCAGCAAGGTGCGCGAGCCCAGGCTCAGCACCAGCAGATGGTCTGCCGCCGCAGTGCCAGCAAACGAGTCCACCGACGACAACGTCTGCACGTCTGACAAACTGCTCACACCCAGAGACGCCGGGTTGAACAGATTGGCCATCGTCGATGTGCCCGTTGTACCCACTGTGCCCGCTGAAAAAGTCAGCTTGCCAGCCAGAACGTCCTGCGGTTGGGGTTTGGTCACGTCACTGTTACCCTCTTGAACGGCCACAAAGCCGCCATTACGCGCGTCGTAGCTGATGCCCTCCAAGCCGCTGTTGCCCACCTTGGCATTGCTGATCGACACCGAGTTGGCCGCCAGGTTGGCCGTGCCACCCGCCGAGTATGCAAAGCTGTAGGCGTCAAACAAACGCTCTTCGGTCACCACCAACTGGCCGTTGCCCAGATACGTCAAACCCTCGGTGTCGTGATTTTTGCTGTCGGTGCCGGTCCAGTTAAAGGCCATGCTGCCCAGCGTCTGGCCGGTGAGCGAGACCTCGACCACCCCCGTGCCCTCGTCACCCACATAAAACAGCGTGCCACGGTCACGCGCATACGTCACCGCCGAGGCCTCCAGGCCAGAAACGCTGCCGCTGGGCTCGATGTCCAGCGCATAGGTGCCCGTCACCTTGTAACTGCCCAAGTTGAGCGAACTGGCCGCCTGCGCCAAACTGACCCCTGCCGACAGCACAACAGCCGCGGCAACCACAACAGATTTCCTGACAAATTTCATGGCTTGTACCTAGTTAAAAACACAGGTATAAGTCTCAACAGCGGGTATGACGAAACCGTGACGCCGGATTAGTCCGTTCGGACTATGGCTGGCCAGTTCTCCTACAGTTGCCCGATGCGCGCCAGGCAGTCATCACACAGCGCCTTGGCGGCAGCTTCGGTGGCGGACTCAGCATAACAGCGCAGCTCGGGGGCGTTGCCGCTGGGGCGCAGGTGCACGATGTCCTGGTTGGCAAAAGTCACACGCAAGCCATCGGTCTGGTCCACCTCAGCCACCGCACCAGCGCCGGGGGCCAGCGTGGCGGCCATCTGCACCACATCAGCCAGCAGGTTCTGAATCAGCGTGCGGCTCTTGTCGGTGGCAAAAGCCTGCAGGCGGTCGCTGGCGGTAAAACGCTTGGGCAAATCGACGGACAAATCAGACAACTGGCAGCCGCGTTGGCGCGCCAGGCTCAGCAAAGCCAACATCGGCAGCACCGCGTCACGCGTAGGCAAGGCGGCCAGCTGGCGCCCGTGTTGCATCACATCGCTGGCCAGCAAAAAGCCGCCATTGGCCTCAAACCCCACCACCGGCCCCGCTTGTAATGCAGCGTTTTGCGCCTGCGCGGCCAGCGCCGTGTCCATGCCCGCAATCACATAGGGCGAACCAATACGTGTGCGCAGCACCTGGGCAAAAGCACCACTCTTCTCCAGCGCGGTATTGCTGCTCACCGGCGTCACCACCACCTGCGCCCGCAAAAACTGCGCACACAAGATACCCACCACATCACCACGCAGCCACTGGCCACGCTCATCGCCCAGCAGCGGGCGGTCGGCGTCACCGTCGGTCGACAAAATCGCGTCAAAGCGATGCTCGGCCGCCCACGCCCTTGCCTGGGCAATGTCCTCGGGGCGCACCGCCTCGGTGTCAATCGGCACAAACACATCGGTGCGGCCCAGCGGCAGCACCTGCGCGCCCAGTGCCTGCAAGATCTGGCCAATGATGTCTCGCCCCACGCTGGAGTGTTCATACACCGCCACCCGCATCCCGGCCAGCGCCTGACTGCCAAAAAACTGGGTGTAACGCTGCACATAGGCCTGGGCCACCTGCGCATCCGGCTCGGGCAACGCAGCCAGGCCCAAGCTGGTTGGCAGCTCGACCGTGGCCGCCAGCATGGCTTGTTCGTCGGCCTTGCTGATCTCGCCGTCAGCCCGGTAAAACTTGATGCCGTTGCGGTCAAACGGAATATGGCTGCCGGTGATGACCAGCGCAGGCACCCGCAACTGCGCCGCGTAATACGCCAGCGCCGGTGTGGGCAAAGCCCCGGCGTAGATCACCCGGGCGCCATGTGCCGCCGCAGCCGCCGCACACGCCGCCGCCATGCGCGGGCTGCTTGGCCGCAAATCGTGGCCCAGCACCAGCGTGCTGGCACCACGCGCCACCGTTTGCAGAAAAGCGCTGGCATAGGCATAACACAGCTCGTCGGTCATGTCGGCCACCAGGCCACGGGCACCACTGGTGCCAAAAGCTACGCCAGAGCGGGCGACTCTGTCTGCAAAATTGTTTGAATTCATATCAAAAAAAACCCTGCATCAGCAGGGTTTGTTCGGGAGTGGAAAACAGGTGAAGTGAATCAGACCTTGCGGGCCCGGCGACGGGCAACAAACCCCACAAAACCCAAACCAGCCAACAACATGGCCCAGGATTCGGGCTCGGGCACGGGTGTCACAGCAGGCATGAAGCTCACGCTGCCGCTTCTGACCTTGATACTGAGGCTGCCATTCACACCACTGGTCAATGCCTTGGTGACACCTGTCACCGTCAATACATAAGACTGACCTGCCAACAGCGTGTAGGCATTGCCCAAAGCGCTATTGGCCTTGTCGTTGAAGCTGGCAATCAGGTTGCCGTCCAAGTTTGTTGCCGACACCGTCTGACCGCCTGCAATCTGAAAACTCAGGCTGCTGAACTGGGTATCACCCCCATACACTGACACAAACAAGGTGTTGTCAAGCGTTGGCGTGACCAAAAACGAATTAAGAAAAGATGTGCCCGAGGCGGTAGAAAAATCGAAGGTGCTCGACACGGGCGAAGGCGCTGCTGCAGAGGCCCATCCAGCCGACACCAACAAACCAGCGGCCAACACCTGACGTAGTGTTTTCTTCATATTCATGCTCCCTTTTTGTCAGTCAGGTTAGACCACCGACGCGCAACAAAGGCCATACCACCAGCGGCCAACAACACCAAAGCCATGGAACCGGGTTCTGGAATGCTGTAAGGCGCCACCTTGAACGTGTAAGACGCGTCAGACGCCTCGCCAACAAGCCTGAACCAATAGGTCTCACCGGCAGACAAAGTAGGTAGCGCCAGCGAATAGGCGGATACGACCTCATCCACTGCAACCAACTCACCGCCCAAAGCGTCCAGCCAGGTCGCAGAATCCAGACTGCTGCCAAACCCAAAGCTGTAAGAGCCCCCGATACCCCCCGCGAAGTCAAATATCACGAGTCTGGCATCAGCACCCAGCAACTTGTCGGCCTGAAAGCTCAGTACCTCTTCAAACGGGCCGCTGATGTCTGCGCTGTAAGTCAACGAGTCGTTCAGCTTGCCCAGATTCACCGGCACAACGGAAGCACTTGCCGCGCCCAACGCGCCGACCAGTGCCAGAGCAACTGTTATTTTTTTGAAGAGAGAAGTCATCATGATCTTGGTGGCAAGTGCCTGTTGAAACAATGGAATACGGTTTATGAGCTGTTGAACAAATTCTAGGTTGGCCCCTAGACTGGTCCGTTAGTTCGTTCGGACTAACGCAGACACCATAAACCGGCAGTTTGGGGTGAAGTCAAGCAAACGCATGCTCAACGGGGTGCGCGGCGGCGGCTCACAAACACCATCACCAGCAAACCTGCCAGCAGCATGGCCCAGGTTTCAGGCTCAGGCACGGGTGTAGGGATGGTTGGATCAATCACCACTGTCGGGTCGCTGATGCCCAAACTGTTGCCAGGGGGCGCACTGCCACCTATTGCCACAAACTGGGTCGGCAACAGCGCGTAAGTCGGCTGGGCAGCGGCTGAAATCAGCGAGGGCTCAGTCGTTTCTGCCCAGTCGTTAAAACTGATGTCTCTGCCAACCATGGGATTGGTGTCAATCGCCACCTTGATCGGCGTGTAAGACGGACTGGACAACAACAGACTCTGATTGGAGCTGGTCACCTTGTTGTCATACCCATCCAGAAGCGCGTTCCTGATAGCGCGCACCGCCGCAGCCGGGCTGGCTGGCATCTGGAAACCGCCGCCAGAACCACCCGCCGAATCCGAACCCAAGTTGAAGCCGTAGCTCAAGGTCGCGGCAGAAGCCCAGACAAAGCCCATCAACAGCAAGGCGGCAATGACCCAACGAAATCTATTTTTCACAGTATGGCGACGCGCTTCTTGTTTTTGAACCACCCGCTCAGGCCCACAGAAAAATGTGGTGATTGGTGTCCCTTGATTTTAGAGCCCGCCCCAGCCCCTCAAATTAGTTCGTTTGGACTAAGGCCCGGCGCTGGCCCACGGCAAACCATGCCAACGTAGGAAAGCGGTTCAAATTGGCAGATAGCCCTTATTTATAAAGGGCCTGCAGCTATCATCCAAATAGCAATACCGCACAACAACTGCGGTGCACTCCAGCAACGGGCAGGCCTGCCAGGCATCTGCCCCGTGCCCTATCGCCCAATGGCCAAATACTCAAAGCCCATACCCCGCACCTGGGCCGGGTCGTACAGGTTGCGGCCGTCGAAGATCACCGGGGTTTTGAGCTTGGCTTTGATGGTGTCAAAGTCTGGGCTGCGGAACTCGCGCCACTCGGTGACGATGATCAACGCGTCGGCACCGTCCAGCGCAGCGCTCTGGCTGTCGGCATAAGTCAGGCGCGGCTCATTGGGGAAACAGTGTTTGGCCTCGGCCATGGCCACCGGGTCGTAGGCGGTGACGGTGGCGCCTGCGGCCAGCAGGTCGGCTATCACCTCGCGGCTGGTGGCTTTACGCATGTCGTCGGTGTTGGCCTTGAAGGCCAGACCCCACAGCGCAAAGTGTTTGCCGGACAAATCGGCCCCAAAACGTGCCAGCACCTTCTGGCCCAGCACACGCTTTTGTGCGTCGTTGGCGGCTTCGACGGCGGTCAACACCTTCAGGCACATGCCCGCGTCGTCTTGCGCGGTCTTGACCAAGGCCTGCACGTCTTTCGGAAAACACGAGCCACCGTAACCCGCCCCGGCGTACAAAAAGTCGTAGCCAATGCGCGGGTCTGAGCCAATGCCCCGACGCACATGTTCAATGTCGGCACCCAGCTTCTCGGCCAGGTTGGCCAGCTCGTTCATGAAACTGATGCGGGTGGCCAGCATGGCGTTGGCGGCGTATTTGGTCAGCTCGGCACTGCGGATGTCCATCACGATCATGCGGTCGTGGTTGCGCTGCAGGGGTGCGTACAAAGCACGCATGTTGTGGGCGGCCTGCTCGTCATCACAGCCCACCACAATGCGGTCTGGCCGCATGAAATCTTCAATGGCCGCGCCCTCTTTCAAAAACTCGGGGTTGCTCACCACGCTGAACGGAATGTTTGCCCCGCGCTGGGCCAGCTCTTGGGCAATGGCCGCCTTCACCCGGTCTGCGGTGCCCACCGGCACCGTGCTCTTGTCTACCACCACCTTGTAATCGGTCATGTGTTTGCCAATGTTGCGGGCGGCGGCAATCACATATTTCATGTCGGCCGAGCCATCTTCATCGGGCGGTGTGCCCACCGCGATGAACTGCACGGTGCCAAAGTGCGCGGCGCGCACCACGTCGGTGGTGAAGTGCAGGCGGCCAGCGGCCACATTGCGGCGCACCAGGTCTTGCAGGCCGGGCTCAAAAATGGGGATACCGCCCTCCTCCAGAATCTGGATCTTGGCCGGGTCCAGATCCAGGCACAACACATCGTTGCCAATGTCGGCCAGGCATGCGCCCGACACCAAACCCACATAACCAGTGCCAATCACGGTGATCTTCATCTGTTTAACCCCCTACATATACACACAGTTTTAAATACAAAATGTGCCTCTAGCCCTTATACATAAAGGGCTTATAGCTGCTCTATCAATAGCAAAACAGCGGCTACACAACACGGCGGCGTGTCAGCAGCTGGCGCACCGCACCTGCAACAAACAGCGTGTTGGTCACCAAATAACGCTTCCACAAACGGCGAGGCTCAGACACCAGGCGGTGCAGCCACTCCAAACCTGCGTGTTGCATCCACAGCGGCGCACGCTGGATGGTGCCTGCGTGGTAGTCAAACGCCGCCCCCACCCCCACCATCACCGCGTTGATGCGCCCCCGGTGCGCCGCCATCCACAACTCTTGCTTGGGGCAGCCCAGGCTGACCCACACCGTGCCCGCGCCCGATGCGTTGATACGCTCCACCACCGCTGCGTCTTCGGCCACCGTCAATGGCCTGAACGGTGGCGAATACGCCCCCGCCACCCGCAGCGTTGGAAAAGCCTGTGCCAACCTGGCTTGCAGAATGGTGAGCGTGTCTTCAGCACCGCCGTACAGGTAGATTGACTCGTTGCGCTGCGCCGCCTGGGCGCAGTATTTCCACATCAGGTCTGGCCCGTTGATACGCTGCTGGTTCGGAAAACCCAGCTTGCGCATCATCCAGGCCACTGGCGCACCGTCTGGCGTGGCCATGTCCGCCTGCGCCACCACCGTGCCAAAAGCCGGGTCTTGCCCCGCCGTGACCACCGAATGGGCGTTGCAGATGCAGACATAACGGCTCTGGTTCTGGGCCGCCCAGGTGCCGATGCGAGACAGCGCCGTGGACCAATCCACCGCATCAATAAAGGCGCTCAACACCTTGTGCCCTAACCTAGCCATGGACAGCTGCCTCAATGCCATCGGCAAACCGTTGCACCATGTTCTCCAGCGTGTAGTGCTCGCTGTCGGCCAAGGCGCTGGCTTTCATGCGTGCCAAACGGCCCGTGTTTTGAATCACATCCAGCACAGCCTGGCCATAGGCTTGCGGCGTGTCGTCGCTGTACACACCGTTTTCGCCATCACGCAGGTAAGCCACCTCAGGTGAATGCCGTGCTGTACGCGTGGTCATCATCACCATGCCCGCACAAAAAGCATCCACGATGTGCAAACCCACCAAGCCGGGGTTCAGCATCACGTCACCCATGCGGAAATACAAGGCCTTTTCGCGCCCCTTGCGCACCCCCAGCAAATGCATCCACGGCCGGGTAGCGGCGGCGGCCTTCATCTCTGGCATGGACGGGCCATCACCAATGACCACCAAAGCAAAATTGGGCATGTGCTGGCGAATCACATCCGCCGAGGCCACCAACAAGTCCAGCTTCTTGTCTGGGTACAACGAACCGCAAAACACCCCCACAGCCGCATCAGCGTCTATACCCAGCTGGCTTTTGGCCGCCAACACGTCGTCTGCTGACCACGACGCCAAATCAGCCTTGAAACTGCTTGTATCAATGGCGTTGTCCAGGCAAGTGATCTGGGCCGCGGGATAACCCGCCTTGGTCAGAATGTCGACCGTCATGCCGGTATAGGCAAACCACCAGTCCACACGCCGCAGCAAAAAGTTCTTCCACTGCTCACGCAGACCGGTGGGCGCATCACTCTGAAAGTTTTTGCCATGTCCCCAGTAAGCCACTTTGCGCGCAGACCACAAGCGGCTAATAAGCAGCGGGTAGTTGGACAAGATGCGGTTTTCTTGCATCACGACGACCAGATCGGCATCTTTGAGCTTTGAGGGGAAGGGTTGCCACACCAAGTCACGCGACCCAACCTCCCAAAAGATGTTGGTTACCTTCTGTGCCCAAGGGAGCGAACCCTCGTCCTTTTTGACCGACTCTCGGCGAGAAGCTTGCCCATGTACCAGTTCAAGCTGCACCCCCCTTGATGCACATGCACTGCGCAATAACTCAAATAGCTTGGTTCGGTAGTGAAGTAACCGATATTGGAATAAAACGACTTTTTTCATCTTGAATTCTGAATGAAGGAGAGAAAATCACCTTGAAATTGATATTCAATATTCTTTAGTTCGAAAATCTTCGCGAGTAACTCGCAAATAATCCGGCATACTTTTCTCAAAAATACTAACACCTACCTCTTTATTGTTTAATATTTCTATACCTGAGCGAGCACTCACTAGCACATTTGCCATTTGACCTTCAATAATGGTGTTGTTTCGAAACACGTTATATTTAGGAGCGCCTAAATCATCTTCGCGTATTTTGGCCAGATTGGGGAAGCGCATTTTGTAGACAGAATCTCGGTAAGGTACTGCATCAAGACCACGTTGCAGTGTTCCATTTGGATCTAAGGTAGCTGGACGCTGAGAGGTAAGCCCCCTAGCGTCCAGATGCAAGGCTGGTGAGCTTTGGAAGAATAGATTCTTCTCAACAACGTTATCTCGACCGCCACCCAAAAAGACAGGTTGTTGCACGCGAGCAAAGATGTTCCCTCGAATCGTGATGCCAGACGCCTGGTCATCAACATAAACACCTTTGACGTCCAACTCTTTGGACTGCGCTGTGATGTCATGCAAGAAGTTGTTTTCTATGACAGTGCCTTGCACCGTGTAGTCCCTGCCTACATAGATCGCGCCCGAGTCGCCAGTTTCTCGAACCACGTTGAATATCTCATTGTTTGAGATGACATGGTCATTGCCTTTGAAGAAGATGGCTGCATGAGGTGCATCAGAAATGGTGCTGCCCTTGACGCGCTGCCCAACGCCATCGAACTCTACGGCGTAGCGATACGTCTTCACCAAACGGCTGTAACGCCGGATGATGCAGGCGTCGACAAAATTGCCGGCCGCACGCAATGTAGTGCGGTTGCCACCAGACAAATAGACGCCACCTTCGCCGTTGTCTTCAATCAAGCTGTTGCGAATGCCGGAGTCAGCTGAATCAGCTATCACTAGTCCTCGGTTTCCCGTGAGCCGTATAACAAGGTCGGCAAAAACAATGCCGCTGCTCCTCGATACATGCACCGCATCACCAGTGGTTTTTTCAAAAATCAGGCCTTTCACAGTAACCTGCTCTGAGTCTCTGATGTTCAAAAGCTGCGCGGCAATAGAGAGTTCGGTGTCCTTCCCTGTGAAGCTGCTACCCGGCAAATAAAACAACTTGGCCGCGCCTCGATCCACATACCATTCGCCGGGTGAGTCCAGTTCGACCAAGGCATTTTCAACACGAGCGCGTTGGCCTGACAAAATGCCATACGGCGATCCATTGCCGAGCAAAGTCAAGGTATTGGTGCTCGGGTCTTTGGAAGAAACCAGGTAACTTTGTGCTGACCAGTTGTTGCCCCAGAACGCATGAATCTGCAGGCTAGGTTCAGCCAACCAGTCGCTAACGTTTCGTCCTTCGATTGAAAATGTCTTTTTGTCTTCAGGAGCCAAACCGCCAGGGCGAGCCAGCTTGCCATATCCTGCGTTGGGCCATCCTGCGAGCGGCTGAGCCGAGCCAGACACGAACAGTTCCGTTAACACTGGTCGGATAGGTAGACCATAACCCCAAGCATGTGGAATGATTTGAAGCGGCAAATCGAGTGCAGAAATATCTGCGACTTTCAACCTGCTACGTATGGATTCGGGCACGCGAGCAGGGGTATTGCCCACAGTGGCAGCGGCCCAGTTATCAAGGGGGGTTGCACCGCTAATGACCGTGCTCCGGGCGGAGCCCTGGATTTCTAGCGGAATGCCATGAGTTGGTCCTTTACCCCACTGCAAATCCAGTGCTGTACTCAAGCGGTAGACACCAGGCGCAATGTCCAACCGTACTTTTGAATAGCGGCCAACAAGTGCGTTCTGCCACTGCGAAGTTTTGATGACTTGAATAGCGTCAGCCAGCGTGGTCTTGCAGGCTTGCACAGCATTTACATCACATGACGGCAGTGAGGAGGAAGCCAACGCAGAAGGGAGGAAAACGGCGATCTTCAGGTCCGAACCCAAACAGCCTGTGGCAACAAGCGACAAGGAAAGCGCCAGCCCCTGCAAGCAGACAGAGGGTGAGCAACTCATGCTGATTGCCTACCGGCTGACGCCGTATGTTTTGTGATGACATCGCCATAAAACGATTCCAATATCTTGGTTTGTTTCGCAATATCAAATGATTCCAAAACAAACTCGCGGCCACGTTTGCCCATCTGCGCACGAAGATCTGCGTTACTCAACAGAGTTACCAGTGCACGTGCCAGCGCAACGTCATCACCTTCTGGTACAAGCAAGCCAGTTTCGCCATCCAACACGGCTTCAGGTATACCGCCATGCAAGGTCGACACAATGGGTATGCCACAGGCTGATGCTTCATTAAATACTATGCCAAGTGCCTCTGAGGCACCATTGGGTGCTGTCTGACTCGGTAGTGCAAAGATATCTGCTTGTTGCATATAGGAGCGCACTTCTTCTGAAGATTTTCTACCCAACAGTTCGACCCGTCCCGCAATTGCCAATTCGCCAATAAGTTGGACAAGTTCGGCAGTTTGTGGCCCAGAGCCAATCTGCAGCAACTTCACATCTGGGTACTGCTTTTCAATACGTCCCCAAGCTTTTAACAAGGTTACAAGTCCCTTCACAGGCGTGTGTCTGCCTACAGAAAGAATGTAACGCTGATGCGAAATTTTTGGTACTGGGCAGAAACGAGAAGTGTCAACCCCGATATAGATGCGGCGAATCTTGTCTTTGGAAAAACCTGCTTTCAGCAGAAGATTTTTTACAAAATCTGAAACCGCAATAAACCCAGAACCATGCCGCTTTAATGCGTTTAGATGAATTGCGTAATGCAAGTCGGTGGGGCGTTTGCTGGTTAATAAATCCAACTTATTGCGTGTGATATCCATGCCGTGAAATGTAGCCAGCATAGGTACATTCAGCTTCTTAGCCAACGGCATGGCCATCACCGCGTCTGGACCAAAGTGAACATGCAACAAGGACAAAGACTTCAGTTGAGATAAATCAAAAATGGAAGCAGAGCGAGTAAATGTCCACCACCACTTTGAGAACTTTTCGTGAAGATAGACGACCTTTGAACCTTCGGCTTTACCAAAATAATCACGGCAAACAAACAAAGGCTCAAAGCCATTCAGAGCTTTAACCTGCTCTGTAATAAAAACCTCAGACGGCAAAGGATAAGTGGTTCTAAAAACCCCAACTTTTAGGTGTTTTTTCAATTTATCTCCAAGTTCGGTAATACCGAAGAACTTTATAAAAAAACAAAACCATTTGCTGAAACTTGTTGTGATACTTCACTTGTATTCTGAAGCTCTCTGTAAGAGTGCCAAGAAAATCACGACCACTAACACCACCCGGTTCAAAAGAACCAGAAACAAAGTCTGCGCGGTGAATGGAGGCACCCGAATGAGCCACCTTAAGAATAAAGTCTTGATCTGCAGCAATGGGAAACTTGTTGGAGTAATAACCAAACTTCTCATGCAATGCAGTGCGGAAAGCAGTAGAGACAGCATGACCAGATACAAACGCAAACTGGCGATTGACAGCAGGATTGCCGCCCAAGACGCCCCGCTCTACGCCACAAAATTTGAGGCGTGAGGTCACCATATCCGCATGACTAGAAGAGATTTCCCGCTTGAAGTTTGCAATTGCATCAGGATAGAAGTAGTCATCTGATCCGGCCACCACATAGTACATACCCTTGCACTTCTTGATCGCGCCGTTAATTGCGTCATAGATGCCAAAGTCACTCCTTTGAACTATCTGTATGTTCAATTGTGGGTAATCTTTGAGCACTTCAATGGTTCCATCTGAAGACCCCCCATCAGCAACCACCCATTCAAAATCATGATCCGACTGAGACTGCAAACTATTTGCAAGGATATGTATAAATTCCTTTGAATTAAAAGTAGCAGTTATGACTGAAATAAGCATATATATATATTTAATCTGCGCGTAGTTTTCAAGCAAAATTCGAAGAATTTGCATTAAAGGATAAAGTCGAATTAATCTTGCTTTTATGCATATAAAACGAATACGCTAAAAGATCATACGTCATAAACAAAACATATGTATGCATATAACTCATACTCGCACCGTTCATGAACGCCCCAAGCATAAATATGATGAAAACAAAATTGACCTTTGAAAACTCCTCAACCTTCAATGCTTGAAGCCTGATATTTACAATAAACCAAGTCGTAATGACCATCAAAAATATGCCCAAACCTACAAATCCTGTTACGCCAAGTAAGTTTGAATAACCATTATCCGCAGATCCGCCGTGATACTGGAACGAGGTATAACCAAACGCACTTGCTAGAGTAAATCCAAAACCGAACAGCGGATCAAAATCAAGTACATTCTTGAGAATCTGTGAAAACTCGCGCGTCCGAACATCAAAATTTCTAGCTCCAGTGAGGCCAGTTCCAGAAAACTCCTCAAATCGACGAACCATTGCCAGATAGTGACCTTCTGCCACATAGGGAATTAGAACTATGACGATTGCGAGCAAGACAATCAGTAAACCCAATCTCTTGATATTCTTCAAAGTTGGCCTACGGTACATCACCAAAAAAATGACCATCAAAACGGTGAGAATCAAGGTGCCACGCGTCAACATCAGAAGCACACAAAGCATAAGTGTGGCCAAACCAGCGGCGTTGATGAATTTGTTGCCAATACCTTCAATAAGACGATTTGTAAAAACAAAAATGAAGTAATACGCAAACATCGGAAAACCCGAGAAGTTTCGCTTCACGTCATCTGCAGCACCACCAATCTCCAAAGACTCATAGGCCCCTTTGGGATATATATCCAAGCCTAATGTGTTGTAAGCGATATAGCATAAACCAAATAAAATCGTTGCATACATCAAACAATTTAAAATCTTTTCAAATCTAACAATAGGATCAGATCGCAACTCCCGATATACAAGGTAAAAGATAATTCCATAAAAAAATACACGCCCCATTTTTACAGGCCATATTACACTGCCCATGGCAAAAATAGAAAATATAAACAATGCAAAATAATATGCCCAATAAATATTGATCATATTGTATAGAGGCATTTTTCTTACAACAGATTCATAACCTTCGTCGGTCTTATTCAAGGCAAACAGTCCCAAAAATAATAGTGCAAAAGTTATTAAAAGACCGTAATCCTGAAACTTGATAAAACCTTGCATGGCAAAATCTTCCCACCCCAACAATCCATTAATATTGGAGTAGATGATTAAAATCATTGGAATGATATAAACGCGATCTCGCCTTATCAAGATCGCAAAAATACCAATAAAAACAATCAGAACTAGATACTTAAGCATTACACATATTCACTCTGACATTAATTTGAATTAATTTGATATCAAATATCGTTATTGATGTTTTTCTTGAAAATTTTTAAAACAACAGCTTTTCCCATTGAATTAAATTTCAATGCCAATAAAGTGATCGCCAAAAAAATGCCAGGCATAATAAGTGCCGCCACCATATCCATCGAAGCATATCGATTTAAAAACACACCACCGAGTATTGAAATGGCAGCACCAAGCACAATCAATAACAAATAAACACGCTGACCACACGGAACAATATCCATCACCCCAAAACCCAATCGCCGATTTACAATTTGTATCAGCATTATATTAGGCATTATTAATGCGCAAGAGGCAGCCAATATCACACCAACCCCAGAAAAATAATAACCAAGAATAGATCCTAAGACAAGATTAATAAGCCCATTAAAAACATGATTAATCGTATTCCAAGTTAGTGCGCCTGTTCCAATATTAAAAAAATATGGCACAGCACTCAAATTCGTTGCCAGCCAACCAAAAGAGACAATCGCACCATACACAACAAAATATGATTCATAATGACCAATCCACAAAAAAGAAATGAGTGGCAGCGACAATATAATACCAATGTAATATGGAAGCACCAGTAAAAAGGAGAATCCATACGCCTTCTTGTAGAGTGCAAGCAGATCATCTTTATCAGCAAAGTTTCCACCAGCTATTTCTGGAACAAGTGCTTGCTGTGCAGAAACAATGACCGATCGTGCCTTTTGGAGCAACTGATTTGCCATTTCGTAGAAAGCTGTTTGTGACAAACCACCATACTTAGCAAGCAAGAACTTGGTAACTGGGTCAAAGAACATACCTGCCAGCATACCAATCTGAAAGTTTGTGGCATACCCAAGCATTTCCCTAAAGTCAGTTTTGTACCAACGGCATGGAATGAGTGGCAGTGTTGGTATAAATCTTCGCAAGATTATCCAAGTGCTGCAAACCAAAGTCAGACTTTGTATTGTTTGTGCAATAGCTATACCTAAAAGTCCAAACTTAGGAACCAGAATAACAGTGATAACAATATAAAGAAGATTACAACTAACCAGAACAATGTTTTTCACATCCATCCGGTGGCAGGCATCTATTCCCGATTGAAAAATACCTGAAATCATCGCAAATAATAACGATGCGACAGCATAAGGGAGTATTTCGAGCGCTGGTGAAATCGCAGTCGGTGGCAAGACCCATTGCAGCAATAAGTGCAATACAGGCAATGCCAGCAATGCCAGCGTTAAAAGTGCGGCGCTGATGGTTAATGCAGCGGTTTGAACCAGTCGCGCAGATTTCTCCAGTTGACCTTCTGCATTGCTATTAGCCACGAACTTGACAATAGCACCCGCAAGTCCCATGTCGGTTAGCCGTCCCACGGATGTACTAGCCAGAACGATGGCCCAAATACCTAGTTGTTCCGCTCCTAACTGTTTCAGCAGAAAACGATATAAAAAAAATAGTAAAGCTGCTGAAAGCACGGTTTGAAGAGCCGAGAAAGCCGCATTGTTCAGGAGCCGCTTCTTGATCAGCATTTCTGGGGTACCAAAGGTTCCAACAAAGACTCCAACGAAGCTACTGCAACGCGCCAGTTAAGTCGTTCTTCATAGAACTTCCTTGCTCGCAACGCAGTTTTTATATAGGTCTCGTTGCTTTCCAACTGGCTTGCAATCAGTTCTGCATAGGCTTGTGCCGACTCGTCCACACCCAAAGTCCAACCGTTGAGACCATTCTGCACTGCGGTTGGAATGCCCCCCGTTGCTCGGGCAATGGAAGGAACACCAAAGGCCGATGCCTCGGCAAAAACCAGGCCATAGCACTCAGCAATACTCGGTACAAAGAGATAGTGGGAGTTGAGTAAAAGCAAACGCAGTTTTTCACGTCCTTCTGTTGTTGACTTTGATACAAACCCATGGGGCCGAACGCAGTCAGGCATGGCGCCAACAGGTTGGCAGCCCACCACATCTACAGTCGCGTTGATCCCTTTTTCGCGTAAGGCCAGGGCAGTTTGCACGACCAAGTCGCCCCCTTTTCTGTGCCATTCCACACCAATGAACAAAAGGCGACATTCCCCCACTTGGGTGCGTGCATGGATTGCTGCTCTCACCTCTTCTTCGCTAGGGACTTCGGTCAGATTGGCACCCAGCGGCACAACCACAACGTTCTTTGCTTCAACTTTGTAGTTGCTCAGTGCACTTTGCGCCGCCCAATCGGATGAAAAGACCGACAGAGCTGCCTTGCTGAGTGACGCCTGTTGGATCTGGTTGCCATGCCGGATGGTTGCGTTAGCGAAGTTCTGCCATTTGCCTGGGTAGTAACCCACCATGCCTGCAAAGGTGGCATCTTCCCAGGTCACTATAGGCACAGCGGTATCTAGGCCCGCGCACACCAGGCTGGATGGGCACAAAACGGCATCAAAATCCTCACCCGCCATTTGCGCAGCAGCTTGTTTGGACAAGGTTTTTGCGAGCAATGGGTGACGACTGAAGTCGTAGCATTTTCCCGTCAGGACTTGATAAGCCTTTTGAAGCAGCTTGAAAAATCGAGGAAATGGCGGATGCAAGGGACCAATTTCCTTGACGCTGTGGCCTGCCTGCCGAAGCCCTTGCACCATGAAAAAGGGCGTGCCAGACCATGATTGGACATTTTTTGAATCCAATTGCGATACAAAGGCAATTTTCATTGGCTGGTTCTAACTTTCTTGATCATCGAAAGCTGGGCGATGTATCAGGATTCAACTTGAGCTGCAAATTCGATGTATGCAGAGGTCAGTCCTGCTTCAAAAGCAGTCTGCGCGCTCCAGCCAATACCGTTCAGTCGTGACACGTCCATGAGCTTGCGCGGCGTCCCATCCGGCTTGCTGGCATCAAACACGATGTCACCCGTGTAACCCACCACACGCTGAATGGTTTCGGCCAGCTCTTTGATCGTCACGTCATGACCCACACCGATGTTGATCAGCGGTGGCTCGAATTTGCCAGTTTTTGACTCGTCGCTGCCCAGCAGGCGGGTGTATGGCTCATCTGGCAGGTTCATCAGGTAGACGCAGGCATCAGCCATGTCTTCGTTGTACAAAAATTCGCGCCGTGGTGTGCCAGTGCCCCACACCGTCACCGTGGGGGCGTTGGCCACCTTGGCCTCATGAAACTTGCGGATCAGCGCGGGAATAACGTGGCTGTTGTCGGGGTGGTAGTTGTCACCGGGGCCATACAGGTTGGTGGGCATGGCCGCCAGGTATTGGGTGCCGTACTGGCGGTTGTAGCTCCAGCACATTTCCACACCTGCAATCTTGGCCAAGGCATAGGGGCGGTTGGTCGGCTCCAACGGGCCGGTCAACAAGTGTTCTTCTTTCATGGGCTGGGGTGCCAGCTTGGGGTAGATGCAGCTGGAGCCCAAAAACAGCAGGCGCTTGACCTGGTTCACATACGCGGCGTGGATGATGTTGCTTTGTATCGCCAGGTTGTCGCGGATGAACTCGGCCGGGTAGATGTTGTTGGCCAGAATGCCGCCCACTTTGGCGGCAGCCAAAAACACGTAGTCTGGCTTCTCTGCTTCAAAAAAGGCCGCGGTGGCGGCCTGGTTGGTCAGGTCCAGCTCGGCATGGGTGCGCAGCAGCAAGTTGGTGTAGCCAGCGGCTTGCAGGTTGCGCACAATGGCGCCGCCCACCAGGCCGCGGTGGCCTGCAACGTAAATCTTGGCGTTTTTATCCATGGCGCTTGTGCCTTATTCGTGGTGGTCAAAGGTTTGGAAGCCGGCCAGTTTGACCAGCGCATCACGCTTGGCACTGGTGAAGTCGGCCTGCACCATCTCGGCCACCAGTTCTTTCAAGCTGGTTTTGGGCACCCAGCCCAGTTTTTCTTTGGCCTTGGTGGGGTCGCCCAGCAGGGTTTCCACCTCGGTGGGGCGGTAGTAACGCGGGTCTACCTTGACGATCACGTCGCCCACCTTGCATTTGGCTTCTTTGCCAGTGACTTCGCTCACGGTGCCAATCTCGTCAGCGCCCTCGCCGCTCCAGGCCAGGCTGATGCCCAGCTCTTGTGCAGCAAACTCCACAAACTGGCGCACGCTGTATTGCACGCCGGTGGCAATGACAAAGTCCTCCGGTTTGTCTTGCTGCAGCATCAGCCACTGCATCTCGACATAGTCGCGGGCGTGGCCCCAGTCGCGCAGCGCGCTCATGTTGCCCAGGTACAGGCAGTCTTGCAGGCCCAGCGCAATGCGGCTGATGGCGCGGGTGATCTTGCGGGTAACGAATGTTTCACCACGCAGCGGGCTTTCGTGGTTGAACAAGATGCCGTTGCACGCATAAATGCCATAGGCCTCGCGGTAGTTCACCGTGATCCAGTAGGCATACATCTTGGCCACGGCATAGGGGCTGCGTGGGTAAAACGGGGTGGTTTCCTTTTGCGGAATTTCCTGCACCAGGCCATACAGCTCACTGGTACTGGCTTGGTAAAAGCGGGTTTTTTTCTCCAGCCCCAGGATGCGGATGGCCTCCAAGATGCGCAGTGCACCCATGCCATCGGCATCGGCGGTGTACTCGGGGCTCTCAAAGCTCACAGCCACGTGGCTCATAGCACCCAGGTTGTAGATTTCGTCTGGTTGCACCTGTTGAATGATGCGTATCAGGTTGCTGCTGTCGGTCAAGTCGCCATAGTGCAGCGTAAAGCTGTGGTTGGACTCATGCGGGTCCTGGTACAGGTGATCAATGCGGTCGGTGTTGAAGCTGGAGGCACGGCGTTTGATGCCGTGGACTTCATATCCTTTTTGGAGCAACAGCTCAGCCAAATAAGATCCGTCTTGCCCGGTTACGCCTGTGATCAGTGCTACTTTTTTCATATGTTTACGGTTTAGTTCAAGGGTTGGAATGTGTTGAGCTTGCCTGCAAACCGGGTGCGGTTGGCAGGGCTGATGGCTTCAACCATGGCGTTGGCAAACTGGTTTTGCACGGCGTAGGCACGTGCAGTGTCTGGGTCGATAGAAGACACCCGCACCAACATGCCGTCTGGAATACGTTTGTCCAGGGCGTAGCGCATTTCGGTCAGTTTTTTGTCGATACCGCTGGTCACGTTGTGGTCACCCACCATCGTCCAGTAGGTGATGGGTTCAAGCCGCTGGCCCAGGCTGGTGGCCAGGCGGGTGGCGGCAATCGGTTTGCCCAGCAGGTCCAGCGCCCCGGCTTGTTTGCTTAGCAACATGAAGCCCTGCGCCGGGTAACAAACTTCGGGTTTGTGCAATTGCAGCGCATCACTCTGGTTTTTGCCATAAGCAATTGACAGCATGATGCGGTAACCCTGAGTGTTGATGTAGCTGCGGCTCAGCGTCTGGCTGTAGAGCTGGTCAATCACACTTTTTTGCTGGGGGTTGACCACCTGGGCCATCCGGTTGACGTCTTCGCGCCAGTCGCCAAAACTGGTGGGCACCATGGCGTCAAGGTCCATGGGCGCGCGTTCGTCAGCCAGGCTGATGGTGGGCCGCAGCGCGGCGCCCAAGGCCGCAGACAGCAGCATCAACACCAGCAGAAGGATGGATTTGCTTGAAAGTTTCATCACAAGTGCTATGAATTGTTTAGCTACAAGCGCTTGATAAATAAGGGCCAGAGGCACATTTGCTCATGCATTGACCCCCTTGGCACGGCGGCGGTAGGCCTCAAAACCTTGCAGCACGGTGTCAAACCCGATGATCAGCAGCAGCGCACTGATAAACAGCACCATGCCCGCAAAGCCGTGCAAAAAGCCCTGCCCCGCCGCGTCGCCCCAGTGGTAGGTGATGAGTGTGAGGCTCATCACCCGGATCACGTTGGCGGTGAACGAGATCGGCACAATCAAGATGGCCAGGCCAATGTTGCGCACGGCCGAGTCGCGCCGCACCAGGTTCAAGTACAGCAGGCCCAGGGCCTCCAGCGTCAGCAGGGTATGTAAGCCAGCGCAGGCGTCGGCCACCAACAGCATGTATTGGCCGATTTGCAGCGTGACCCCGGTGCGAGATATGGGGTAACCCACCCAGTACAGGATGTTTTCCGCCACAAAAGACACGGCCATTTTCATGGGCATGGTCACCGCGTCAACCACCGCACCAGGCAGCGGCACCATGAACAGCATAAAAAACAGCGCAAACCATTGCGCCTTGAGCGCCTTGCTGCCCAGGTTTAGCAGAGCAATACCCACCAGCAGCCAGATCACCGAGCCGATCTCGAACATCAAGATGTCTTGTGAACGGCCCAGCGCA
Source organism: Rhodoferax fermentans (assembly GCF_002017865.1). Lineage (NCBI taxonomy): Bacteria > Pseudomonadati > Pseudomonadota > Betaproteobacteria > Burkholderiales > Comamonadaceae > Rhodoferax > Rhodoferax fermentans. The sequence goes on along the minus strand of NZ_MTJN01000002.1, from coordinate 3,047,658 downwards.
TACAACAGCAGCCCAATAACGAAGATGGGCCAGCCCCAGGCACTTGTCTTTTGACCCTGCGCGGCAAGCTGCATGGCCCCCCAGTTGCGGTACAACAACCAGACACTGATGCCCAGCACAATGGGGCCGTGCATTTGCTCGTCACTGGCCCAGATGCCAGTCAACAGGTCGTACAGGCTGGGCACATACAGCACCGCCAGCCCGATCATCACCGGCAGCCAGGCCAGCAGCGCGACCAGCTGCTCGGGCCGACTGGTGGAGTTGGTGGGCATCAGCGCGCGCATCAAGCGTGGCTCAGGCGTCGTTCAAGACCGAGCCGACCAGCGCCACACCACCGTCTTGCAGGCGTTTGGCCAGCTGGGTGGTGGCGGGCAGCAGCGTGGCGTTTTTGCGCGCCACGATCAGGGCCGCACCGGCGCGGGCGGCCACCAGCTCGGCGTCGGCAAAGCTGCCACCTGCGGGCGTGTCGATCAGGATCACGTCAAACTGCTGGGCGGCGCTGTGAAGTAGCTGGCCAAAGCTGGCCTGGCCCAGCAATTCTTGTGGGTTGGGTGGCACGGCGCCTGCGGGCAGCACCATCAGGCTGTCAAGACCGGGCACCGTGTGCGCGGCCTCGCCCAGGCTGGCGCGCCCGGCCAGCACGGCCGATAAGCCATGGCCACGCTCCAGCTTGAACAGGTGTTGCTGGCCACGCTCTGGTTTGGCGCGCAGGTCGGCATCGATCAGCAGGGTGCGCTGGCCTTGCTGGGCAAACACGATCGCCAGGTTGGCGGTGACAAAACTGCGGCCTTCACCCTCCCCCGCACTCACCACAGCCAGCACCTTGCGCGCCGGGTCGCCGTTGAACCAGCGCAGCACCAGCTGGCTGCGCACCGCGCGCAGGTTTTCGCTGGCCACACCAAAGGGTTGGTAGGCGGCCACCAGCTCGGGGCTCAGGCGGGTGTCGCTGGGGCTGAGGTAGGCGTAGTTGAACTGCTGGCTCAAGGCCTGGTCGATGTCGTCTTTGGTGAGCAGCTGCAGGCTGATGGCGGTTTCGCCAAACGGCGTGTTGTTTTTGGCCTGGCTGTCCAGAATGCGCTGCAGGTCGGCCGGGCGCAGGCGGCCACTGGCCACCAAAATGTCGCCCATGCTGCGGGGGGTGCTGCGTGTGTTCAGGGTGGTGATGCTGTCGGCGGCGTTCATGCGGCGGCTCCGGTGTGTGCAATGCTGCCCAGCACGGGCAGGTTAAGGGCATCGGCCAGGTCGTCGGCGCTGCGCACGCGGCGGTTGGCCAGCTCAAGCATCAGCGCCAGGCCCACGGCCAGCAGCGTACCCAAGAAGATGGACACCAGGATGTTCAAAAACACCTTCGGCTTCGACGGGTCGGCCGGCGCGGTGGCGGCGTTGAGCACAGCGATGTTGGTTTGGGTAGTTTGGCTCTCAAGGTTGGTTTGAGAGGCGCGTTGGCTGACCACCTCAAAGGCGCGTTGGGCAGACTCGACATCACGGCGCAGCACATTGAGTTCGTCGCGCTGTTTGTTCAGGGCCAGCACGCGGGCTTTTTGGCTGGACAAGGCGCCTTGGAGCTGAGCCTCGCGCTGTTTGCCCACCTGGTAGGTGGTTTCAATGCTGCTGGTGATCTTGCGGGTTTCAGACTCCAGCTGGGCTTTCAGGGTGGCCAGCTCGGACTCGGCGCGCTGGGTTTGCGGGTGGTTTTTGCCCAGGTTGCCACTGCTCTCCACCAGCTTGGCTTCCAGACGGGCAATGTCGGCTTTGAGGCCGTTGATCAACGGGCTTTGCATGACCTCGGCAATGGTGTCGGCCTTGGCGCTGCCGCGTTTGCTCTGGCTGTCGGTGGTCAGGGCCTGAACACCGGTGAGCTGGCTGCTGGTCTCATTCAACTTGGCAGTCTCAAAGTCGACCCGCTCGTCCACCGAGGTGATGCCGTTTTGCTGCTGGTAGTCAGACAGGGCTTTTTGGGCGGCCTCGAGCTTGGTGCGGGCGGCCTTGGTCTGCTCTTCAAAAAACGTAGCGTACTGACGAGCCGGCGCAAGGCGCAGGTCCAAATTGACGTTGATGTACGCCTGGGCAAAGGCGTTGGCCACAGCCGCAGCAAAGTCGGGGTCGGTGCCGCTGAAGTTGACGTTGATGACATTGCTTTCGCGGCTGGGTTTCACCTCAAGCTTCTTTTGCAGCAGGGTGGCCAGCCAGTCGATGAGCTGGCCTTTGCCATCCGTGTCGTCGCGCCACTGCTGTTGCACCACGGCATTGCTGTCGAGCTTGAGCAGCTTGATCACGTCTTTGGCCACGCGGTCGCTGTTGATGATGTCGATTTGTGTGGCCATGTAGCCCGGGGCCATCATGCCTTGCAGCATCTGGCCGGTGACCGGGTCGGGGGACTTGACGTCGACCACCACGGTGGCGCTGGCGGTGTATTGCTTGGGCAGCAGCAGGCTGACCACCACCGTGGTGGCCACGGTGATCAGAAACACCAGCAGCGCGGCTTTGTAGCGGGCCCGAAGGATGAGCAGGAATTGTTGGAGTGTCATGGTCAGAACAGGCTTTCGTTCACGTAAATCACGTCGTTGGGCAACACCGGGTCGGTCAGGTTGGGGCTGATTTGCTCAATGCTGCCGTCTGCGGCCTTGCGGTGCAGGCGCAGGCGTTTTTCGGAGCCACGCACGGTGGGGCCGCCACCCAGGGCCAGCGCCTGCATCACGGTCATGCCGCGCTCGATACGAAACGAGCCGGGGCGCTGGGCCTCACCGTAGATGTAGAACACCGGGGCGCGGTGCACGTAGATGCTGTCACCACCTTGCAGCACGATGTCGTCCTGCAGTTTTTCGGCCAGGAAGATGGAGGCAATGTCGATCTGTTTGCGGAATGTCTGGCCGTTGCGCACGCCCACCACAATGGCCACGTCGTCACCGGTGGCGGTGGCACCACCGGCGTTGGCGAGCATGTCGCTCAGGCGGGTGTTGGCAGTCTCCAGCGGAAAACGCCCGGGGCGGTTGACCTGGCCCAGCACCGACACCTGGTTGCCACGAATCTGCAGCAGCACGATGTTGACTTGGGGCGCTTTGATGAAGCCGCCCGTTTGCAAGGCGTCGGCAATCTTCTTCTCGGCGGCGGCAATGCCCAGGCCACCGAGCTGCACCGCACCAATCAGCGGGTAGGTGATGGAGCCGTTTTCAGAGACGCGGGTCTCGATGGTGAGGTCGGGGTTTTGAAAGACCTGGATCTTGATCGCGTCACCGGCGCCCAGCGGGTAGTCGGGCTTGGTTTGGCTGCTGGGCGCGGCGGCTGGCTGGGCCTGGGCCAGCGGGCAAATGCCGCCCAGCGCAAGCAAGGTGGCCAGCAAAACAGGGGTCAGGCGGGAGAGTCGATTGGACATGGGTGGCGGTAGGGTGAGGTCAATGGGGGTGGTGATGCAGTTGTTGGCAGAGCTTACTTGAGCCCGGCAACTCCCTTATCTATAGCTGTAGGCTCAGACGCAGCGGGGGCTGGGGCCTGATTTTGCTCAGGACTGGCGGGGGCAGGTGTGTTGGCAAACTCACCCATGTAGGTGATGGTGGTGGCGCTGCGCAGGCGTTTGATGTCGGCCGCAATGGCTTCGTTGGCGCGCTGGTTGGCCAGGAACTGCTCTACCCGCGGCAGGGCTGCGGCTTCCGTCACTGGCGACAGCTGTGAGGACACCACGTGCACCAGGGTGGCAGACCGGGGCGCTTCGATCACCAGGCTCTGGCCGTCTTTGACGGTGTGCAACTTGGCCAGCACTTCCAGCGGGATCTGCTCGGCAGAGCGGGTGGCGCTGCCCGCGTTGAAGGCCACACCCTGGGTTTTGAGGGTGGTCGCAATCTCTTCCATGGATTTGCCAGCGGCCAGCAGGCTGCGCATTTGGTTGGCCACAGCGTCTGCGCCCGCACGGGGTGGCAGCACAATTTCTTGCAAGTTGTAGATGCGGCGTTCGGCAAACAGTTGTGGGTGTTCGGTGATGTAGGTTTTGGCCTCTTCGGGGGTGGGTTTGGGCAGACCGGCGGCGAGTTTTTGCAAGTAGGCACGCGCCAGGATGTCGCGCCGGGCGGCTTCGATCTGGGCCACCACCTCGGGCGAGCGGTGCAATTTGGATTCGTTGGCCTGGTCAACCGCGAGCTGCTGGTCGATGAGTTTCTCAAGCACCTCGCGGCTGAGGTTCTTGACGGCTTCGGGCGTGGCACCGGCGGTGTTGGTGCGCTGTAACACCTGGTTGATCTGGTGCACCGAGATTTCTTCGGAGCCTACTTTGGCGGCCACTTGGGTGGCGGCGGGTTTGTCGTCTTTGTTGCCACAGGCGGCCAGGCTCAGGGCCAGGGCGGTGAGGGTCAGGGTAAGACACAGTCGGGGCGTGAATGTCATGGCGTGATGGTTTTAAAAACTGTAGTTGGCTGAAAAGCTGGCCATTTGGCTACGGTAGTCAATGCCAGGCAGCGTGGAGGTTCGGGTGGCGTTGGTGAAAGAGGCGTTGAGGGTGGCAGACTGGGTGGGCTGCCAGGCCAGACTGAGGGTGGTGTCGCGCACGGTGTCTTGGCGGCTGATTGCCGAGGCACCGGTGGGGGCGTCAAGGTACTCGATGTGAGACAGGTCGTAGCGCAGGCTGAGCGCGGTTTTAGGGCTGATCTGCCAGCTGGGGCCAACCGAGAGTTTGTCGGTCTGGCTGTAGTTGGCGTAGCTGGTCTGGTAGGCACCTAACCTGCGCGAGATATCGGCTGTGAGGCTGGTTTTGCCGCTGAGGGACCAGTTGAGGCTGGCGCCCGCCTGCGTGCCGCTGAAGTCGCGCTGTGCAACGTGCGGGTGGCTGCGCTGCACATAACCGACGTTGGCATTGGCGGTGAGTTTGCCGCTGATCACCCAGCGCAGGCGCAGCTCGGACTCGGTCTGGTCGTAGCGGTCGTCCACCAGATTGGTGGCGCCCAGGCTGCGGTTGAGGTAGCGGCCATTGGAGGCGGTGGCGCGGTAGCTCAGGCTGCTGCCAGATGGGTAGTCGTAACGTGCACCTACATTGGCAGAGCGGACGTTGTAGTCGCTGTCGGCCAGCAAGGCCTGTTCGTTGACCTGTTTGCGCTGCGAGACGCCGCCCAGCAGGCGCCAGGCGCCACTGAGTTCGTAGAGCGCATCAAAGCCGGTGCTGGTGTCGGTGCGCAGGTTGCGCCGAGTGCGCACGGTGTTGTCTTGGTTGTCAGAAAAGCTGTTGAGGGTTTCCTGGCGGTTGGCGCTGAGGCTGCCGTGCAGGCGGGGTGTGACGCTCCAGCGCCAGGCGGCTGCGTAGTTGCGGGCGGTGAAGCTGAGGTAGTCAAAGTTCTGGTAGCGGTAGTCGACCAGGCTCAGGTCAAGCTCGATGCGCTGCAGGCTGTAGGCCTTGTTGTAGCTCAGCCCCAATGTGGTGACACCAATGTTCTCAGAGGCACTGTCTTTGCCGGTGCTGGCTTTGACGTTGGCGTTGTCAGGCAGGCGAAACAGGTTGTCGTCGCGCATGAGGGTTTCGCTGGCGCGCAGGTGCAGGCCGGGCTCAGCCTGCTGCGCCCAGGCGGCACCGGCCAGGCCCGCGCAAAAAGCGGGCAGCAGCAAGACACGGGGCAAGGTCAATCGCGCCACCATGATCAGTAGGCCTTTTGGTCTTTGGAGACCAGGCGCACGGTTTTGAGGATGATGTGCAGATCAAGCTGCAGGGACCAGTTGCGCAGGTAGTCCAGGTCGTAGTCGATGCGGCCCTGCATTTTCTCGAGGGTGTCGGTCTCGCCACGGAAACCGTTGACCTGCGCCCAGCCAGTGATGCCGGGTTTGACTTTGTGGCGCACCATGTAGCCTTTGATGAGTTTGCGGTACAGCTCGTTGTGGGCTACGGCGTGTGGGCGCGGCCCGACGATGCTCATGCGCCCTTGCAGCACGTTGACAAACTGGGGCAGTTCGTCAAGCGAGGTGCGGCGCAGGACGGCGCCCAGCGGGGTGATGCGGGAGTCGTTCTTTTGTGCCTGTTTGATGGTGCCGCCGTCTTCGGTGACCGTCATGGAGCGGAACTTGTAGACCAGGATTTCTTCACCATCCAGCCCGTAGCGGCGTTGTTTGAAGATGACCGGCCCGGGGGAAGTGAGCTTGACCGCCAGCGCAATACCAATCAGCACGGGGTGAATCAGCAGCAGGATGAGGATGGACAAAACGATGTCGCTGGCGCGTTTGACAAAGCCGTTTTTGCCCTGAAACGGGGATTCGCAGACCGAGATCACCGGCATGCCACACACGGTGCTTTGCTGGCCCTGGATGAGGTCGGTGACAAACATGTCGGGCACAAAGTAGACCGAGGCGGTGGTGTCTTTGAGGTCGTCCAGGATTTGCAGAATGCGCGGCTGCGAGGCCATGGGCAAGGAGAGATAGATCAGGTTGATCTGGCGGGCCTTGACGATGTCGGCCAGCTGGTCGATCTTGCCCAACAGGGGCGGCGCGTTGGTGACGTTGAGGCGGCTGGTGTCGCGGCTGTCGACAAAACCGGTGAGCTCCATGCGCGAGAAACGGGCGGCCTTGATGTTGTTGGCCAGGGCCAAGCCCTGGTCGTTCATGCCTACGATGATGGCGCGCTCGGGTGGGCCCTGCAGTTTGAGCAGGCTGGGTGCCAGGCGGCGCAGTGTCAGGCAGGCGCCCAGTTCGGCAACCGGTGCCATCCACAACCAGTGGTAGATGGCGTCGGTGGAGAACTCTCGGTAATAACGAGTGGCCCAGCCCACCAGCAGCAGCAAACCGGCTACCACCGCCCAGTTGATGAGGGTGTTGGCGGTGATGGCAAACAGGGACTCGTGCAGCCGCGACTGGCCCGGGAAGGTCAGCGCAAACACCAGCAGCGACAGGATCATGTAGGGCGGATCTATGGCACCGTCTACATACCAGGCGGCAGCCCACAGCGACAGAACGATGGCGGCAGGCTCAAGCGTGGCCTCCAGCAGGCGCAGCAGGCTGTCGCGCCCCATGTATTGAGGGTCGGTTCGCTTGAAATACGAGGCGGCTGACAGGGACGGGTTGGCTTTAAACATCGCCGAGCAGGGTCTTGATTTTGTTGACCGCCTGGGCGCGGTTGGTCACGTCGAGTTTCTTGAACACGCGCTGCAGGTGGTTTTTGACGGTGTAGGCGCTGATGTCGAGGATCATGCCGATCTCCGGGTTGGTTTTGCCAGCAGCAACCCAGTGCAGGACTTCGGCCTCGCGCTCAGACAGGCCAAAGTCGTGTTGCAGCTGGGCTTCGACCGGGCTGGCATCGATGGGCTGGGTCTGGTGCGGCAGGTGGGCCACCTGTCGCAATGCAGAGTCGAGGTGGGGTAACACCAGCGCCATGATGCTGCGCTCGGTTTCGCTGAAAGACGGTTTGACACTGAAGGCAACATAAAGGCAATCGTGTTTGCTGCGATGGTCTTTGATGCCGTGCACCAAAGCACAGCGCATGGTTTGAAGTGCATCCTTCAAAGCATTTTTTGCACCAGATTGATTGATTTCGAAGCCGGTGTCACCCACGTTGATGGAAAAGGGTTTTCTGCCGAATTCGGCCCAGCGAGCAAACAGTTGCAGCAATAAGGGACTGATCGCCACGGAATCAATGCTTTGGGAGCGCACGCCCGCCATTCTGGAAATGATGTTGTGCTGAATGCTCTGGCTGCTGAAGTCGCCCCATGCGGTGATCATGATGTCGTGCGCAATGTAGTGCTGCATGTCGCCCTGGAGCCAGACAAGCATGTCGTAGTGGCTGCGCACTTCGACAGACCGTGTGAGCATGCGGTGGTAATGGTGGATTTCATCCGGTGACAGTGACTGCAAATATCCCATGGAGACAACCTTTGACGCGCTTTCGAACAAGCATTGCGCGGCAAAGCATCTAAAAAAGTAGACCTCAGGCTGGAGCCGACACAAGCTTGACCGGAGTCTATGCAAGCGCCGTGACCACTTTGTGGCAGCCCTATGACTCAAATAGCGACTTTCCCTCAACTATTTGACATAAATCAATAAAATTTATGATTATGCGACGAAAAACTCTAACTTGAGCCAAATCAAGTCACAAAAAACAGATGTCAAAAATTGAAACAATTCTGACATCTGTTGTTTACACGCAAAAAAAAGGCCGCTGGGGACAGCAGCCAGTTTGAGCCGGGGCTCTGACCGGTCAGATCAGATCTTGCGGCGGCGTGCAATGGCACCCATCACACCCAGACCTGCCAGCAGCATGGCGAATGTTTCGGGTTCGGGGACGGGAGCTGTAAAGGGGGTGACGCTGATAGCACCAGAGTAACCACCACCAAGGGTGCCAACGGTTGACCCATAGATATTCAGATAGTAAGAACCCGCTGCGAGGGAACCAAGAGTCAAACTGAGTTCGTTGTTAGTACTCACGGAGGACGCTACCAATGAATCATTGCCACCAATGACACCATCTGGGTTGTAAAAAAGGCTGATCGCAGTAAAAACTGTATGCAAGACATTGTTGGGTGTTGCAAAGTCGATCACGCTGTACCCTGAACCAGAATTGGTGGGCAAGCTAAAGGTAATGGTGTCTGCAAACGCACCAACCGGTGCGTAACCGCTGAACGCTTTTGCTTGACCAGCAACAAGTGGCCCCAAGGACTGGGTAGCAGCACTGGCGCTCAAACTGGCGCCAACAAGCGCTGTCGCTACGGCAATGCTTTTGAGCAACTGGGTCGTTTTCATGGCAACTCCTTGAATGGTGCCCGTCGAAATAACAGGCTTCGGGGTGATAGTAAAGGCCGGGTAAACCCGTGCCAATAGTCCATTCGGACTAATTTGGCAGTCTGAGCCACAAGAAATGCGGATAAAAGTAGCTTGAAAGGTGGTTTCAGACAAAACCAACGTCTGTGAGGTTCGGCAACATGGTCTGCGTGGCATGGCGCAGGCGAACCGTGGCGGTGCGCAGCAGCGCGAGAAGGAGTTTGTTGCCCAGCGCCGGGTGGTCTGCCAGCAGGGCTTTGAACTTGTCGTGGGTGAGTACGGCAAAGTCGCTGGGCAAGGTGGTGACGCAGCTGGCAAAACGTGTCTGGCCGTCGATCATGGACATCTCGCCAACCATGTCGCCAGGACGCAGTGTGGCCACCATTTTTTCAACGTCGCCATGCCGCTTGGTGATGACTGCACTGCCAGTGATCAGAATGGCGAGAAAGTCGCCACCATCGCCCTCACGCAACACGGTGGAGTGGCGCGGCACACCAAAACACGCCAGGTATTCCCCAAGCACACCGGTTTCTTCGCGGGTCAGGCCCTCGATCAGGGTACTGGATTGGACGGCGTTGATGAATTCGTTGACATGGTCTGTCACTGTGCCCAGAGGCTCAACGTCGGGCTGGAACTCTGCAAACTGTGAATTCATAACCGGAGCACTCCCTGCAAACAACATGACAAAGGATCAATTGTGGCGTGATCTCGGAAGAGGTAACAATAGTCTTAATGGGCTATTGAGGCTGAATAAACCGGTTTTGCCCATGAGGATGGGCAACAACCAGTGTTGTTTAAGTTTCACGTCGGGCTGATTGGCGGGTTTTGTCTTTTGGGGAGCACCTAAAATTTTGCATGCATTGCGGATTTTGGCGCCAGATGGGCTGGCGCAATCTGACACGGATCTGCCTCAAATTTTGAAACAGTTTCAACTCTCTACCCCGGCGGATGTGCTCCACTTCCACAGAATCGTGTCACAAGCGGGAGACGTTCGCACCCATTTCGATTTGTTGATCTGGCTGCAGGGTGAGATGCAGTATTACCTGCCACATGAGGTGATGGTTGCTGCGTGGGGAAATTTCACGGATGGTGTCATCCAGCATGACGTGATTTCGCCCATGGCGGGTGCGCGCACGCAGCATGCGGATGTGGACTCGCTGAAGCCGATGTTGATGTGGATTTACCGCCACTGGGTGGACTATGGCAGGAACCCCTGCGCCTTGAGAGTGGGGGAAAACGGTTTTTTGCCCAAGGAGAAATTGCTTCAGGCCTTGTTGGGGGGCGCCCTGAAGTCCATGCGCAGTGCGCTGGTGCATGGACTTTGCGATGAACGCAATGGGATTGAGTGTCTGTATGTCACCTTCAGCACCCGACCAACCTACAGCGAGGCAGACAAAACCAATGTGGGGGTGATGCTGCCGCACATTGACGTGGCTTTGCGCCAGGTAAGCCATCTGCCGGAGCAGCCACTGGCTTCAGGGCCTTTGAACCATGCGCAGTTGGAGAACACGCTCAAGCCGGGACACAACATGTCTACCCGTGAGGTGGAGATCATGTTCTGGGTAGCGCTGGGCAAGACCAGCTCCGACATTGGCCGCATCCTGAACATCAGCGAATTTACCGTGAAGAACCACATGCAGCGGGTGTTCAAGAAGCTTGATGTGATCAACCGGGCGCAGGCGGTAAGCAAGTTCAAGGCGTTGTGCACTTAGCTACCTGCCAAAGGGCAATAGGCGCCCTGCCCCGCAGGCATTTGGCAGCGATGCGTTGTAATTCGGACTGATATGACTGACCAAGCACCTCGACCGGCCGCACCGTATGCCAGCGCAACCCACGTGGATTTGTCTGCGCTGATGGCGAGCCGCCCCGGGCAGGTGCCGGTGACGACCTGCTTGCAGCTGTTGAATCTGGGCGTGTTTGCCCTGATGCTGGCTTTTGGGGGCAGTGTGTGGCAGACCTCGACCACGGTGCCGCTGGCTTGGGGGGCCAACTTTGGCCCGGCCACGCAGGACGGACAGTGGTGGCGACTGGTCACAGCAATGTTTGTGCACTTTGGGGTGTTGCACCTGGGCCTGAACATGCTGGCGCTGTGGGAGGTGGGCCGGCTGGTGGAACGCCTGTTTGGGCGGTGGCGGTTCTTGCTGCTGTACCTGGGCGGCGGTGTGCTGGGCAACCTGCTGTCTTTGGTGGTACAGGGCAATCAGGCCGTATCGGGCGGGGCGTCGGGGGCCATTTTTGGGCTGTACGGGGCGCTGCTGGTGTTTTTGGTGCGCGAGCGCAGGCAGGTGGAGCGGCGCGAGTTCAGATGGGTGTTTGGTGCAGCGGTGATTTTTACCGTGCTGACGCTGGTGATGGGCCAGGTGGTGCGTGGTATTGACAATGCAGCGCATCTGGGGGGGCTGGCTGGCGGGGCGCTTTTTGGCAGTTTGCTGGCGCGCCCCCTGTCAGCAAGCAGCCCAGTGCCAAGACGCTGGTGGGCGGCTGTTTGTCTGCTTGTGGGGGTAACCGTTTTGCTGCAGCGACTGCCCGAACCACGTTACCTGATGGGCAATGAGATGCGGGCACGTGCCGCGATACAGCAGTTTTTGAATGCTGACCGGATGGCAACGGCCCAATGGGGATCGATTCTGGCGAAGGGTCGGCAACAAGGTGTGTCGTTTGACGAGTTGGCGGGCAAGATTGACGAGCGGGTGACGCGTCTTTATGTGGACAGTTTTGAGCAGCTGATGGCGGCCGACCCGGGGCCCCAGGCACCGTCGGCCCGAACCCTGGAAGCCCTGCAGGATTACGCGTCGGCCCGTGCGCAGGCCTCACATGAGGTGGCACAAGATCTGCGTAGCAAGAATTTTGGAAGGATCAACAAGGCACTGACCAAGCCACCGGCCGTGCCACGCCAGCCACCTTTGAGGCAAGCTCCAGCCCGCAAAACTCAGGGACAGAGTGATTGACATAAAAAAAAGCGCCTGTCAAAAGGCGCTTTTTTATCTGACTGTCTGGCGGAGCAGGGGGGATTCGAACCCCCGGGGGATTTTACTCCCCGCACGCTTTCCAGGCGTGTGACTTAAACCACTCATCCACCGCTCCGAGCCCGCTATTTTAGCCGACGCAAAGCCCTGTTTTTGCTTTCAGCAGAAAAGCAGACAACAAAAAAGCCACCCGAAGGTGGCTTTTTTAGAGGTCTGACTGATCAGTTCAGGGCAATTTTCTTGCCGTCCTTGTAAGTGGACAAGGTCATGGAGGGGTTCTTCATCTCACCAGAAGGTTCAAACGCGATGTTGGCGGTCACACCCTTGTAATTGGTTTCGATGATTTTCGGCACATACACTTTGGGGTCGGTCGAGTTGGCACGCTTCATAGCATCTACCAAAACGAAAGCCGCGTCGTAGGTGTACGGGCTGTAGATCTGGAACTGACCTGGGAACTTGGCGTCGTACTTGGCCTTCCAGGCGGTGCCGCCTGGCATTTTGGCGATGGACGAACCACCTTCAGCACAGATCACACCCTCGAGGCTCTTGGCACCCGAAGCGATCTTGACGATTTCGGTGGTGCAGATGCCGTCACCACCAAAGAATTTGACGCTGGACAGACCCAGTTGGTCCATCTGGCGCAACATGGCACCGGCTTGGGCGTCCATACCGCCGTAGAAGATGCCGTCAGGTTTCTTGGACTTGATGGCGGTCAAAATGGCCATGAAGTCGGTGGCTTTGTCGGTAGTGAATTGCTGATCAACAATTTCGATGCCTTTGGTCTTTGCAATTTTTGCAAACACTTCAGCAACGCCTTGGCCGTAGGCTGTACGGTCATCGATCACGGCGATTTTCTTGAGTTTCAGGGTGTCTGCCGCGTAAAACGCCAAGCCAGCGCCCAAAGCGTTGTCATTGGCAATGATGCGGTAGGTGGTTTTGTAACCTGGTTTGGTCAGGTTGGGGTTGGTTGCAGCGCCAGTGACATGAGGGATGCCACAGTCGTTATAAATTTTTGCTGCCGGGATGGTTGTGCCGGAGTTCAAGTGACCCACCACACCAGCGACTTTGGCGTCGCACAGTTTTTGTGCAACAGCTGTGCCCTGTTTTGGGTCAGCTGCGTCGTCTTCAGCTGCAATTTCGAACTTGATGGTTTTGCCACCGATGACCACTTTTTGTGCATTCAGGTCTTCAATGGCCATACGCACGCCATTTTCATTGTCTTTGCCGTAGTGGGCTTGGCTACCGGACATGGGAGCCACGTGACCAATTTTGACCACTTCTTGAGCAAGAGCAACACCAGCAACAGCAGCAATGGCTGCGGCAACAGTCAACTTCAATTTCATTTGCATAGACAACTCCAGGTTAAAAATAATTGTGAATTGAATAATTCAGCAACATCAACCATACAGCAATATTTGCGCCAGCTTCATAGGGTAGACACCAAGATCCTCAAGATAAATTGGCGGTCTTGATCCAACTCACTTGGTGGCGTCTGGGGAAGCTTGCTTGTCTAAGGCGTCGAGCACCGATTGGCGGACCATCATGTCCATCTCGTTTTGTAATCTGGCGCGCACGTCATCCCATTGTTTGGCCACCAGGCTGCGCACCAGGCGCTCGAACTCTTCTTGGAGCCTGCGCTCGAAAATCGGTTGCACTTGGCGTTGCACCTGATCAATGAGCGTCTCGACCTCGGGTTTGGCCAGACGCGCGGTGCTGTTGAGGCTGGCCGGGTCAACCACCTCGGTCAGGGTCGGGATAAAACGCGGCAGCGGTCGTGAGGGAGTCGTCACGATGCAGCCCCGTGGCCCAGATCGTGCTGTACCAGTTTTAAACCGGCCTGGGTGTAGTGTTTCCAGCGCAGACGCGCCTGGCTTCGCTCGAGAGGGTCGACCGTCACCACCTCGATCACGCGCTCAAACTCTTGGGCCCCCTGCGGTACCGACTCGGCAAGGTTGATCAGCACATCCCGCACAGCCACACCGTCCAGCGACTCACACAGCAACACCAGTGAGCGGTGTGCCAGCGGTGCCGGGTCAGAGCTGTGGCAATGGGGCAGGAACTCGGTGGCAGACAGGGCCCACAGATCACGGTCAAGTTGTGCCAGGGTGTCCTGCGATCCGGTCACCACCAGCCGATTGCCCGCCGCAACCGCTTTGCGCACCAACCGGCAGGTGTAGTGCAAGCGGTTGTCCACGTTGAAGTGGAAGGCGGCAGTGCTCACGCCAGCTTGCCTCGCGTGTCAAGCGCCATGAGGTAGTCCACCAGCAAACCCACCGGGCGACCTGTGGCACCTTTGGCGGCACCACTTTTCCACGCGGTGCCAGCAATATCCAGGTGCGCCCACGGGAACTTGTCGGTGAAGCGTTGCAAGAACTTGGCGGCGGTGATGGCACCGCCCGGGCGTCCACCCACATTGGCCACGTCGGCAAAACTGGTTTTGAGGCCTTCGGCGTAGTCGTCGTCCAGCGGCATTGACCAGCACAGGTCTTGAGAAGACTCACCCGCCTGCACCAGGGCGGCAGACAGGGCCTGGTTGGCGGTGAACATGCCGCTGCGCACAGCGCCCAGTGCAATCACACAAGCACCGGTCAAGGTGGCAATGTCAACAACCGCTTGCGGTTTAAAACGCTCGGCATAGGTGAGGGCGTCACACAAAACCAGCCGACCTTCGGCGTCGGTGTTGAGGATTTCGATGGTTTGGCCCCCCATGCTGGTGACCACGTCACCTGGTTTGACCGAGCGCCCGCTGGGCAGGTTTTCACAGGCAGGGATCAAGCCAACAACATTGATGCCGGGTTGCAACTCAGCCAGGGCACGGAACACGCCCAACACGCTGGCGGCGCCACACATGTCAAATTTCATCTCATCCATCTCGGCCGCAGGCTTGATGGAGATGCCACCGCTGTCAAAGGTGATGCCCTTGCCGACGAGCACCACCGGTGCGGTGGACTTGGATGCACCGTTGTAGCGCAAAACGATGAAACGCAAGGGTTCGTCAGAGCCCTGGGCCACGGCCTGGAAGGCGCCCATGCCCAATTTGGCTACTTCTTTGGGGCCAAGCACATCACATTTGATTTTGGGCAGTTCGGCCAGCGCCTGCGCCACCCCGGCCAGATGCGTGGGTGTGGCGTAATTGGCGGGGCGGTTGCCCCACTCTTTGGCCAGCTCAATCCCTGCAATTGCGGCCGCTGCGCGCTCGAAGTCGGTACGCAGGGCGGACTCATCGGGCACAACAACATCCACTTTTTCCAGGCTTCGCGGCTCTGCCTTGGTTTTGGTGGCGGTGTAGGCATAACTGGCATCGGCCAGTGTGGTGACCGCCACCCGCAGGGCCTGGGCTGCAGGTTGATTTAAAAACAATAGCGTGACACCCTTTGGTTTAGAGGGCTTGAGCAGTCCAAAGGCTGCAGACACGGCTTTGCGCACTTCGGTGGCAGCGCCCTCCCCCACATGCAACAACAGCAGCCGTGCGCAGGCCAGGCCCTGGGGGCGGTAGATGTCGAGCATTTGCCCGGCTTTGGGGCTCAGATCACCCGCTTTGAGCACGCGGGCCACCAGAACAGACAAGGCGTCTTTGCCGGGTTTGAAGTCCTTGGTCAAAAGAACCAATAATGCATCTGTTTTTTCGCTGATGAGGCGAGCTGGGTCCAGAGTTTTGAGAGCAAAGTTCATAATCGCAGGTTTCCTTTAGCGCCATGTTATTCCATTCCTCTTTACGCAAAGAGTTGTCCCGCAGTTTTGGCGCAACGCTGGTTGTGCTGGTCACGGTGGTGACGACCATGACCCTGATCCGCACGCTGGGTCAGGCGTCGCGCGGCAACTTCAACCCGTCTGATGTGACCTTGGTCATGGGTTACACGGTGTTGGCTTATATGCCCACCCTGCTGACCATGAGTCTGTTCATTGCCATCATTGCGACACTGTCGCGCATGTACCGAGAGAGCGAGATGGTGATCTGGTTTTGCAGCGGCAAAGGCCTGAGCACCTTGCTGTCACCCTTGATGCGCTTTTCCTGGCCGGTGTTTGCGTTGGTGGCAGCATTGGCATTGTTGGTGTTGCCGTGGTCCAACCAGCGCATTGAGAACCTGCGGGACCAATATGAGCAGCGTGGTGATCTGGACCGTGTGGAGCCCGGGCAGTTTCAGGAGTCTGGCAACGGGAACCGGGTCTTTTTTGTGGAAAAGACCACCGAAGGACAGGTGACGGGCTCGAATGTGTTTATTGCGTCGACCGAGCGTGGCAAAGAAACCGTGACCTCGGCGCGCAGCGGTCGCATCGAGTTGCTGCCGCAAGGGCCGTTTTTGATGCTCAGCAACGGCCAACGGCTGGAGAGCACGGTAGGTGCCCAGAATCTGAAAGTCAGTGATTTCGAGCTGTACGGCGCCAAAATCAGCAGCAATGTGACAGGTTACGACGCCATCACCGCCGTGGACACGCTGACCACCTTGGAACTGCTGGAGAAGCTGACGCCTTTGCATTTGGGCGAGTTGTCGTGGCGCCTGGGGCTGATGTTGGCTGCGATCAACCTGGTCATCATTGGTGTAGCGATCTCCAGCGTGAACCCTCGGGCCAATAAAAGTGCCAACGTGGTGCTGGCCCTGTTTACCTTTGTGGTGTATTTCAACCTGTTGAAACTGGGGCAAAGCTGGATCGCGGCGGGCCTGCTGTCGTTCACAAGCTACCTCTTGCTGCTGCACGGCGGTGTGTTTGTGATGGCCACACTGTGGCTGGCCAAAGGTCACAACAACTGGCACTGGAAAAACCTGTTGCCACGCCGCCCAACCAGCACGGAGGTGGCCCGGTGAAAACCTTACGACGGCTTCTTTACAACGAGGTGATCCGCGCCGTATCCATCGTGGTGCTGGGTTTTATGTCGCTGTTTTTTTTCTTCGACTTCATTGCCGAAGTCAAGGCGGTGACACAGTACGCCGACAAAGGTTACACGCTGCTGCGTGGCTTGACCTATGTGGTGCTGATGATTCCCAACCATCTGTATGAGTTGATGCCGATTGCGGTGCTGATCGGCACCATTTTTGTGATGGCGCGGCTGGCGCAGAGCTCCGAGTACACCATTTTGCGCACCAGCGGGCTCGACCCGTGGCGGGCCTTGAAAGCGCTGTTGACGCTGGGCATGGCTTTTGTGCTGCTGACTTTTGCGATCGGCGACTACGCCTCCCCAGCGGCCGACCGGGCCGCCCAGCTCCTGAAAGCGCGTTACACCGGCCACATCACCGTGGGTCAGACCGGTGCCTGGCTCAAGGAAAGACAAGCCTATGGCACTTATGCGGTGAATGTCGGCAAGCTGGCCTCGGACGGCAGCCTGCTGTCGGTGCGGATTTTTGAGTTCAACAACCGCGGCATGCTGGCCTCGATGACGCAGGGCAAATCTGCCCGCATTCAAGATGACGAAGCCTGGATGCTCGATGAGGTGAGCCGCACCGAGTTCACCATCGGCGACACCGACCGGGGCGAGATCGCGCGCCTGAGCTTGCCCTCCATGCGCTGGCCCAACAGCATCAGTGCCGAAATGGTGTCGGCCGCCCTGCTCAAGCCCGAGCACATGAACACCTATGACCTGTTTCAATACATCCAGCATTTACAAGCCAACCAGCAAACCGCGCAGCGATATGAGATCGAGTTCTGGCGCAAGGTGTTTTACCCCCTGAGCTGCCTGGTGATGGTGGTGCTGGCTTTGCCATTTGCCTACCTTCACTTCCGCTCGGGCGGCATTGCGACCTATGTTTTTGGTGGTGTGATGGCAGGCATCAGCTTCTTTTTGCTCAACAATGTGTTTGGCTTCATTGGCAACCTGCAAAACTGGGAACCCTGGCTGGCGGCGGCAGTGCCGGGCATCATCTACTCGGTGCTGTCGCTGACGGCATTTGCCTGGCTGGTACTGCGACGATAGTGGACAACTCACCATGAACCTGCACCAATTCCGATTTGTCCAAGAGGCTGTCCGGCGTAACCTCAACCTCACCGAGGCCGCCAAAGCCCTGCACACCTCACAGCCCGGTGTGTCCAAAGCCATCATCGAGCTCGAAGATGAGCTTGGCATCGAGATTTTTGCGCGCCACGGCAAACGACTCAAACGGGTTACCGAGCCCGGTCAGCAGGTGCTCAAAAGCATCGAGATCATCCTGCGTGAGGTGGGCAACCTCAAGCGTATTGGGGAACAGCACTGCCTTGGTGACAGTGGCACCTTGTCGATTGCCACCACCCACACCCAGGCACGGTATTTCCTGCCCGAGCCGGTGGCCAAGCTGCGCCAGAACTTTCCCAAGGTCAACATCAGCCTGCACCAGGGTTCCCCCGACCAGGTGGCACGGATGGTGATTGACGAGGTGGCCGAGATCGGCATTGCCACCGAGTCACTGGCGAACCACGACGAGCTGGTCACCCTGCCCTGTTATGAATGGCAACACGTGTTGGTGCTGCCAGCAGGCCACCCCTTGGCCGCCAAGGAGCACATCACCTTGGAAGACGTGGCCAAGGAACCCCTGGTGACCTACCACCCCTCGTACAGCGGGCGCACCCGCATCGACCGGGCTTTTGCCACACGCAAGCTGGAGCCCCGCATTGCGCTGGAAGCGATTGACTCTGACGTGATCAAGACCTACGTGCGCCTGGGTCTGGGGGTGGGCATTGCCGCCGAGCTGTCGGTGCGCGACGTGCTGGAAGAAGGCAGCAGCAGCGCACTGGTGATCAAACCCGCTGGCCACCTGTTTGGCCAGAACGTGGCACGGGTGGCCTTCAAACGGGGAGCCTACCTGCGCCAATATGTCTACCAATTTGCCGAATTGCTGAGCAACCGGCTTGATCGCCACCTGGTGGCACGCGCCATGACCGGCCACATCAACGACTACGAACTCTGAGCATGCCCTGCCCTACCCTGATCTCCAGATTGCCGAACGTCGGCACCACCATCTTTACCGTCATGTCGGCGCTGGCCTCTGAGAAAAATGCCGTCAACCTGGGCCAGGGTTTCCCGGACTTTGCCTGTGACCCCCAACTGGTGGACGCCGTGACCCACGCCATGCAGCAGGGCCTGAACCAGTACCCGCCGATGGCCGGTGTGCCTGTGCTGCGTGAAGCCGTCGCTACAAAGTTGAAAGCACTTTACGCCCGTGATTATTCGGCTGCAAGCGAAATCACCATCACAGCCGGGGCCACACAGGCGATTCTTACCAGCATCCTCGCGGTGGTTCACCCGGGTGATGAGGTGATTGTGCTGGAGCCCTGTTACGACAGTTATGTGCCCAACATCGAACTCGCTGGTGGTGTGGTCGTGCGCGTGCCTTTGAAACCGGGCACGTTTCGCCCCGACTTTGAACGGATTGCCGCAGCCCTGACACCACGCACCCGCGCCATCCTGATCAACAGCCCGCACAACCCGAGCGGCACCACCTGGACAGCGCAGGAGATGCAGCAGCTCGAAGCTCTGCTGGCGCCCACCGATGTGCTGCTGATCAGCGACGAGGTCTATGAACACATGGTGTTTGACGGCCAGGTACACCAAAGTGCAGCCCGGTTTGCAGGCCTGGCTGAGCGTGCGTTTGTGATCTCCAGTTTTGGCAAAACCTACCACGTGACCGGCTGGAAGGTGGGTTATGTGGCGGCACCTGCAGCGCTGATGGCCGAATTTCGCAAGGTGCACCAGTTCAATGTGTTCACGGTGAACACCCCGGTGCAATACGCGCTGGCCCACTACATGGCCGACCCGGCGCCTTACCTGGGTTTGTCAGACTTCTACCAGCAAAAACGCGACCTGTTTCGCGCTGGTCTGGCCAACACCCGCTTCAAACTGCTGCCATGTGAAGGCACCTACTTTCAGTCTGTGGAAACCTCGGCCATCAACGACTTGCCTGAAGCAGACTTTTGCAAATGGCTCACCTCTGAAGTGGGTGTGGCGGCGATTCCGCTGTCGGCGTTTTATGGCGACGGATTTGACCAGCGGGTGGTCCGCTTCTGCTTTGCCAAGAAGACAGAGACGCTGGAACTGGCGCTGGAAAAGCTCCAGGCCATTGGATGTTGACGCTATCTTTTATATACCTAATTGCCCTTTATGAATAAGGGCTAGAGCCCATTTTTGCACCCACCTCACCGACCCAAGGAGTTGTTGTATGTCTCTGAAATTACACCCGGTTTATCTGTCTGTGGCCCTTGTGCTGGCTTTGTCGGGCTGCGCATCACAAGCGCCCGATCGCGACAAAACCTACCGTCTGACGGTGATGCACACCAACGACCACCACGGCCACTTCTGGCACAACAGCGATGGTGAATACGGCATGGCGGCGCGCAAAACCGTGGTGGATCAGATCCGCCGTGAGGTCGCGGCCCAAGGCGGCTACACCTTGCTGCTTGACGGTGGCGACGTCAACACAGGTGTTCCTGAATCTGATTTGCAAGACGCGGTGCCCGATTTCAAAGGCATGAACCTGTTGGGTTACCAGGCCATGGCGGTGGGCAACCACGAATTTGACAAACCCCTGTCGGTGCTCAAGATGCAACGCGATCTGGCGCAGTTCCCGATGCTCTCGGCCAACATTTATGAAAACGGCCAGCGCATGTTTGAGCCCTACAAGGTGTTCAACCTGGGTGGCCTGCGCGTTGGGGTGATGGGCCTGACCACAGAAGACACCCGCAAGATGGTGCTGCCCGAGAACGTGGCGCGCCTGGATTTCCGCAACCCGATCACCGAGGCAGGCAAAGTGGTGCCGGAGCTGCGCCGCCAGGCCGACGTGGTGATTGCTGCCACCCACATGGGCCACTATGAAAACGGCCAACACGGCAACCAAGCCGCAGGCGATGTGGAAATGGCGCGCGCAGTGTCGGGCATTGATCTGGTGGTGGGTGGCCACACCCAGAATCCGGCCTGTATGAAGGCTGAAAACGTGCTTGACCGTGCCTATGTGCCGGGCACCGCCTGTCAGCCAGACCGCCAGAACGGCGCCTGGATTGTGCAAGCCCATGAATGGGGCAAGTACGTGGGCCGGGCCGACTTTGAATATCACAACGGTGAGTTCAAACTGGTGAACTACACACTGATCCCGGTCAACCTGAAAAAGCCGGTGAAAGCCGCCGACGGCAAGACCGCCCTGGTGCCTTACACCAGCGTCATCGCCGAAAACCCTGAGATGCTGGCCTTGCTGACGCCCTACCAGAAATTTGGCCAAGACAAGCTCGAGGTCCAGATCGGTGCCAGCGACGCGCGACTCGAGGGTGACCGCAAGCTGGTGCGCAGCCAGCCCACCAACCTGGGGGTGTTGGTTGGCCGCGCCATGATGGACAAAACTCGGGCCGATCTGGCCATCGTCAACGCCGGTGGTGTGCGTGACGCCATTGCCGCGGGACCCATCAGTTACAAGGACGTGCTCAAAGTCCAGCCTTTTGGCAATACCGTGTGCACCGTGGACCTGACGGGCCAGGAATTGACTGACTACCTGCATGCCGCAGCCAAAATGACACCCGGCTCTGGTGCTTTCCCTCAGTTTGCAGGCGTTGAACTGGAAATAGCGGCTGGCCAGGCCAGCAAGGTGCGTGTGGCAGGCCAGGCTTTGCAGCCAGGCAAAACCTACCGCTTGGCGATCAATAACTTCCAGGCCAGTGGCGGTGACGGTTACCCCAAACTCAGTGCTCACCCGAGTTTTGTCAACACCGGCTTTGTGGATGCCGACGTATTGCGCGCCTTCATCAGCAAAAGCAGCCCCATGAAAGTCGCCGACTTTGAACCGGGCAACGCGGTGGTACGCCGATAATCCAAACACTTCGCGCCACACCGGCGCTTAGGCTTTTTTACCCAGGAGAACAATCATGGCCAAAGGTCAACAAAACAACAAGATGGTCAAAAAGCCCAAAAAAGACACCTCCCCCCCCAAACCGGTGTCCGCCGATGCGGTGCGCCCCACCGTGGTCACGGTGGTGCCGGTGCGGGGCAAACTCAAAAACGCCCCACGTTGATCGTGTCATGAGCTTGTGATCGATGGCTGACAGAATGCACGGGCTGTCAACATCTGAGGACTTATGAGAAAACCTTTGCGAGGGCGGTGGCGCTCGACAAGTGATCTGTTGCCGATCAAAAAACGGCTGGGTGGCCCTGAGCGGCGACTGGTTCCAGCGGGCGCCAGTGTGTCCACCGCGCGCCTGGTCGACGACTTGCGCCACTACCAGTCAGAGCTCGAGATCCAGAATCGGGCTTTGCGCTTCAGTCAGAGTGCCGCCGAAGACGCCTACGAGCGTTTTGTTTCGCTGTTTTCCAATGTGCCACTGGCTTTGATGGTGGTGGATGACAGTGGCCAGATTCTGGAGAACAACGCCCGTGCGTTGGCCTTGCTGCGCCCGGTCGAGAGTGATCCACCGCTGACTTATTTTCAGCCCCTGGTGTCTGCCAATGACCTGGACCTGATGCAAAAAGGCTTTGCCACTGCCAGGATCGACGGGGCCTGTGAACTCAACGAGCTGAAATTTGAGGGTGGCTCCAATGGCACCATCACCGGTGACCTGCATATCTCACGCATTGACACCAACCAGGACGAACGCACTGTTTTTATCTGCGCCATCATTGACCAGGGCCCCCTGCTGGCGCAGCGCAGCGCCTTGCAGGCCAGTGCGGCCACCTTGCAGCAGCGCAACACCGAGTTGCTGCAGAGCAAGACGCACCTGGCGGCCATCATCAATTCGTCGCTGGACGCCATCATTTGTGTGGACCGCAACCAGCGCATCATCGTTTTTAACCCGACCGCAGCCACGCTGTTTCATTGCCCGGCGGAGCAAGCGATTGGCAGGCTTTTGGTGGAGTTTTTGCCGGATGCGGTGCGCGCCCTGTCTTACAGCGACATCACCAGCCATGCCCAGCTGGGTGAGATGTCAGGTGTCACGACAGAAGGCGACACCGTTCCGCTGGACATCAGCCTGTCGTTTGACCACCAGCCCGATGGCGACATCGTCACCCTGTTCGCCCGAGACCTGACCGCACAGAAAAAGATGGAGGCGCACCGCACGGCGCTGGAATCACAACTGCGCGAATCCCAAAAAATGCAGGCCATCGGCACCATGGCGGGTGGTATTGCCCACGATTTCAACAACATCATCAGTGCCATTTTGGGCAATGTGGAACTGGCGCGAGAGGATGCACAGGTGGATGCGTCGGTCAGCACCAGCCTGATGGAAATCGACAAAGCGGGTCGGCGCGCACGCGATCTGGTCAGGCAGATTCTGACCTTCAGCCGCAATGAGCCGCCCCACCGTGTGCCCTTGCAACTGGCCGAGGTGGTGGTGGAAACGGCCAGGCTGCTGAAGGTCACGCTGCCGCCGCAGGTCGATCTGATCATGGACATCGACCCCGACACCCCGGCGGTGATGGCAGACGCCACGCAGATTGAACAGGTGTTGCTCAACCTGTGCACCAACGCCATCTATGCCATTGGCAAACGCAAAGGCACGATAAGGGTGGAGTTGGGTTACAGCCTGCGCAGCCTGACCGACCCGTCCGAGCGTCGCAGCGGCCTGCGTGGGCAACACATCAAACTCACCGTCAGCGACACCGGCGCGGGCATGTCCGAGGCCATTTTGCAACGTGTTTTTGAACCATTTTTCACCACAAAACCGGTGGGCCAAGGCACGGGTCTGGGGCTTTCTGTGGTACACGGCATCATGCGTGCACATCAGGGCAGCGTGCGTGTACAAAGCACCCCTGGCAGCGGCAGTTCCTTCACCCTTTATTTTCCGGTTCCCCCGGAGACGGCCCAGCTCAAGGCCGTGGCCTTGGCCGCGCCACCCACAGCGTCCAATGCCACAGCGGGCACCGGTCAAAAGGTCATGTATGTGGATGACGATGAGGCCCTGGTCTTTCTGGTTCGCCGTTTGCTCACCCGTCGCGGTTATGTGGTGAGCACCTTCACCAATCCCAGAATCGCGCTGGAAACCTTGCGCTCAGACCCAAACCATGCCGACTTGCTGGTGACGGACTACAACATGCCTGGTTACAGCGGTGTGGACCTGATTCGGGATGTTGCTTTGCTCTTGCCCAAGTTGCCCATGGCTCTCGCATCAGGCTACGTGACGCCGGACATTGAGCGTGATGCGCTGGCCGCTGGCGCCAGAGCCTTGATCCACAAGCCCAATGACATCGAGGAACTGTGCGACACGGTTCAAAAACTTTTGACTGAAGCTCGTTTTGGCGCCTGAGTTGGCTGAGCTGTCGCTGGTGTACGAGGACAACAGCTTGTTGGTGCTCAACAAACCCTCGGGTTTGCTGAGCGTGCCAGGTCGGGGGGAAGACAAGCAGGACTGCCTGTCCTCGCGTGTACAAGCTTGTTATCCGGATGCCAGCATTGTTCATCGACTGGATATGGCGACATCGGGCTTGATGCTGATGGCGCGGGGTGCCGCTGCGCAGCGCCTGCTCAATGACGCTTTTGCCAATCGCGCAGTGCACAAACGGTATGAGGCGGTGGTGGACGGGCTCTTGCGACCGCAGGAGCAGCAAGATGACGGGCTGTGGCAGGAGATCAATCTGCCCATCGCACTGGACTGGCCCCATCGCCCGCTGCGGGTGATTGATGCCCAATTGGGCAAACCCAGCCAGACACGTTGGCAAGTGGTGTCGCTGGACGAAACCTCTGGCACCAGTCGTTTGCGGCTGGAACCCCTCACCGGGCGGTCCCACCAACTGCGGGTTCACCTGAAAGCCATTGGGCACCCGATCTTGGGCGACACGCTGTACGCCCCGCCCAACGTGCAAGCCAAAGCACCACGCTTGCTCTTACACGCCACCGAACTGGGCCTGATCCACCCCGTCAGCCATCAACCGATGCGGTGGCTGAGCCCGGCGCCTTTTTAGCTCAGCTGCGAGCGGTTTTACCCAGGGTGCTGTCGATCAGACGGCCCATTTTTTCTGTGGCCCCTTCGATGGCCTGGTTCAAATTGGCACCCTGGTGTTTCAACACCAGCGGTTGATGGCCTTCCAGACGGGTCTCCAAGGTGCATTGGATACTTCCCTGTGTATTTTTCTTGCCCGCGTTTTCATCACTCAGATGGACTTCCACCCGTGTGATCTGGCCACTGAACCGTGCCAAAGCAGCCTGGATGCTGCTGCTGGCCCACTGCGCCAAAGCGTCTGTGCCTTCGATGTGGTTGTCGGTATGAATCTGGACGAGCATTTTTTTCTCCTGGTCAAAACAAAGGGCTGGGTTATCGTCAATGATAGGCAGCGGGACAAGCTGTCCATTGACACCTATCAACACATCGACCTATGACAAGCCATCTTTTCATCATTACCGGAGCCTCACGCGGCATGGGCTATTGCCTGGCAGAACAATTGTTGGTACCGCAACATGACTTGTTGTGCATCTCCCGCAGCAGGTCTGCCCATCTGGCTGAGACGGCCCAGCAACGCGGCGCAGCATTGACCCAGTATGTGGCTGACCTGGCAGACCCATTGCCCGCTGCAGAACAACTCAAACTTTGGTTGGCGGCCCACGATCCCGATGCCATCGCTGGTGCCACCCTGATCAACAACGCGGGTGTGATCCCCCCCTTGGTGCCACTGTGCGACTCCGAGCCGGTTGACCTGGTTCAGGCTCTGCGTGTTGGGCTGGAAGCACCGATGGTATTGACCGCGGCTTTTCTGAGCAGCACCCGTTCCTGGCAAACACCTCGTCGGGTGCTCAACATCTCCTCGGGCCTGGGGCGCCGGCCCATGGCCTCGCAGTCTGCGTATTGCGCTGCCAAGGCGGGGTTGGACCATTTCACCCGCTGCCTGGCCCTGGATGAAGCCGGCTTGCCCAACGGCGCCAAAGTCTGTTCACTGGCCCCGGGTGTGATTGACACCGACATGCAGGTCCAACTGCGCAGCGCCAGCCCGGTCCTGTTCCCCGACCAGGCCAACTTTGCACAGCTCAAAACCAACAAGCTACTCACCAGCGCCGAGGACGCAGCGGCACGGGTCTTGGCTTTTCTGAATCGCAAGGACTTTGGCGAGCTGCCGGTGGCGGATGTTCGCAATTAACCACTGTTTCAAGGAATATGGCCGAATTTAGGGTCTGTCTGGGTAGCCACCTGTCAGGGTGAACGGCTAAGATGAATCGACGATATGTTTTTAAACCACAGAGGAGCAAAGAATGAGTCGAGACGTTGTTGTTGTGAGCGCAGTTCGCACTGCCATCGGTACCTACGGGGGCAGCCTCAAGGACATTGCCCCGACAGATTTGGCTGCTCACGTGGTGCGCGACGTCCTGTCGCGTGCCCAGGTGGAAGGCAAGGATGTGGGCCATGTGGTGTTTGGCCATGTGGTCAATACCGAGCCCAAAGACATGTACCTGTCACGTGTGGCGGCGATTTACGGAGGTTGTCCCGACACCACACCGGCTTTTAACGTCAACCGCCTGTGTGGCTCTGGCCTGCAAGCCATTGTGTCGGCCAGCCAGTCGATCCTGCTGGGTGACACAGACATTGCCATTGGCGGTGGTGCCGAAAACATGAGCCGTGCGCCCTACGCCAGCCTGAACATGCGCTGGGGTGTGCGCATGGGCGACAGCAAAATGATCGACATGATGGTGGGTGCGCTGCACGATCCGTTTGAGACCATCCACATGGGTCTGACCGCCGAGAACATCGCTGCCAAATGGGGCATCAGCCGCGAAGACCAGGACGCCCTGGCCGTCGAAAGCCACAACCGCGCCCAAAGAGCCATCGAAGAAGGTCGTTTCAAGAGCCAGATCGTGCCGGTGATCTTAAAAAGCCGCAAAGGAGATGTCGCCTTCGATGCCGACGAACATTTCCGCCCCAACTGCAGTTTGGCGGAACTGGCCAAACTCAAACCAGCTTTCATGAAAGAAGGCGGAACCGTGACCGCTGGCAACGCGTCGGGTATCAACGATGCCGCCGCCGCCGTGGTGGTGATGGAGGCCGCCACCGCCAAGGCGCGTGGTCTCACACCCCTGGCGCGCCTGGTAGCTTACGCCCATGCGGGTGTTGACCCCAAATACATGGGCATCGGCCCGGTGCCCGCCAGCCAGATGGCCCTGAAAAAAGCCGGTCTAAGCATCAAGGACATGGATGTGATCGAAGCCAATGAAGCCTTTGCCGCACAAGCCTGCGCCGTGAGCCGCGACCTCGGCCTGGACCCCGCCAAGGTCAACCCGAACGGTTCCGGCATTTCGCTCGGTCACCCTATCGGCGCCACCGGTGCACTGATCACGGTCAAAGCGCTGTACGAACTGGAACGTATTGGCGGTCGCTACGCCTTGGTCACCATGTGTATTGGCGGCGGCCAGGGAATTGCGGCCATTTTTGAGCGGCAAGGCTGATACGGGCAGGTAGTTCTAACGACCCGACACTTCCGTGGTCAAGACCAACAAGCCACGACGGCGTTGACCCATACCCAGCTCGTTTAAGCAGAAGATGCGCACAACATCGGCTAGCTGATTGGCTGCTGATGTGCGACTGCGGCAGCCTGCTCGACCAATGTAGCACTCTGACGGGTGGACTGGTCCATTTGTGCCATGGCCAAGTTCTACCTGCTCTATGCCTGAGGGTGACCAGTTCAGAGACACCGTGCTTTTCCAAGAGGTACGCCGGTGAGTCAAGGCGCCTAAGCGCTCGGGCTGACGGCCAAACAAAGCCTGCTCCAACGCATCAAACAGTACGTCTGTATTGAAAAGCGCAGAAACAATCCCAGCTACCGGTCTGGTCTAGGACTGGACCAGAAGGGATACACGTGGCCTTTTACTTGTTGTGTGCCTTGGCCTTGGGTTTTGTCCTTGTGCTTCTGGGACAACCGTGGCTTCGCGCCTACCGTCAGCGGAGGGTGCTGACACATCCTTTTCCGGCGCATTGGCGCAAGGTATTGCGGCGCCGTGTGCCCATGCTGCGGCGTCTGCCGGTGGACTTGCAGCTGCAACTGAAAAAGCGCATCCAAGTCTTCATTGCAGAAAAAGCCTTCATCGGGTGTGATGGCTTGCAAGTGACTGAAGAAATGCGCGTCGTGATTGCGGCGCAAGCCTGTTTGCTGGTTTTGAATCGCTCCATGGCGCATCTCGCTCATGTGCGGCAGATTCTGGTGTACCCCGGTGCGTTTGTCGTTCAGCGCACGGTCACCGACGGTATCGGTGTGCAGCAAGACCAGCGCCAAGCCTTGTCTGGTGAATCGTGGGAACAAGGACAGGTGGTCTTGTCGTGGCAAGACACTCTGGAGGGTGCAGCGGTGGTCGATGATGGCCGCAATGTGGTGCTGCACGAATTTGCTCACCAGTTGGACCAGGAAAACGGCGCCGCCCAGGGCGCGCCACCGCCAGCGGCAGGCGATACGCAGCACAACCCGCAGCGCTGGAAACAGGTGTTCAGCCAAGCCTATGCCCAACTGCAAAGCCAAGTGCAGCGCGGCGAACAGGGGCTGTTCAACCACTACGGCGTCCAGAGCCCGGCAGAGTTTTTTGCAGTGGCCACAGAAACCTTTTTTGAGCAGGCCACAGAGATGGCTGAGCAATACCCCGCGCTGTACGACGAGCTCAAGGGCTACTACAAGGTGGACCCCGCAAGTTGGCATTGAGCTGGCCCCTGCCATTCATCTGGTCTCACGCATCGTGTGCGTCTGGTGCGCTGGCGCACGTCTTGTCGTCCATGAATAGCCCATACTGACATCCCACAACCCTGAGGACCATCGCACATGAAGATCAACAGCCAACTGCGATGCGGCGTACGAACCTGTCAAGGCCTGAGGTACGGTGTTGCTGCCGGGGCTGTACTGTGTGGCCTCGTCGCGTTTGCAATCCCCGTGGCAAGTCACGCGACCGAAGAACCCAGCTACAAGGTCGTCCGGAAGTTTGAAGGCATCGAAGTACGCGACTACGACGCCTACACCGTCGCCGAGATCGTGGTACCCGGGCCTGCAGCGGACGCTGGCGGTCAGGCCTTTCCTGTTCTGGCTGGCTACATCTTTGGCAAAAACAAGGGCGAGCGCAAATTGGCAATGACCGCGCCAGTGACGCAGGCGGCTGAACCGGTCAAATTGGATATGACCGCGCCCGTGACCCAGACAGCGGCACCCGGTGGTTTTCGGGTGCAGTTCGTTCTGCCCAAAGGCGTCACCATGGCCAGCGCGCCTGAGCCTTTGGATGCGCGGATCACGCTGCAAGACATCGCGCCCAGTCGCGTGGCGGTCATCCGCTAATCACGCTGCAAGACATCGCGCCCAGTCGCGTGGCGGTCATCCGCTACTCAGGGTTTTGGTCAGATGCCAACTATGAGGAACATCTGAGCCAACTACAGACTGCTTTGCGCGTGGCTGACCTGGTTTGGGTGGGCGAAGCCGTGTATTCCCGTTACAACGCCCCGTTCACGCCATGGTTTTTGCGGCGAAATGAAATTTGGCTGCACCTGGAAAATTCGCCATGAGCGTGTTGACACGAAGAGCTGATAAACAAACTTGTCTCAAATATGCCGATGGTGAATGAAGCACCCTGGCGCAGCCGCACGCCATCACCAGATGTCGGGTTTGGACAGCAAAGTCAGCTCATGTTGTCCCGCATGCACAATAAAAAAACCCCTAAGCCGTTGATTGCTTAGAGGTTTTTCGTCGTTTGTGGTCCTATGTGGAGCCTTATATGGGCTGGGGTCAATTGAAAGATGCCTTGAAACCCGCATGAATGCTTGCGCTATCATTTTTGATTTTCGTTTTGTTCCCCCACCTGTTCCCCCGCTTTGTATTTGCTACCCCGGTTTTGACGCTGGCCATGCTTCATCAGACTGACCAGCATCAAACCCCCAGGGGGTAGTTTCGTGTTTCCATAAAAATCATCCTAACCGGTCGGTTTCCGGCGGGCAATCGCTGGACTTTTGACCCGCCCCACCCCTTGGACTGGATCACCAGCCACCAAGGCAGCAGGGCGAACCCCTCCCCCTGCCCATTACGCGGCGTTGCGCACAAAAGTAACCGATCGGTCTAGGGCCTATGTCGCCCAGACTTTTGACCACCCCCCGGCCACCCACACGCGGCCCAGATCAGCCCAGGCGCTGCGCACCGTGGCAGGCTGGCGCCACCGTGCAGGCGTGTGCCGCGTCGGGCCGGGCGGTCAGTCTGTGGCAGTTGGTGCGCCAGCGCTGGGCGCATCGGTGTCACGGTGCCAGGTGGTCGCGGTGCTGGCCACCAGCTCACACCAAGCGGTGCGCAACATGTCGAGGTGATGCCGCAAGCGGCCACCCACCCCCACCCGCCAAGCTGATTTGGCCAGGCTTTGGGCTGGTCTTTCTTCGGGGTGTCGACCTAAAAAAGTGGGGGCACTGGGGGCAAACAACAAGAACACTTGTAAGTCGTTGTCACCATTGAATAAATCTGCCCCCGAACCAAGTGGGGGCAGATCGTTTTTGAGTGGGGGCACTGGGGGCAGTCGAGGCTGTGAACGTCCGTTAACGTCCGGTGGCTTGTTGGTTTGGTGCCTGGTGCCTACATCGCAGCGGCTTTTGTAGCGCGGAGGAAGCTCACCCGCCCGCCCCCTTTGGGCGGCCCGGCACCCGCTCACGCGGGGCTGTTGCGGCTCACAGATCAAGCTCAAAGATTGCGGGTGTCACCCGGTAGCACCAGGAATTGCCCAGCCCAGGAAGGCGGGCCTTGCAGTCAAACGCCCGGCCCTTGTCGGGTGCCAGGCAGCCGTTATCCAGCAGCACGCGGGAAACGGCCTTGTAGTCGAAGCCTTGGCACACCTCACCCCTGAAGCTTTCAGCAAGGATGAAGTATTCAAACGACACGCCTTCACCCAGGGCAGGTGGCATCCGTTCGCCGTACTCTCGCTGATGGTCGCTGTCGGTCTTGATGGGGTTGCCATCGGCGTCCAACATGCGCCGCACACCGGCACGCTGCAGGGTCTTGGGGGCGTGGTCATCGCTGCCCCGGTGCCACATGGCAAAGCGGCCCTCACCGTGCGTTTCCAGAAAGCGGCGCACCTGTCGCAACATGGCCACGATCTCACCGTTACCACTGCCACCCCGGCCCAATAGCCAGGATTCAAAGCAGGCACGGGCGGCCCGTTCGCTCTCACCGGCTGGCCAGCCAGTCAGCCCCGCCGCCGTGGCCAGCTCACCGGCTGCCCCCACCAGCGCAAAGCGTGCCCCCACGCGTTCCACTTGCCCGCTGGCGTTGGCTGGCATCATGGCCGCCGCCAGGGTGTTGGATGCGGTGCGAATGCTGGCCTTGAGGGTGTCGGCATGGTCCACCAGCCATTGCAGCCAGGCACGGCCCGGGGCGCCGTAAACGCTTTGGGCCTGCCCGGTGATGTGTTTGGCAAAGGCGGCGCCGCCTGCCATGCTGTGCAGTTGCTCGAACGCACCCAGGCCAGCGCCTGCATCGGCGGCAATGTCGACCATGCGCACTTCCTGCCCCACGCGGGTTCGCTTTTGGCCCTCTGCCATGTGGTCGGCCAGGCCCAACTCACCAGCGGACAGGAACAACAACCGCCAGGCCTGGCGGGCGCGGGGTGTGCCGGTGCGGGTAGCACGGGCCTTGCCCGATTCGTTGGCCAGCATGTAGGCGCATTCGCCCGCCGTCTTGGGGTCGATCTGTGCCAGTTCATCCAGGATCAGCAGGCCGTCACAGTGTTGGGCGGCTATGGCCTCCAGGGCGTTGTCAGTGGCTCGCCAGCGTTGCAGGTAGTTGGCACCGCCGTACACGCTGGCGGCCAGCTTCAAGGCGGTGGTTTTTCCGCTGGAGCTGTCGCCCCGGTAGTGGAACCCGCCCGACTCCATACCCGCCGGGCGCAACAGCGGCCCAGCAAAAGCGCAGGCTACGGCAAACACCAGCCGGGAATTGCCAGCGCACAGCGCCCCCACCTTGTCGCGCCATTGCTCGGGCGGGCCCTTGGCTTTGAAGGTGTTTTCAATCGGGGCGTCTGACTGGAAAACAATGCGCTCGGCATCCGTGCCACTGGTGACTGTTTCACGGGGCAGCACAAAGGCGGCACCGTGCCAGCCGATGCGGTCGGTACAGCTGGCGAATTCTTCAGGCTGGCGGCTCTGCAGGTACTGGGTCAACAGGTTACGGGCGCGGGGTGTAGTGCCAATGCGCAAACCCATGTTCAACAGCGTGGCGCGGTACTCGCCACCGTCTGCCGACAACATGCGGGCGGGCATGGCCCAGTGCTTTTGCACACCCAGAGGGTCATTGAAGGCCAGGTAATAACCCCACCCGCCGCCGTCCTGGTCGCGAGTGAAAGCCTCTACCGTCAACGGGCTGCAGATCCATTCGGGCGGCTTGCGTTTGCCGTCCTGGTCAGCACCACAGAACCACACGCCCGTTTCATCAATGACGAAGGGGTCATAAACCCGGTCAGCATCGCCAGGGGTGGCACCGGGGCCAGCATTCGCCCCGCTGGGCTTGTCTTGGCTGCGCTGGGCACCGTTGGCAGGCTTGGGCGCGGTCGTTGACTGTGCGGGCATTTTGGCTGGTGGCTGGGGCGGCTCGTAGAAGTCAATCGCCTGGTTCACGATGGTGGCCACCGCGTCATATCCGGCGGCCTGGTGTAAGTCGTTGAAGTCGCTGCCACCATCAGGCAGCGGCTCTGGAAACACCGCCAGGCCAGCCACCGCACGGGCCGCCGCTGTCGCTTTCTCGCGGCCCGGGTTACGCCCGGTGCGGGCGTGGGTGGCTGCATCATCATCACCACAGATCACGATCAGCGCCGCCGGGTGTGCCTGGTGCACGGATTTGGCCACGTGCAGCAAATTGCCCGCGTCAAAAGCCACAACGCAGGGGCGGCCTGTGCATTCAAAAATACTTAACCCAGTAGCGACACCCTCGCAAATCAGCAGCGCAGCGGCCCCGGTCGGATCACCGCACCAGTGAAACAGTCCAGCCTTGCGGCCACCCTTCAAAAACAGTTTGTCAGTGCCACCGCCCGCCGGGCGGGTGGGTGCAATGCGTTGCAGGTTCCACAACTTGCCAGCGCTGTCACGCAAGGGCACCAGCAGCCAGCCATCGGGCGCAAAGCGCACGCCGTAGGGCTTCACGCCCTTGCGAGTCAGGTAGGCGCTTTCGCCTGTCTCGCTGGCCTGTTCCCACAGTAACGCGGCTTCACTGGCGGCGTGTTCGTGGGCGGCCTGCTGCTGTGCCTGGTCGGCTTGTTGTCTGGCAACTCGCTCGCTGGCCAGGCGTGCCACCGTGGCGGGGTCGGGCTGGGCTGGCGCCTGGTCAGGCTTGGGCAGGGTGAAGCCATTTGACTTGGCCAGGTGCAACAGTGTGCCAATGGCCACACCGCCGCCTGCTTTGATGCTCTGCCAAGTGGACCGGGCGGCCTTGAGGTCGAAGCCGTCAGCTGTAGCGCTCCAGTCGGTGAACAGGTCGCGGCCTGTTTCATCTGGGAATTCGCTTTTGATGGCCATGCCCACGCGTGCCCATTCGTCGCGGGGCAGGTTCGCGGGGATGTGTTGCAGGGCGGCCCGGATCAGGTCGGGGGTTATTGTTGTTTTCATGGGGTTGTGAACTGGTGGGGCGGGTCACTTCAAAGACCTATCAGCCGCTTGAAAGGCTTGTGTGGCCAGGTCAATGACACGGTTTGATGTGTCTTTGCGGGCCAGCAGCGTGGCCAGAATGTCGCCTTGCGTGAAGCCGCCAGCATAGGCGGCCTTCAACAGTGAGGCTATCGCCCACCGAATGCGCCCCTGGTCGAGCTCGGAAAGCTTGCAAGGGACTGCGTACAACTCACCCGCCAGAAATAGCAGGGTGCCAACACACAGCGGGGCGTGGTTCGACGCGGGCGCACTCATAGATTGCGCCCCGCTTTGGTCTGAATTGGTCGACATGGTTAGCCACCGTATGTGTTGGATCGGTTGTAGGTGGCCGCTATCCGGCGCTCTGAGGCCGCAATGGCCTGCTTGACTGTGGTGACGCTGGCGACATCACCAACGGTGAAGTTGTAGTTGTAGTTGTTGACAACACTGGTGCCGCCGCCAGCGCTTTGGCCTTTGGTGTGGTCAGTGACGGTTTCTTGCGGATGCATCACAGCCAAAAACCCGCCCTTGCCATCCAGCCCGCCAGAGCGCGAGCCCGACCCGGTGTAACCGCCGCCGTCAAAACTGAACAAGCTGGACAAACCAACGGCCTTACCCAAGCTGCCCAGGCTGCTGCTGATGTAGTTACCGAGCGGCTCGGTGATAACTTTGCGGGTGACAATTCTCAAGATGTCTTGTTCAAGGCCCGCCAGGACGTCGCTTAACCCTTTCCAATTCACGATGGCATCTTCTGCGGCACTGGTGAAGGTCAGGCCCAGCTCTTCCGCCAGTGACTTGGTTTCTTTGATCTTTTCATTGTTCAGGTCAAAGCGTTCTGCCACCGCCTCAGCGTAGACCTGTTCGCTGATCTGGCCCTGTGCGTAGGCTTCTTGCAGGGCGGCCAAGTCATCTTGTTGCTGCTTGAATTTGACCGTGGGGGTGTTGGCGGTCAGTTGGCTGATGATGGCGGCGAATTCATCGTCAAGCTGCTTGAGTGTGTCTTGCTCAGCCATCAGACGCTCTGCCAAGGCTTTGGACAGCTCTTTTTCGGCCTCTGTCTGGGCCTTGGTGATATCGACCTTTTGCGCCAGGCTGACCAGCTCGTTTTGCTGGGCGGTGGACATCTTGCCCAGGCGCCCGGCGTTGATGTCGTAGCCCAGCTGTTGAACGGTGGTCAACTCTTGGTTTTTTTCAAGTGCCTTTTGCAAGTTTTCGAGGTACTTACTGAAATCAGACTGTGGGGCCTCCAGCGGCTTTTCGTTGGCCTTTTTCAACTTGTCCAGCCGCATCGCCGCATCAATCAGGCTTTGCTGCTGTTGGGTGGTCAGCGCCCCCAGGCGGCCCGCGTTGATGTCCATGCCGATCTGCTGCACAGCCGTCAGCTCTTGAGTTTTTTCGATCTGCTTTTGCAGGTTTTCAAGGTACTTCTCAAACTCTGCATTGCTGGTCAAACGCAGGTCTGGGTTAACCTTTCCCCGTCCGGCGTTGCCAACATAGGGCGCGGTCATGTCGTCAAGTTCTTTGTAGTAGGCCACCCGCTTGCGGGCCTGTTCAATGGCCAAATCAGTTGCCTTGCCAAGCACCGCCGCCTCGACGGCGGTCATGTTTTTACGCTGTTCTTGCAGGTCTGCCAGATCCTGCTTGTAGTCAATCAAATTTTGGTGGGCGGTGGCGAATGGATTGCTTGTGCCGATTGCCAAAGTGGCATCAAATAACCCACCGCTGACTTTCAAGCCTGCCGCCATTTCCCTGCTAGTTTCAATCAACGTCGGAAGCAAAGATGTCGCCAAAGATCGGCTCGCGTCTTGCGCGTTTTTTTGCAGCGAAAGGAGTTGTTTATTGAACTTCTCAGCTTCTTCTGCCTGTTGGGTAGTGACGGTGGCCACCAGTTTGCCTTGCTCTCCCAGATCTTTCAAAAACGCTGCCACCTCGCGGGTGGATTTGCCGAATAGATCTTCCACCACGCGGCCCCAGGCAACCTCGTCGCTCAATCCAGATAGCGCCACGGCGGTCTGGCGCATGGCTTCTGCAGGGTCAAGGCGCTTGAGGTCTTCCACACTCAAGCCCAGTTGCTCCAACGACTTGGCGGCGGCGCTTCCGGGTTTTGCATTGTTCAAAATGCTGTTGAACTTGATCAGTCCAGCGCTGGCGGTGTCCCAGCTGGTGCCGGTGCGGGCGGCCACATCCTCCAGGGCGCTGATGTTCTCGATGCTGGCCCCTGTGGCGTCTTTGAGGTCGTTCAGGGCGTCGACGCTATCGATAGCGGACTTAGCCAGGTTGACCAAGCCAGCCACTGAGATACCGGCCGCCAGGGGGGCAAGTGTGGCCTGCATGGTGCTCATTGCTGCGTTGATACGCTGTGCGGTTTTCTCGCCAGCGCGGGCGGCCTTGCCCATGTCGTCTTCAAATTTGGCGATCTTGGCAACAAGATCAATGGATAGGGTGGCGAGTGCCATGGTGAGTCCTTTGGAAATAGGTGAAACGGGCGCTTCAAGCGTTTGTGAATAGGTCGGGCTGGGCTGTTGGGCGGTGAGTGAGCACGTACGTGCGCACATCCCGTGTGCTCTGGCCATTGGCGCAAGTCACGCACTGCCAGTCTTTGCCCAGGCCGTACCCCAGGCGGGGCATTTCAGAGAGCACCTTTGTGATGCACCCCGTATCGCACGCGGCGTCGATCTGTTTGGCGGTGCTGTTGGGGTTCAGCTCCAGAAAATCAGCAACGCGGGCCGCTTGGGCCGGGCGGGTGTCGGTTGTGGGTGGTGTCGTCATGGTCACCGCCTCAAGGTGTCTGTGGCTCGCTGCTTGATATCCCCAGCGTGTCAGCCAAGCGATAAACCAGACTGTCTTTTATGGATTCAGACCGCCCCGCCGCTCTGTGTAAATCAAGGAAAGACGCCAGCATTTCATCCAAGTTTTTGACTTGCGCGGCTGTCATACAACGGTTGGCCTTGGCAAAGCCAGCCACGAAACGCAGCGCAATATCCAGATGATCAAAAACCTTGAGGTAGACCTCAGTTGAATAGTCGTCGGCGGCTTCAAAATCAGCGTAAAGATGCTGTGCGGCATTTTTGAGCTGCCGGGCCTCCAGCTTCAGGGCTTGGGCCTTGAGGTAGTCGGGGCCGTGGCTCATGATTGAGCCTCGGTCCCCGCCGCAGCGATGCGCTCACCGATCCATTTTTCAATGGACGATGCAGGCCAGACTACCGCTCTACGGGAAATTTTCAACGCACGCGGAAACGCGGGCGGTTTGCGATTCATCATCTCGTAAATCGCGGACTTTTGAAGCCCAACACGTGCCACCACAGCGGGAAGGCGCAGCAGTGTTTCTGGTGAAGGTGCGGGGGTGTTTGCTTGGGTTTGCATGGGTTTCCTTTCGTTGGGAACCCGATTTCATGCGCGGCGGTCCGCTGTGACTACGCTTTGCGCCGTTTCTCTAAAAACCGTGCAAGGGGTTGTTTTTCGCGTTTGTGTAAGTGTTGTGCTTGGCTTTCGTCAACTCTTGTAACCAAGTCTCGGGCTTTCCGCTTTTTCACCCCCCAGCTTTTTGACGCCAAAACACTATCAAGCACTGCATCAAGGCTGAATACTTCCTCATGATCGATGGCATATTGCCAACAATCATGCCAAAGTTGGCCCCCAAGCACCCAGTCTTGCTTTGCCGCTGCTGCCTTTGATGGGGTATTGGTCGGAAGGGTTGGACTGCAAAAAACAAGATCCAATGAATGCTTGCCGCCAGGCTTCAAAAAATCATTCATTGCCTCAGAAAAGGCAACAGCGAGCCAGCTTGGTAAGGGTAGATTTTCTTCAGCGCATACCTGAATCGCCTGCAATAGCGCCAGCGTATCGCCACCCTCAAAACGGACACGCCAAACATCCAAAGCAGACTTCATATCAGCCAGCGACCGAAGATGGACTTGCCCTTGCTTGTGGCCATAACGTATGCCTATCCGCAACCCAAGCGCAAACTTAGCCCAACCACTGTCAAGGATGTTCAATTCTTTTTCTTCGTCGTTGTAGCGGCGATTTGGATCATCGCCAAAGTACGGGATCATCGCCACCCCTTCAGGTACAGCCTTCATTGGGTGCCGCCGCCAGGTCGGTGAAGGTGTCCGACTTTTCCCCCTTGCTGATCAGGCGCAGGGTAGGCGGGGCAAAACTTGCAAGCGTTACATCATCCCCCGCTCGGCCATGCTCAGGGCTTCGCCGGGCGCAACAATTATGTGATCCAACACACGCACATCAATCAGCGCCAGCGTGGTTTTAAGGGTACGCGTCAGCATTTCATCGGCCCGGCTGGGCATTACGTTGCCGCTCGGGTGATTGTGGGTCAGCACCACGCCGGATGCCTTATGCGCCAGCGCTGCCAACACGACTTCGCGGGGGTAAACGCTGGTTTGTGTCAGGGTGCCTGGAAACATGCGGTCAAAAGCAATAAAGCGGTTTTGCACGTCAAGGAACAACACCCCAAAAATTTCATGCGGTTCGGCTCCCAGTTGGAGCTGAAGGTATTCTTTAACCGCGTCCGGGGTGTCAAACGCCGGGCTGGATTTGATGCACCGTTCAATGATGCTCACCGCTTCATCGATCACGCCACGCTCGCACACGCTCAGGCCATGCCGGAACGACACAGCGCCAGCATCAATGCCATACGAAGCCAGTTTGGCACGGGTAAGACGGGCCCGGCGGGGTTTTACGGTAGAGTTCACAGCAGCCATTTTCAATCGCCTCTCGATTGTTGGTGGTCAGGCGGGGCGGGTGTCACTACCACACGCCCCGCCGCCTTTTTGCCCCGGTCAAATCGCGCCGGGGCTTCGCGTTTTCACTCGCTGGCGGTGCCACCCTTGGGGGTTTCCAGATACTTGCGGTGCAGGGCTGCCAAATCCAGCATGGCACCAAGGTAAGCACCCACCCAAGGCGGAATAGGTGTTTTCAGCACCATCCAATTGCTAGGCGTTGACTTGTTCAGGCCCGTTTTGCGGCAAAAGTCGGTTTGTTTCCAATGCAGCGCAGCCAGGGCCGCAGAAAATTCTTCAGGTGTCATTTTGTGCGTTCCTTTTGATGGGTTTTATTGTGGCACAAATCCGCTATTTCGTACGTTTATATTAATAACGTACGAATTACTTAACATAACACCCGTCGTATCTATCATACAAAATGATAACTTTCGTACGAATTAACGGAATATTCAATGAATTCAAGCACTTGTAAACCTTATCCACAATGCCTATTTTTTCAGCAGTTGGCAGAATGCTGGCGCTGCAAAAGTTATCCACAGGGGCAGATTTGACAGATAGCGGGGCCGCAGTTCCACGGTGCCAGGCGGTCAAATCGCTGGCGCTGTGGCATCAGTGCCGGGTGCTCATGGGCTGGCGCTGGCCACCAGATCACGCCAGGCACTGCGCTGTGTGTCGGGGTGGTGCCACGGTGCAGGCGTGTTCCAGATCAGGCCGGGCGGTCGCGGTGTTGCGCCTGGTGCGCTCGCTGCGGGGCATCAGTGTCGGATGCTCACGGGCTGTCGCTGGCCACCAGATCACGCCAGGCGCTGCGCTGCCGGTCGAGGTGCTGCCACAGCGCCGGGCGGTCAAGATGCGGGCACTGGTGCCACGGTGCCGGTGGCATCAGTGCTGACGCTGGGGGCATCAGTGCCGGGTGCTCACGGGGCTGGCGCTGGCCACCAGCTCACGCCAGGCGCTGCGCAGCGTGTCGAAGTGGTGCCGCCGTGCCACGGCACGCCGGGCGGTCGGTGTGGTGTGCCTGGTGCGCTCATGTTGGGGGCATCAGTGCCAGGCTCTCACGGGCTGTCGCTGGGGCATCAGTGCCGGGTGCTCACGGGCTGTCGCTGGGGCATCAGCTCACGCCAGGCGCTGCGCCGCCGGTCGAGGTGCTGCCACAGCGCCGGGCGGTCACTGTGCTGGCGCTGGCCACCAGCTCAAGGCGGGCGGTCACTGTGCTGGCGCTGGCCACCAGCTCAAGGCGGGCGGTCACTGTGCTGGCGCTGGCCACCAGCTCAAGGCGGGCGGTCACTGTGCTGGCGCTGGCCACCAGCTCAAGGCGGGCGGTCACTGTGCTGGCGCTGGCCACCAGCTCAAGGCGGGCGGTCACTGTGCTGGCGCTGGCCACCAGCTCAAGGCGGGCGGTCACTGTGCTGGCGCTGGCCACCAGCTCAAGGCGGGCGGTCACTGTGCTGGCGCTGGCCACCAGCTCAAGGCGGGCGGTGCGCAGCTGATCGAGGTTGTGCACAGTCACACAACAAAACGCGGCCCGGTGGTTGGTTCCAAGGGGAAAACCCTTTGCGCTCAAATCCGGTAGCGTTTGCAATAGCCCGGCAAAGTGCGCAGCGGGCCGGGGTGGGTGCTGGGCATGGGGGCAAGGGAATAGATAGAGTGATTGAATCACTTTCATCATCTAAAAACGTCCCCACTTTGCCCCCACTCTGACCCCACTTTGTCCCCACTGCCAAAAGCGCCGCAAACCCGCATGGTTGTTGGGTTTCGCCAGTTTGCCCCCACTGTCCCCACTTTTCCAGCGGGTAGCAGCCTGGAAACGTGGCAAAACGTGCGGGGTGTGGGTATCAGGCGGCCCGCTGGGGCAGTGGGATCACGTCCGCCCCCTTGCGCAGCTTGTCGAGGTAGTCGGCCCAGGCCTGGATCTGCTCGAACCGTTGTTTGAGGTACTGGGTGCGGTTGTAGCTGCGCCCGTTGGCATCTTTGACCGCGTGCGCCAGGTTGGCTTCAATGGCCAAGGGGTCCAGGTTCAACTGGTCGACCATCATCGTGCGAGCGCTGGCCCGCAGGCCGTGCCAGGTCTGGTCCTTGCCAAAGCCCAGCGCATACAAGGCGCTACGCACCGAGTTGTCAGATATGGGGCGGTCGTGGCTGCGCTCACCGGGGAACACGTAGCGCCCGTGGCCGGTGACTGGCTGCAGGCTGCGCAACAGGTCAACCGCCTGGGTGGGCAGCGGCACGGTGTGGGCCTCGCCCTGCTCTTTTTCCAGCTTGGTGCGCTTCATCTTTGCGCTGGGGATGGTCCACAGTGCCGCCTCTAGGTCAAGCTCTGCCCATTCCATTTCGCGCAGATTGCCGGGGCGTTGGTACAGCAGCGGCGCAAGCTGCAGGGCGGTGCGCACGATTCCCCCGCCTTTGTAGCCAGTGATGGCCCGCAGCAGGTCACCAAAACGCACCGGATCAACAATGGCCGCAAAGGTCTTGCCACGGTATGGGGTCAATCGGCGCTTCAGGCCTTCAGTGATGTTGCGCTGCTGGACTTTGGCAGCGGGTAACCAGTAGTCCCATATCTGGCGGGCCAGCATCAAAACCCTGTCAGCGGTTTCTATTGCGCCGCGTTCCTCTACCTTTTGCAGCACGGCCAGCAGCTCCATCGCATGAATTCCGGCAATGGGCCGATCACCGATCCAGGGGAACAGATCGAGGGTCGGCCGTGATTCCTGAAAATTTCGCAGAAATGGGCTTAACCCATTGTTTTTCAAGAGAATTTGATCTTGTAGTCGATAGGTTCTATCGGCCTGGACAAATCCAATGTGTAGTCACCAAAGCGGTTGATATGCGTTGTGCGGTATGGTGACAATGATTTGAGAATCGGCTCACCCACCTCGTAGCCGTCTGCCTGCAGCTCCTTGAGTTTGCGCGACATCCATTGCACGTTGTGAAGAATGACCATGTTGGCCACCAACTGGCTGTATTTGATGACTTTGCGCTGCTCGTGTCTCAGGTTTTCAGCAATCACCCCTTCTCCACCGAAGAACAACCATTTCAGGAAGTGATTGAACTCTTCGCTCTTATTGGTTGCCGCGTGTATTGAGCGTCGCAACTCCAAGTCGTTGATGTAATTGAGCAGGAAAACTGTACGGATGGCCCGGCCAAGTTCTCGGAAAGCGAAATACAGCTTATTTTTCCGACTGAAGGTTCCCAATCTACGCAGGATCATGGACGGCGTGATTTTGCCCAGCTTGATTGACACCGCCACCCGCAACATATCCCGGTAGTGAACTGCGATCAAATCCCAGTCGATGTTGCCACGAAACAAGCTTTGAATGTGCTGGTATTGGATCGTCGGCTCTGCCTTGAAGAAAACCAATTCTTTGATGTTGCGAATGCGGGGCATGAGTTTTATGCCAAGCAAATGCGATAGCCCAAACACGGGCGCACTCTGCGCCTGAGTATCACCGTGCAAAATGTCCGGCTGGATATCTGACTCATTCTTGACCAGACCATCAAGAATGTAGACAGCCTCATATACCCCACAAGGGATGAAGTTGCCAAACAGCGCAATGTACATGTCAGACACGTGGTAATAGCCAATCCCACCGTAGCCGCCATAGCGCAAATGGTATTCGGACATGAGGTTTTGCTCATAAACATTCCATTTGGTGCCGTCCGCCGATGCGCTTTTGCCTGTTCCCCAATACTGAGGCAGAGAAAAGCGGTTGTAGGCATTGACCACCTTGAAGATGGCCTTATCCAGCCGCTCTTCTGTGACGTGGTGCAGGTTTAGCCAGGCAACCTGTTTTCTGGAAAGGCCCTTCACAGATAGAGCCGTCTGCGTCGGCCCGAGGTTGCAGCCATAGCAAAACAAGGTGGTTAGAAAACGCTTGCGTGGATCATCCACCTTGCCCTCGAAACCAGAGAGTGGCCCGAAAAGTTTATGTAAGTCCAGCCAGCGTTCTGTCTCGGTCAGGACATCCAAGATGCTGGCGGTGGCCATCGAATTCGTGATGGCGTGGTCGATCTCGGGCAAGCCTTCTGGGGGTGGCGCTCTTTCGGTGCGTCGAATAAGCAGGCCCGCCTCTGTGATTGCAACATGGTCATTGTCTGGGAAACGATCATCCACTCGTTGTGAGACATCGAGCATCTGCTGTTTGAGCTGTGTCACAAGTGCATCGCCCTCGACCGGTAGCCCAACCATGCTTGCGTAATCAGCCACCTCCGCCTCGAACTGCGTCCAGCTCACCAGGTGTTCCCGGTAGTCGTCGAACTGGTCACTGTTTTGGACATATAAGTCACCAGATTTCAGTTCCTCCATCACATGGGAAAATATGCACAGCTCAAGATACTTGCGATGCATCAGACCGAGTTGGGCACCTTTGCCCTCAATTAAGGTTCGCCACTTCTTGTCAACCAGCCAATCAAGGTTGACTGAATCTGCCCCGACGCTTGCAGGTATGTGTTCCTTGTGACTGGAGCGAAATTGCGCAACCCATGCGATGGCCCTTAACAGACTATCGTCCGTCGACGAAGACTTCAGTTTCATCGCATCCAGGCACTGGAACAGCAAGGCCCGTTTGCTGCGGTATGGCTGGAGCATGAAGGGGTAGTAATTGTTGCCAGCAAAAGCAATGTGCTCATCGCAGCGCTCAATCCATTTGACCGGATCATCGCCCAGCACGGTGCGCATTTTTTGAATGCATTCAGGCTCATCTGCTTCATCGTCAAAGACCGTCAGCATGTCGCGAAACTGTGCAATCAACAACTCCCCTTGTGCGACATGTTCCAGCTGATACTCTTTCAGACGCTCCCGCGAAACGTTGTGCATATTGCGTACGGATCGAATAAAGATATCCGCGATGTCATCAACGGCTTTTTGCAGCTGAGCGTGAATGAGCAAGACGGCCAGTGCATAGCGCTTTATTGGCTTGAGTGCCATCATCTCGCGCACATTCAGGGCCCTGGCTTCGAGCACGAACTGTGTTCTCTTGGAGACCGGGATATCCTCGGGCTTGGGCAGACTGTCGGCCAATTTGCGGACGGCTTCAATATGCGTCAGAAAGCTCACAACCTCTCGAACATTTGGTTGCTTGGGCTCGCGTTTGAGCTGTTCCCATTGGCTGCGCCCTGCTTGCGTCATGAACAGACGATCAATTTGCCCACGTTGCTGGTCATTCAGCGTGGACGTGATTTGGCGGTGTATGTCATCGTTTACCTTGGTTCTGGCTCGGTTTGCAGCGCGCGACAATGTCACGAAGCCGGGCAATTCGTAACGGTGATGGAGCAATTCCTCCAGAAGCACATTGATGATGTCTGGCAACTCCTGTTTGGTCTTGGCTGCCTTGGATGCTTGCTCATCCAGCCAGGCCTGCCCCTCAGAACCCAAAGTACGAACCCCAACATATTCCCGCAGCAGGCGCTGGTGGATCGACTTACTGCCAGACGAATCGTAGTTCCGCAATAAATGAGACTGGAACGCCGGGATGCGCAGGTGCTTGCAGACATGCTCAATGATGTTCCTGGGGACATTGACGAGCGTGATGAAATAGCCCAGTCGCTGCAGCACCTTGAGCTGGATGGCGATCAATGCCTGGGTCGTGGTCCTGCGGTATGCGTCAGCAATGAAGCCAAGTTCCTGCTGCGTCGGCGTAAAAAAAGCGAGCAGCTCTTTCTCGACAATCTCCGAACTCAGTTGGGGGTAGGCCGTTTCGTTGATGCTGCTCATCGGACTTGATATCTGATTGGCCTGTTACGTGGGGGCGCTGCGGCTGAGCTGCGGCTCCTGCGGCAGTTCGTAAATGCCGTCATAACGAATTTCATACCGAACTTTAGTCATTTGAATTGCCGAACTTTAGCCAAATATGTGCTGGACAATCAGCACATGAACCGTAATGTCCTCTTTGCACTGTCTGCCGCTGCCTTATTTGGCGCGAGCACACCGTTTGCCAAGCTGCTAGTCGGTGACATGTCCCCAGTTCTGCTCGCCGGTCTACTCTACCTGGGTAGTGGTGTGGGCCTGACCCTGATCCGCTTGGTACGGGATCGCGGTTGGCACGCATCTGGATTGCCCCGGGCGGAATGGCCCTGGTTGCTGGGGGCCATCCTATTTGGTGGTGTCTTGGGTCCCCTTGCCCTGATGTTTGGATTGACAAGTACCAGCGGATCGAGTGCCTCACTGCTGCTGAACCTGGAAGCTGTATTGACTGCCGCCATTGCCTGGCTGGTGTTCAAGGAGAACGCCGACAAGCGCATTGTGTTGGGTATGGTGGCCATCGTGGCCGGGGGTGTGGTGCTGTCTTGGCCTAGCCAAAGTACCAGCTCAGCGGACTGGGTGGGTCC
The DNA here is from genome assembly GCF_002017865.1 of Rhodoferax fermentans. Lineage (NCBI taxonomy): Bacteria > Pseudomonadati > Pseudomonadota > Betaproteobacteria > Burkholderiales > Comamonadaceae > Rhodoferax > Rhodoferax fermentans. Next base: position 3,003,440 of record NZ_MTJN01000002.1, on the reverse strand, counting down.
CGTTCTGGTGGGCGTGGCATGCCTGTGCTGGGCAATTGACAACAACCTGACCCGCAAGGTTTCAGCATCGGATGCATTGTTTATTGCCGGTAGCAAGGGCATTGTGGCGGGACTGGTCAACAGTACATTGGCCGTAGCGCTGGGAGCGCAACTACCAAGCATGGCAACCGTCACCGCGACGATGGCTGTAGGCCTGCTGGGCTACGGGTTCAGCTTGGTGATGTTCGTCCTGGCATTGCGAGGTCTGGGGACGGCACGCACAGGCGCGTATTTTTCGACCGCACCATTCATCGGAGCCGCCATTGCATTGCTGGTGTTTGGGGAATCCACCGGGCTGGCGTTTTGGGTGGCGGCAGCGCTCATGGGTCTAGGGGTTTGGCTGCACCTGACGGAGACCCATGAACACGAGCATGACCATGAACCGCTGGAGCATGTGCACCCGCATAACCATGACGCGCACCATCAACACACCCACGATTCTGATTGGAATGGTGAAGGTGCCCATGTACACCCCCACAAGCATGTTGTCATCCGCCACAGCCATGGGCACTTCCCGGACATTCACCATCGGCATGGACACTGATTGCAATCAGGCGTGCCCCAGGCGAGATTGGGAATCATCGGATCAACACGAATAGGAGGACGGCATGCTTGACCGGCAAACCACAGACATGGTGAAAGCAGCCCTGCTGCTGCATACCATCAAAGCCGACCCGGACCGCCTTGACCTGGTTTTGGAGCTACAGCGACACTTCACTCCGCGTTGAGATCAATACCGGTTACGTGTTGGCCCGGAAGACTTGCCAACTGCCTGGTAAACCAACAGGTTCCGCATCCAACATCGAGTATCCGGCCCTTCGATGGAAGAGCCAGTTCTCTCGACAACAGGCGATATTCAGTGCCGCCGATCCAGCCCCCACGGGGGCTGTCATACCATGCATGAATCGGCAGGACTCAAAGCAGACCCTGCTCGAATCGCCTAACCCAGGGCCTGCTCCAGATCAGCGATCAAATCGTCGGCATCTTCCAGGCCGACCGACAAACGCAACATGGCTATTTTTGCCCAACCCCCGAAAATGTAAAAATTAGCCGAGGGGCTCTTCCTGCGTCTCCTTGAGCACCCTGACACTTTGGACCGTTGCATCAGGGCCAGGGTGTTGCGGGAGGTGCCGCAAGCGGGGTTGTGATAGATCGTAATGTTGGTCATATTTTTGCTCCTGCGTCGTTGGTAACTGCACCTTGCTCGTACCCCCCTTGGAGCGGTTCACGATGTTGACCACCAGCAGCATCACTGGCACCTCGATCAACACCCCCACCACCGTGGCCAGGGCGGCGCCGGAGTTGAAGCCAAACAGGCTGATGGCCGCCGCAACAGCCAGTTCGAAAAAGTTGCTGGCACCGATTAGCGCCGACGGGCAGGCAATGGCGTGTTTTTCGCCCACTGCGCGGTTCAAAAAATAGGCCAGGCCCGAGTTGAAAGCCACTTGAACCAAAATCGGTACCGCCAATAGTGCAAACACCAGCGGTTGTTTGAGGATGGCCTCACCTTGAAACGCAAACAAAAGCACCAGAGTAGCCAGCAGTGCGGTGATAGACCAGGGGTCGATCTTTTCCATGGTGGCATCAAAAGCGGCCTGACCTTTTTGCAGCAGAGACTTGCGCAATAGCTGCGCCAGGATCACCGGGATCACGATGTACAGCGCCACCGAGATCAGCAGCGTGTCCCACGGCATGGTGATGCTGGACAGGCCCTGCAAAAACGCCACCAACGGGGCAAAGGCAACAACCATGATGCTGTCGTTGAGCGCCACCTCCAGTCGGCCAATGGCCTGGAACACATCGGGTAGCCACTGGCCCAGCGCAATACCCACCACGATGCACAGGGCCATCCGTTTGGGTGTTCCAGCAGTATGCCAATATGATCCCCCCTCACTTCCGGTAGAAACATCGTGGATCTCGCAAAAATCGTTTTGCTCTTCGTGGCCGCCGCTCTTGCTGAAATCGTGGGGTGCTACCTGCCATGGCTGGTTCTCAAACAGGACAAAACCGCGTGGCTGCTGGCTCCTGCAGCGTTATCGCTGGGACTATTCGCCTGGCTGTTGACGCTCCATCCCAGTGCGGCTGGAAGAACGTATGCCGCTTACGGGGGGGTTTACATTGCGGTGGCCCTGGTGTGGCTCTACCTGGTAGACGGTGTGAGGCTGACTCGATGGGACATTGCTGGAGCTGGCATTGCGTTGGTGGGAATGGCCGTTATTGTTTTGCAACCCGCCAACTCCTAACAGCGAGCTCCATTTCAACCGAGATGAGTAGTTGCTGCATGTGCCGATGAGTGTTTGTGCCCGTTCATGCGCTGGCGTAGCACAGCAAACGTATCGAGCCCACCGATGTCGTCGTACTCAAATGGTTTGCTATTCACGTTGCATAAGTCGATTTGCTGGTAGCGCTGAGTCATAACCCACTTAGTCATCCCCTTATTCAACAGTAGTCATTGCCACAAGCGGGGCCACCTCAAGGTGCCGACGCATGGCCAACGCCATGCGTTTGAATTCGCTGCTATTCGTTGAAGATATCGATATATCAGCCGGTTGGCGCGCAATGTTGTCTGGGTCTTGCGGGCGGTCTTTCACTAAATATTCAAAGTGCAGGTTCGGTCCAGTGGCTGTGCCGGTTTGCCCCACTGACCCCAGCAACTCACCCAAGACCACGCGCTGGCCCTTTCGGACTTGAATGCGGCTCAAGTGAGCGTAAGCCGTGGCCTTTTGGTCGCGGTGTTTCACAAGTACAAATTTTCCGTAGCCCTTTTGCCAGCCAGCAAATGACACAATGCCATCGGCTGCACTGCGTATCGGCGTGCCCGAAGCTACAGCAAAGTCAATCCCCTCATGAGTCTTGGGTTTACCAAAGACAGGGTGGATTCGCATCCCGTAATCACTACTTACAGATGCATCCAGTGGTAGCTTCATTGCCTTGCGATCAATGCTTTGCCCGTCCAGTGTATAAAAACCGCCTTTTTGACCGGCCTGCTCGAACCACATAACTTGGTATCGCCTATCCTTTTTGACAAATTCAGCTCCCAACAACTTGCCAACGCGCAACACTTCGCCATCAGCCTCTAGGATCTCATAGACGACGCGAAAGCTATCACCGGCCCTCAATACATCTCGAAAGTCGGCCACTCTTGAATAAACACTGACTAGTTGCGTAGCAATGGTACCGGGCAGCTTGGCTTGCGCCGCTGCAGCGTTCAACGAATTGCGTACAGTAGCGCTGGCGAGTCGCACCGAGCTTTGTAGTTGCTCCATTTCCACCCGGGAGGTGTATCCATTGGCACCCCGCTCGACCACCAGACGAGAAAATTGAACTCCATCCGCATTTGGCCAGAGGGCTTTCAATCGCAGCAGTCGCTGCTGACCGTCTGCCTCAATCGAGACAAATTTCCCTGGGGTGCCTGCCAGCAGCGTACGCGATGCCTTATCGTTGACCAGAAATTTTGTTGCCGCGTTATCGCTGACCCCCAATCGCTGCAACAGGGTGTTAGCTGAATCTGAAGTACGAGTGAATTCGCTGCGGTAAAGCACCATCGGTACAACTGCTTCTTGGTCAATTGGTGCAGTTGTTGCGGTGGGGGTTACAGCTTCGATTAGCTGTCGAACGGGCAATGTTGAGTCAGCAGGTGACAGCGGTGCAATGCTGTAAGCCGTGACTCCTGATGCCAATAACAATACTACCAGCCCTATCGTCAGGCGACGATGATGCGGGTTGTCATTCAATGCAGAGGAAAGTGGACTGAAAAATCGTCTCATGACAATTTAGTCAAACAACTCACTTAACCACGACTTGCGTTTGCGATAACCGCCGTGGCCAGAATTGTGTTTATAGTCCGAGTCCACAAAGTCCGGTCGGCGAGTCGTTGGCTCGTAGTGCGACTGAACTGGTTGAGCTGATAGGGGGGGCTGAGTTGGCATGGCCTGAGCGCTGCGCTCAATCAGCTTGTCAAGTTCACCACGGTCCAGCCACACCCCTCGGCATGATGGACAGTAGTCAATCTCGATACCCTGGCGCTCAGTCATGACTAGCGTGGTTTCCGTACATTGAGGACATTTCATTTTTGCAATTCTCCTATTAAAGGGATTATTTCGTCGCGCAGTGCTTCATTAGTGATTGGTCCAATTTTCTTGTATCGAATAATCCCTCCTTTGTGGATTAAAAGGCTCTCGGGTACACCATACACCCCAAAGTCAATACCGGTGCGTCCGTCTTTGTCGGAGATTGTCATGTCATAGGAATATCCGTAACTTGCTAGCAACTTCAGGCCGTCGGCTTCTTTATCCTTGTAGTCCAGTCCTAACGATGGGGATTGTTTTTGTTTTGGCAAATTTGACCGATCAGCGATTTTTTCATTATTCAAAGTTCTTTGATAAAGATGCATTTGCATCGATTTTTATGTTGATAAGACAAGACTGCCGATATCGAATTGACATTGATGCAATTGTGTTAAATCTTGGAGGGAAATCGGAGTACGGGTAAATCCAACTTTTTACGACTTTCTTGTCAATATCAGTTTTCCCACTCGCCACCACTTCCGATTCCTGCACCGCCATCATCCCAAGTGGTGTCGTTCATTCCGAAGTTCGTCCCACCCATATCTGAGTTTGTGGGTATTGGTTCAAACTTGTTATCGCTTAACGAGTCAGATTGAACGGACGAACGACTTTGATCACCCATGAGGTTACGACCGATTGCTTGAGCTGCCATAACCCCAGCACCCACTGCCAGCCCTGTAGCAACTCCGCCTGCAATTCGACTTCCCAAACCGGGTTCAGAATGCGGTTGTGGGTAGCCGGGTTGGTATCCGGGCTGCGGATATGCGGGTTGCATGACACCACCGCCTGAACCGAACATCTGTGGTCCGCTTAATCCACTTTGTTGGATGAGTGCAGATTGTTGAGTGCAAGTGTTGACCTTGCGCCTGCGGAAAAAGAAAAAAGCAGCAGCAATCACACCACCGGTGAGAAGCAGAGGCATGAGCCAAGCTGCAGGTGTCTGTGTTTGTTGTGCCTTGAAGTTTGTGGGCAAGCTGGATGTAGATTTCAATGGTGGTTTGGCAGCAAGCTGCGCGCGCAGTGTCCGCAATGCTTCAGGTTTTATAAATGGGAGTCCAGGCGCATATTTTTCAGCGGTTGCCAATGATTCCCGAGCGCGGTCAAGCTGGCCTTGACGAGAGTACAGTTCTGCTTGGACAAAGAAGGCTTTGGCGCTGCTGGGATGAGAGATCAACACCTGCTGCACCATTACTTGCGCTTCATCCAGTTTCCCTGCCTGTGCCTTCGCATAAATTTCACTCATACTGGGACCTGTTTGCGCCATAGCCAGGCCCGCAAACATGATCGATACCACAATGACCAGCTTTGTGTAAATTTTGAAAATCGACAGCATTTAAGTTCCTTGTTAAAAGTCTTCCAGGTCAGTTTTAATTCGCGTTTCAAACGGATTGTTTACCGCATTGACCACAGAACTTGGCAGCGGCAGCAAGCGTCGTCCCACATTGAGTGCATCGCGCTGGTTGCATTGATCCGCCGCATTGAACGCAGAATCTTGCCGCTATCGGGTTCAATGCATTGCAGCCAGGGCAACTCGCGCCAACTGGATTTGCCGGTCCGGACGGACTTGATGGTCCGTAACCTCCACCGGTCGGGCCTCGATAGTGGCCCCCATGGTGATCATCATGGTGACCACCATGTCCACCACCATGTCCACCGCCGTGACGTCCAAATAGATTGTCAAAAATGCTCATGATTTCACTCTTTCATTTAAAAACTTTTTGCCGCCTTGAGTTACTTCTTCAGTAAACGCAGGCCGTTACCAACGACCAATAAACTTGCCCCCATATCCGCAAACACCGCCATCCACATCGATGCGCCATTGAACAATGCCAGCATCAGAAAAACTGCCTTGATACCAAGAGCCAGAGTAATGTTTTGCCAAAGAATGGCTTGCGTTTTGCGCGATAACACAATGGTTTCTGGGATACGCCGCAAGTCATCATTCATGATGACAACATCGGCGGCCTCCATGGCCGTATCCGTGCCCGCAACACCCATGGCAAAACCAATGTCTGAACGCGCCAATGCAGGCGCATCGTTGATACCGTCGCCGGTCATTGCAGTCAAACCGTATCGTTTTTGAAGCTCTTCGATAGCAGTCAGTTTGTCTTCTGGCAGCAAGTTTCCACGCGCATCATCAATGCCAGCCTGCTTGGCAATGGTCTTTGCGGTTGCCTCGTTGTCACCCGTTAACATGACGGAAGTGACACCCAGTGCGTGCAATTGGGCCAAAGCTTCTCGTGACGTTTCTTTAATGGTGTCGGCTACTGCAAAAATGGCCAGCACCTGGGTTTGCGATGCCAGCATGGTGACCGTGCGCCCCAGCGCTTCATGTTCCGCCAATCGTGCTTCGATGCTGCTGCTACATAGTTTTCGATCTTCCATCAAGCGGTGATTGCCGAGTATCAATAATTGCCCATCAACAAGGGCTTCTACCCCCCTTCCTGCAACCACCTTGAAGTCTTGGAGAACACTATTTCCATGGTTGAGACTTTTCGCGATGGCTTTAGATACCGGGTGATCAGAATGCGCTGAAAGATCGCCTGCCCAACGTAAAACCTGCCACTCAGGTACTTCTGATTTAACAAACTCGGAATCCACCAAAACAGGCTTGCCCTCGGTGATTGTTCCCGTCTTGTCCAGCGCAAGTGCCTTGATTTTTCGGGCGCCTTCGAGGTGAACACCACCTTTAATCAAAATGCCGCGTCTGGCAGCGGCAGCCAGACCACTGACCACCGTGACTGGCGTAGAAATCACCAAAGCACACGGGCATGCAATCACCAGCAGAACCAACGCTTTGTAGACTGCTTGAGTCCAGGTCCAATCCATGAGCCAGGGTGTAAGTAAAGCGACCCCCAGAGCCAGGACGAACACAGCGGGTGTGTAGATGGCGGCAAATTTGTCAACAAACTGCTGTGTGGGTGCTCGTGAACCTTGCGCCTGTTCTACTGCGTGGATGATGCGGGAAAGCACTGAGTTACTGGGTAAGGCGGTTACGCGCACTTCAATAGTGGCTGTGGCATTGATCGTCCCGGCGAATACAGCATCACCTGGAGCCTTGTCCACTGGAATGCTCTCACCCGTCACAGACGCTTGATCTACGGATGTGCTGCCAATGGCAATAACCCCGTCAACAGGAATGCGTGCGCCAGGTTTGATGCGCACAACGGCATCCAGCACAACACTACCCACCGGAAACATTTGCCACGATCCATCGGACTGACGAATCTCCGCAGTCTCAGGGGTCAGATCCAGCAGGCTCTTGATGGCACCTCTGGCCCTGTCCACTGCACGCGCTTCAATCAACTCAGCGATGGCATAGAGTGCCATAACCATGGCAGCCTCTGGCCACTGACCGATCACAAATGCACCGGTGACCGCGACGGTCATCAACGCGTTGATATTGAGTCGAAAATTGCGCAGGGCGGCCAAGCCCTTGACGTAAGTGGAGAAACCAGCAAGTGCAATTGCACCCACAGAAAGCACCATTCCCAGTCCTTGGAAAATGCGTGTATCTGGAGCAAAGAATGCAATGGACTCTGCACCTACTGCCAGCGCTAGGGCCAGCACATATTTTTGAATTCCGCTTGGAAAGCTGGCATTGTTATGGTCATGATCATGTCCCTCGTGTCCGTGGTCGTGGCCATCTGAATCCTTCTCAGACGCATTGCTGCTTAGTGGCGTAGGCTTGAATCCAGCTTTGCGAATCGCAGCCAAAACGAGTGGCAATGATTCAGCCTCGGCATCAATCGAAAGCGTCCGAACTGCAAGTTGGAATTGAAGGCTGCGCACACCGGGAATATTGGCCACTGCATGGCGAATTTCCCCCTCCTCAGAGGAGCAATCCATGGTTGGGATTCGAAAAACAGGAACGCCTGCTTTTTTACTTTGCGGCAATGCCTGAGACGAATCAGAAATTGAGGTTGCACATGCACTGCTACATCCGCATGTCGGCGTTGATGATGGTTTTGGAGGTGTCGTGATCATTGTCAATTCCTAGTTGAGCGGCAATTAGAAACCCTGTAGCCACTAAAGAGTCAAGCAGTTATGATTGCGGACATGAAAATCGGTGAACTAGCCAATCTGACGGGTGTACAAGTGGAGACTATTCGGCACTACGAGCGCGAGGGTTTGTTGCCGCACACCAAGCGATCTGAAGGAAACTACCGCGTCTATGACGAATCACATGGACAGCGCCTGTCGTTCATCCGCCACTGCCGCAGCCTGGACATGACCTTGGATGAAATCCGTGTCTTGCTCCGTTTCAGGGACGCACCCACTGGAAATTGCGGCGAAGTCAACGCGCTTTTGGACGAACACATAGGACACGTTGCGCTTCGGGTCAAAGAACTGCGGCAATTGGAAACGCAGCTCAAGGGGCTTCGTGAGACGTGCCGTAGCGCGCAGGATGCTGAGCACTGTGGAATTCTCAATGAACTCAACGTCATGGCGCAAAAACAAACGACTTCTTCGGTTGATATGTCGGGTCATGTGCAGGGTGCACATCCAGGTGTGAGGACTCGCAAACCCCTGGATTGATCATCGTTTTGGCTTTGTTAATGCCACAGGTGCATGAACATAGGTAGTTTCACTTTCGCCATTGGCATTTTTGAAAGTCAATGTTATTTGCGCTTCTCTGCCGGCCTTCAGCTGTTTCTTGAGGTCCATCATCATTAAGTGGTATCCGCCCGACTTGAGTTCCACTGGCTGATTTGCAGGCAGCTTTAGCCCGTCAACTGCGCGCATCCGCATGACATCGTTTTCCATTTTCATCTCATGGACTTCCACAACACCAGCAATGTCGGAACGCGCAGAGACCAGCGTCGTGTCCGTCTTTGATAACAGTTGCATGAAGGCTCCTGTCGCCTGTTGATTGGGTACTGTAGCCCGAACCCACGCTCCGGTGACGACAACTTCAGCGTGACTGACTGATGTTGCCATGGTTAAACACGCGGCTAAAAGTGCAAGGGGGATTTGGTGATTTTTCATATACATACTTTCTAAGTGGAGTTAAATTTGCCTGGTGTTCCAAGACTACGTTGTCATCAAACCAATCCTTCAAAGATGATCTTCCAGCCGCCAGGGCGGTGCTGCCAATATTGACGGACGGTGCGCCCTACCTTTTCGCCGTCCAGGACTTCACCAAAGGTCGCAACCATGGTTTCTGCTTCGTCCGACCATAGAATCAGGGAGATGTCTTTGAGGCTCGCTGGCTTGTTGCCCAACTTTTTTAGTTCTGCACGCAGACTCATGCTGAATGACGTTAAATCCTTGCCTTCTGCGCTGAAGTCATTGGCATAGAACTGCAAAAGTTCGCTTTCACGACCGTTTCTTTTGGCATTGGCCCAAGTCTGCAGAGTCTCTGAAAATTGCTGCCTTTGACTCGCCAATTTGTCAGGGCGAACCCAGTTCAGATTTTTCTCAATAAGCACTGGTGTTGTCCGAACCTCTACTGTCCTGAGGATTCTTTCCAGATCAGGATTGGCAACAGCCACACAACCGTCTGTAGCCTGCGGGGCCCTGGTAAATTGACTCGAAGGTGTGCCGTGCAACCATATGCCACCGCCAGTTTTCCCACGCCGCTGATCTAGAACGTTGGGGTAATTGACGGGCAATGCGCCTGATCCATACAAGTCCTTCAGGGTCTTGGGGTCAAGGTTACTGGTGATGAAGTAGACACCCAGCGGTGTTCGCCGGTCGCCCTCCACTGTTTTTCCAACCCCGGCTTTTCCGACTGAAATATAGTAGTTGGCAAGAAGACGCGTCCCTGTCGTTGTATTTTCAAAAAGATAAAGACGGGCCTTTTCTGTGTCCACTGCGATGGCGTGTTTGTTGCGGCTGGAAAGTGAAACGAATTGGGACGGTATAGCATCTGGTGGCGGAATTTGTTTGATCGCAGCAAGACGTAGTTGTGATTCCGCACGCAGATTCATCAAATTCTGCGCTCCAATCTTCGCCATATCAGAAGGGACGTCTCCGATAGTCTGAAGCGGCCTCGAACGGGCTGCAAGTAAGTCGCCGTACACAAGTTGTGCCAGCTGAAAATTTGGATAGTCTTCAACCAACTTCTCCGCTTTGCGTAAGGCATCCCGACTGTTTGCCGCGCCGATCATTCGATAGACTTCAATTAGCCGTGCCTCAGCCTCACCGTCAACACGGCTTGTTGTACGTGCCTTTTCCTTCAACTTAAGCTTGGACTTGGGATTGGCCTCCTGAGTTGCACTGATCGAAAAATCAGCGGAAACACCCAAGAAAATCGCCAATACAGTTGCCCAGAGACAATTTTTTGCTTGTTTAAACGACATGGCCGGTTGATTGCAGTGGTTGTCGTTGGCAATCCGAATTGCAAGACTGGTTAGTCATTTCTTGTTTTTGGCGACTTCTTCAGCGACCAAAGAGGCAAGTTGATCGGGACCGAAGCTGGGTAGTCCTCGGCCGTTGACAAAAAATGTTGGGGTCTTTTTCACTTCCAGCGCAGTCAAGTCCTCAACGTCTTGTTTCAACACAGCCTCGACTTCTGCTGCTTGCGCATCATCCAACGCTTTCTTTATATCCAGACCTGTCTGGGCAGCAGCTTGATAGGCTACATCAAGGTTGGGCGAGCCATGACTGGCCCACGACGGCTGTGCAGCCAGAATTGTCTCAAGCGTTTGCCAATATTTATCCTGTCTCTTGGATGCCTCCAACAACTTAACAACTTTGTCTGAGCCAGCATGGAATGGGGCATATCTGAGAACCAAGCGAACATCCTTGGGGTACTGCTTCATCAAATTTTTGACAATTGGATAGAAGTCCCGACAGGTTTCACATGCTGGATCAAAGAACTCAACGATAGTCACTGGTGCGTCACTTGGCCCCAATGATGGGGAATGGAAACGAACCATTCGGTTTTCGGCCTTACTGACCTTTTCCGTCTGGGAATTTTGGACACGTTTTTGATAGAAATTCATTCCCAATAAAAATACCGCAACCACAATGCCTAGCAGAACTGCGACAGTCATTTTTTTTGAATTCATTTTGAAGTCCTCTTGATGTATAGAAAAAGCAATAAGGTGACGGTGAGAAAGGCGGTCAGCGAAAGCCAGGGAATCTGCAATCCATTGAGGATTTCCAGCTTTTGTTCAGTACAAGACACGCCTAAACCGCAGGGAATCCAGGCCTTTGATACAAAACCGGCAATCAATAGGGTGTGGTATCCAGCCACCATGACCCCACCCAACGCCAGAGCCAGCCCGTAAATTGCTCCGCGTCGATCGTTGCTGTAGCAGGCAAGGCCCAGCACGACAGCTAAGGGGAACATGAAAATTCGTTGGTACCAACACAGCACACACGGTGCCATTCCCATGACCTCGCCAATGAACAGAGCGCTGGCCGTTGCAGTGGCTGCAATCAGCCAAGCGAAAACAAGCAAGTTCCAATTGCGCTTCATACTTTAGCGTCGGCTTTTGTTGACGTTGAATGCGCAGGTGAGCTGTTCCTGTAGAGCAAGATCCATACACATACGGCACAGACAATGTAGCTGTCAGCTAAGTTGAACGCTGGCCAATGCCATTCACGCCAATGGACATCGAGGAAGTCCACTACTGCACCAGCTTGGATTCGATCAATCAGATTGCTTGCGCCGCCAGCCACAACCAAGCCACCCAACCAACGCTCAACTGGTTCCATGTTTTTGTACATGCAGACCAGGGTTACAGGTACTACAACGAGGAGGCTCACGCCAATCAACAATGGTCGTTGCCAGCCATCAGCGTTAGCGAGAAATGAAAAGGCTGCACCTCTGTTTAGCACGTGAACGAAATTGAACCAATCCGTTACAACAACTGCTTTACCCAGTGCAATCGTGTTTGCAAAGTAAGTCTTGGCCAGTTGATCCAGACAAATAAGTGCCCCGACCAAAATGACCCAAAGTACGCGCGGGCGTTGGCGCCAGTGGAAAAGAATCATGAAGAGAAATCCCGAAAACTGTTGATCAAATCAGCATTGAGTGCTGACGCGATTGACAGGGTTCGATTTCTCGAAGCGTTTAAAGCTTTTGCGTAGATCGATGCCCTGATCAGGTCAGGGCAACCCACTGTGGCCGTTCTGGACGATCTACGAGGCCAGGGCTTGACTGCACGCTGAGTCGTGACGAAAACATCAAAGTCAGCGTAACGTTCTTGACGACACTGGATTCTTGGATAGCCATCGAACAGCCAGCATGGCAGGTGCCGCAATCCATATCGACTGTCATCGCCTTTGCAAAATCGCCACCGGACTCTGTGCGTTCAGTGGTTTGATGTTGGTGTATATGATGGCCAACGTGCTTGCTTGAAACATCGCTTGCGTGCTGACAATATCGCCCAGTTGCGGCCCAGGATAGCTGCAACGGCATCAAAATAGTTAAAAGGACGATCCACCAAAAACGCATCTCAACATTGTAGTAGCTTTAGCGTTAAGACTTACGCGTCCACCAAAAACCTCTGGTAATCCATGAAAGGGTGGATTTTGCAGTTGATTGCGGTGCAATGTCACGCTTAGAAATTGAACGCACTACTGGATTGGTTTATGAAGGGTGTGGAGATCCGACTTTCCCCGCTTGGCCAACTCCAGTGGTTTCACAAGCCACTCTGATTGAGAAATCTTCCGATTTCCAAAAGAGGTCGTCTCAGAAAACGGAAAATAAAGCACGCTAAGCCGGTTGCAATGGTCGTAGCGGCCTGAACTTGCCCGCGCCGATCTTGGCGCTGTTGCGCCAGAGGTAGTCGCCGGTCAGGTTGATGTATAGCTTAACCGGACACCTCGGCCGCTGTGCCTTTACTGCTTTTCGGTACAACCGTCAAGAACAGGCAGAGCGCTCCGATAGTTATCGCCACATCAGCGAGGTTGAAGGCGGGCCAGTGCACAAGCTGCCAATGGAAGTCGAGGAAATCGACAACCGATCCACGCAGCACACGATCCACGACATTGCCGAGCGCACCACCAAGGATCAGGCTGTAGCCCACCGCTTCGAGGCGTGGCCGCTGCTGGCACAGCATGCGTCCCAGCCAAGCAGAAACGACCAGGCCCAGCGTGATGAAAAAGTAACGTTGCCAGCCGCCAGCGTTCGCCAGAAAGCTGAATGCCGCGCCGGGATTCAGGACATGGACAATGTTGAAGAAGGTGCTGACTTCGACCTGTTCACCGTAGGCAAACGTGCGGGTGATGGCGAACTTCGCGAGCTGATCGGTCATGACAGCACTGGCGGCCACTGCGAACCAGACCCAAGTCGATGTGCGGCGAGCCGATTGCCACACAGGGGCGGCCAGCGGCATCAGCCACCCGGCGAGCGCCGTGCAACTCAATCCAAGTACCCACCCCGCCAGCACATCGGCAGGAAAGTGCATTCCGGCTGCGATGCGTGACCAACCGACCAATGCGGCGTACAACACCAAGCCGATGCGGCCACGACGGCCTATCAAAGGCCAGAGCGCGCCGACCACCAGCGCGGCATAGGTGGCATGCCCGCTGGGCAGGCTGTAGTGTCGTTCGATGCCCCCGATAACGCGCACCATGTCGCCAAAAACGGCAGGCGGGCGTGGAAAGTCGATCCATAGCTTCAAGATGGTGGCGACGAGAAATGCCAACGCAAAGGCCACGCTAAAGACTCTGAGTCTGTACCGGATGGCATCGGCCCGCGTTGGGTCAGGTGCCGACTTTGACCATCCCCACATCGCCAAGAGCATCAGTGGTGCAGTCCAGTAGTTGCCTATCACAAGGTTGAAGAACGATGCCAGCGGTTCCAGCGCTGCAGGTGTGCTCATGTTGATGGCTTGGAACAACGCGATGTTCAGACCACCCCAGTCGTAGAGAAAGAATTTCCAGCTCATTTGCGCAACAGCCTCAAGCCATTGCCAACGACGAGCAAGCTGGCCCCCATATCAGCAAACACCGCCATCCACATGGTCGCTTGACCCGTGAAGGTCAGCACCAGAAATACTGCCTTGATGCCAAGGGCCAGCACAATGTTTTGCATCAGCACCTGCGCCGTCGCACGCGACAGGCGCACGAAGGTCGGAATCTTGCCCAGGTTGTCGTCCATCAGGGCCACGTCAGCGGTCTCGATGGCGGTATCTGTGCCAGCCGCTCCCATGGCAAAGCCGATGTCCGCACGCGCCAAGGCCGGGGCATCGTTGATGCCATCACCGACCATGCCGACCTTGCCGCTTTGGGCCAGTTTTTCAACTTCGCGCAGTTTGTCGTCTGGGAGCAGATTGCCTTGCGCACGGTCGATCCCGGCTTGTGCGGCAATGGCCTGTGCCGTATGGGAGTTGTCGCCGGTCAGCATCATGGTGTTGATGCCCAGTGCGTGCAGTTCGGCGATGGCGTTCCTGCTGCTTTCCTTGATGGTGTCCGCTACGGCGAATAAGGCATGTACCGCCTTTGCGCCTACCAACATCACGACGGTCTTGCCAGCGGTTTCCAGCGCAGCGATGCGCTGCTCCAGCTCTGGTGTGCACTGCCCCAGCTCTTCGAGCATCCGGTGGTTGCCCAGATGGTAGGTCGCACCGTTGATTTGGCCTTGCACACCCCGACCGGGCAGCGCGTTGAATTCGGCCACGTCGAGCAAGGCAACCCCGTCCGTCTGCGCGGCCTGTGCCACCGCCTTGGATACAGGATGGTCCGAGCGGGCCGCCAGACTGGCAGCGATGCTGCGGCTGTCTGAGGCGAGTGCATTGCCCCAGGTGACAAAATCGGTCTGTGCGGGCTTGCCGTGCGTGATCGTGCCGGTCTTGTCCAGAGCCAGCCAACGCAGCTTGCGGCCTTCTTCCAGATAGACGCCGCCCTTGATGAGGATGCCGTGGCGGGCGGCGGCGGCCAAGCCGCTGACGATACTGACCGGCGTAGAGATCACCAGCGCGCAGGGACAGGCGACCACCAGCAGAACCAATGCACGGTAGATCCAGTCGAGCCATGCCGCACCCATGAACAGCGGCGGCAACAACGCGACGGCGATGGCTAGGGCGAACACGATGGGTGTGTACCAGCGGGCGAACTGATCGACAAAACGCTGAGTCGGCGCACGGCTCCCCTGAGCAGCCTCTACGGCGTGAATGATGCGGGCCAGTGTGGAGTTGCTGGCCACGGCGGTGACGCGATACTCGAATGACCCGGATTCGTTGATGGTGCCTGCGAACACCGGGTCACCGGGGGATTTTTCGACCGGGAGGCTTTCGCCCGTGATCGGGGCTTGGTTGACGGTAGAACGGCCTTCAAGCACCTCACCATCGAGCGCGATGCGCTCACCCGGTTTGACCCGGACGCGGCTGCCAATGGCGATTTGCTTTGCGCTCACCTCGCGCCATGTGCCGTCAGCCTGTTGCACTGTGGCCTGTTCCGGGGTCATGTCGAGCAGGCCACGGATTGCGTTGCGAGCGCGATCCAGCGACTTGGCTTCGATCACTTCGGCCAGCGCGAAGAGCACCATCACCATCGCCGCTTCGGGCCAGTGACCGATCAACATGGCACCCGTGACGGCAATCGACATCAGGGCGTTCATGTTGAGATTAAGGTTCTTGAGCGCGATCCAACCCTTTTTGTAGGTGGAGAGGCCACCTGTGAAGACCGAAACGAGCGCCAGAACGACAACCGACCAATGATTGCCGTTGTGGAGCCAGTAGACCGCCTCGGCTGCCAATGCAGTGAGCAAGGAGATGCCTAGCGGCCACCAGTTGGTCGGCGTGATCACGGGGGAAGCGGATGGCGATGCGGACTCTGCGGTGTCCATCACCTGCGCCTCAAATCCAAGCGCTTGCAATGCCGCGAGCACGTTGGGCAGAACCTGATCGGCATGACGCACCGACAGCGTGCGTTGCATCAGGTTGAAATCGAGATCGGCAACCCCGGCGACTGTGCCGAGCTTGTTGCGGATCAACGCCTCTTCGGTCGGGCAATCCATCTTGGCAATGGACAGCTTGGTCGTTTTTTCGGTCGATGCTTGATCCATGCGCACGGCTTGCATGCCGATGGCGGCTAGCGCCTGCTCAACGGGTGACAGCGAAGGCAGTTCGTGCCGAACGGCCAAAGTACGCTGCATCAGGTTGAATTCAAGACCTGCCACACCCGCCAGCCCGGCCAGCTTGCTTCGGATCAGCGCCTCTTCCGTGGGGCAATCCATGTTCTCGATGCGGTACACCGCTTGAGCCGATTCGGTTGTCTGCGGGGCTTGTGTCGGGGGTTGGATGATCGGCCCAGCCGAGCAGCCACACCCTTTTGAAGCGCATTCGCTCATGGATAACTCCTTTAAATCGTCTGTACAACCTCCATTAAAAACCCTATAGTAACTATAGAGTCAAGTAATAAATGGAGATTGAGGCATGGAAATCAGAATTGGTGATCTCGCCAAGCGCGCTGAGTGCGAGGTCGTGACCATCCGCTACTACGAGAAGGAAGGACTATTACCGAAACCAGCGCGCAGCGGCGGCAACTTCCGGCTGTACGGTGATGCTCACATCGAGCGTTTGCAATTCATCCGTCATTGCCGTTCGCTCGACATGACGTTGAGCGAGATTCGGGCATTGTTAGGTCTGAGAGACAACCCGATGCAGGACTGTGGGGA
This sequence comes from Rhodoferax fermentans, assembly GCF_002017865.1. Classification (NCBI taxonomy): domain Bacteria; kingdom Pseudomonadati; phylum Pseudomonadota; class Betaproteobacteria; order Burkholderiales; family Comamonadaceae; genus Rhodoferax; species Rhodoferax fermentans. Next base: position 2,986,757 of record NZ_MTJN01000002.1, on the reverse strand, counting down.
GGTCAACACGCTGCTGGAGGCCCATATTCAACAGGTGGAAATGCGTGTGTCCGCGCTGTTGCAGTTAAAGCGGCACTTGGTTGATTTGCGCGAGAAGTGTTCTGGCTCTCGATCTGTAGAGGCGTGCGGCATTTTGCAAGGGTTGGGCAATTGCAATTGCCATGATGAAAGTGCCACGAACAGTCAAACATCTGGGTAAGTAAGGGCTTCGCGTGCTTTATTTTCCGTTTTCTGAGGCGACCCCCAAAAGTTACCTAGTAACTTTCAGCGACATTCGCGCCCTAAGACCTCGGCTATGCACCAAAGATTACCGGCCACCAGCACGCTCCGATGACAATGCTTCCCGCGATTCCGGGAAGAATGGGTAGCCAGCGCTTTGATGCTGGCACGCCCTGGCGAGCCAAAATTTTCTGGCTAAGCCAGACACTCCACGCAACGCCCATCAGGTACAACCCGCCCTTGATCAGTTGCACTCCTACGGGGCCAAGTGGCGTAAATTTAATGGGGTCGAACAGCATGGCCCCCAGACCGATGACCAGAGAAACCATCGCGACCGGCGCGTATTGATAACCCAGTTCACTGAAGCGTCGTCCAAACCTGCCGTCGCCGCCGACCCGTCCGGACAGATGTGCGGCGGCACTCGTGGTCGCGGCCAGTAACGCGGTCACGGCTATCATCCAGGTGACCATGAAGCCGCTGATGGTGAAGAAATCGAGCCACAGGAACACCTCGCTACGTTGCGGATGGACGCTGACCAGCCAGGATGGACCCGTTTCAAGTAACCAAGTCCAGTCGTGTTCCAGCGCCCAGGTTCCAAGACGCTGGCGTAGGAACTGATACTGAGGCAGCACCAGCCACAGGAAAGCGCCGAGCGCCACACCGGTGTCGAGGAAGAGGAACCAGGCTTCGGCCGGGTTGGCACGATTGTCGCGAATGTTTTCGATCTCTACGCCCGGACGGCGAAATTCCATGCGAATGCTTCCCTTGGCCGTCGGATTGACGCAGCGGAAGCACTCAATGCAGTGACGCGATTCGTTTTTCCCCACGAGATCGATCATGGTCGGACAAGCGCCCTTTTGACTGTAGGCATCTCGACCCGGGCGCCTTACCTGCGGGGCAAACTCAATGGCGCCGAGCCGCGAATACAGGCCAAGCAGGCGACCGATAGGGCAAAGGTGTCGGCACCAAGCGCGCTTATTGCGGCCAAAGAAAAAGCCAATCAGTAAGGCCGCCAACATCGTGCCGCCGAAGATTTCTGCGGCCGCTTCCGGATGGTCACGCACGCCGACGGTCTGCCCAAGTATTGTGGTCAACACAAAGCTGACCGCAGGCGTGCCTTCCCAGCGTAGCCAGGCCGGGATTGGGCGTTGCGGCCCAATCTTGTTCAACCACTCGGAAGCGGCCCCCATAGGACAAAACAGTCCACACCAAGAGCGACCGGTAAAAATGACAGACAGAAACACAAGCGGAAACCAAAGTCCCCACATCACATAATTCGCGAACGTAGTGAAATGGGTGAACGGAGTCGCCGTGTCCGGGGCCTCGGAAAGAAACAGGGGAAGAACGATGATTGCCACAAAAGCCACGAAGGCCGCGGTGTGCACCCAGACCAATTGATGGCGGTGGCGCACGAAAAACCCTTCGACAGCATCGCGAATCGGTTTAACCGGTTTGGGTCGGTCCTCGGCGGCGTGATCAGCGATGGGCAGAATCGGGATGATGACGTGCTGACTCTGAGACATGGAGGTACTTTCGGCAATGCAAGAAACGAGACAAACCTATGGCAAGGAGATTCAGTGCAACATTGGTGTTCGAGAAGCGGCCCTGAGTTTGCATCGGGAGATGCTCCCTCACTCCAACAATTACGCGACTGGTTTCGGAACAGGCGAGGCTCTTCTAAGGCCATACATGATTCCCAGCCAATAGAGAACAAATGCCAGAACCATCGTCAGCGCCGGGTGCGCGCGGTATCCCGTCAGAGACGCCACCAAACTTCCTGCGGTCGCTGAATCGTCGAGCAGGGCCGAGCTATTCCAGACAGGATCCAGTAACGGCGGTAGCCACCCAAGGCCAATCAGCTTTTCCACAGTGGAGATCAACATGGCCCCAGCCAGTAACAGCAACAGAATTTCGGTAAACCTGAAAAACGCGCGCCACGAAAATAGTCGCCCCCCGAGTTGAAGAAGCCCGAACGTCGCAAAGGCCAGAGCGAAACCCAGCGAGGCTGAAAGGAAAAATGAAACGAGGTGTTCGCCTTGTTGTGAAAGGCCGAGACCGTAAAGAAATACGACTGTTTCACTACCTTCGCGCGCAATAGCCACAGCAATCAGCACCAACATGCCCAACCAATTCGCCTGGGAGGCGTTTGAAGAAAGTCCATTCTCTATATCGCGCTTCAGTGTCCGACCGTGTTTACGCATCCAGAACACCATCTGCACGATCAATGCAGCGGCCATGCTGGTCATTGCCAGTTGGAAGTAGTCCTGCTGCTCACCTTCAAAATACTCAGATAGACCAAGGATGGCCGCGCCGAGCCCAAACGCCGCCAACAAACCGATCGCAATGCCGGCCCACATGTATTTCCGACCAGTGACTGCCTCGGGATGAGCGCGCAGCCACGCGGCAATGATGCCAACCACCAACAGGGCTTCGACACTTTCACGCCAGACAATAAAGAGTACCTGACCTTGCATTTGTCTTTCCTTATTTCACGACCAGCACGCCTTGCCCCGTTTTCGGATGAAAATCATCAAAGAATTTATAACTGCCCGGTTGCTGGGGCACGATCACAACAACGGATTTCGAGTCAGGTGCCAGCACTTTTTCTTTGCGCAGTTCCATGCTCTCGAATTCGACGGGATCTTTACCTTCGTTACGAATCTCGATACGAATTTTTCGTCCTTGCGGGACAATGAGCTCAGCCGGGAAGAACTTCCCATCACGTGCAACGAGTTGCACGGTGGTTTCCTCCACGCCATACGCAGGCAGGGTCAGCAACCCTGCAAAAAACAATCCCCAGAGAGTGGCTGGTCGCATGGCAATTCCTTATCGAGACAGCGGCAGATCATGCGTGACTAGTAGCCACCCTTTTTGCCCGTACCGACATAAGAGAATTCATAGTTGAGGTCGAACTGCTGAAACCACGGACCCACGCCGGTTTCCTTATCCGTATGGCGGCCGAACATGGCGCCCTTGTTGGACGATTGCGGGAAGACTGAGAGTTTGAGTTTGTATTTTCCGGGGCCTGTGAGCTTGACGTTATCGCCGTAGTGCGGACCATCGCTGGCCACCATCGGCATCATGTCACCGGCGACTTTTTGTCCGCCGACCTTCTCAAGTTCGTATTTCACAACCAGATCAGGAATCCAGTCGCCTTCAGCAAAACCGTTCTTGTTGCCCTTGGTAGCGTGAATATCAGCTTCCAGATGAATGTCAGCCGCTGCGGCATCCAGCATCATCCCTGCTGGCTCCATTTTGATCGGCTGCAAATACACCGCACCGATTTCCATGTTATTCATGATCTGATGTTTGCCAATGGGTGTTTCTGCCGCTTGAACCAGAACAGAGGACGCGAGGAAGGCCGTGGCCATTACGAAATGACGGGTGTACATGTCTACTTTCCTTGGAAGTGTGAGTTTGAATTGATGCCTCGCAACCAGAATTATCTTTATTGCGAATGCTAACTATTATCAACTAAATTGATGAATTAGGATAAGAGTTAGAGTCGAAATTTCTCCGGTGAAGGAACTTCGCATGCAGTACCGTCTCGGTCGACAGGGTGGCATGCTGCAGAGACTCAGCCTCAATGACTTTCGTCCAAATTCGGGCCTGCATACATTTGGCCCGGGCTTTCAAATAGCGGATCGACTCGATCACATTCGAAACCGGCAATCCTCCGAACACGGCAACTGAAATTAGCGATGCGCGTGGCGGTGGTGAATATCCGGAAAATGCCCGTGACTGTGCCGGATTTCAGTATGTTGATGCTCATGCGAATGGGGCTCCACCCCATCCCACTCGAAATCGTGGTTGTGCTGGTGGTGTTCATCGTTCCGATGCTTGTGCCCGTGGTTCAGCGAGGTGTGCTGATGCTCATGGACGTGGCGTTCGGTGAGGTGTAACCAGACCCCCGCAGCCATCAGTCCTGTTGCCAGCCAAAACGCAAAACTGGTGGGCTCACCAAGCATCGCAATAGAGAGCGCTGCGCCCACAAAAGGTGCCGTCGAAAAGTAAGCGCCTGTGCGAGCGGTTCCCAACCCGCGCAGGGCTAAGACGAATAGCACCAGGCTCAGGCCATAGCCAAAAAAGCCGATCACCATGGCCGCTGAAATATGGCCTGCTGAGGGAAACGCTGCTCCCAACGACACGCCCAGGACGATGTTGACGCAGCCCGCTACTAGGCCTTTGCTGCCCGCAATAAAAAGCGCATCGGACGCCGAGACTTTGCGCGTGAGGTTGTTGTCAATCGCCCATGCCATGCAGGCACCGACCAAGGCCAGCGGTCCAATGACAGAGGTCGCGCTTTCGCTGCCGGACCAGGCCAGTACCACACCACCTAGAACGATCAGCAGCATGCCAAACACAATGCGACGATCCGTTTGCTCCCGAAACGCCACCCACGCAAGTACTGCGGTGAGCACGGATTCCAGATTTAAGAAGAGTGAGGTGGTTGCTGCGGCAGTGTGCGTGAGCCCCACCATCAGTAGCAATGGGCCAACTACACCTCCAAATGTGATTGCACCCAACAACCAAGGCCACTCCTGCCTAGGTAGACCGCTGGATTTCCATCCACGATCGCGAATCAAGCGGATCATGGACAGACCCGATCCACTTCCCAAATACAGCAGTCCAGCCAATAGAAACGGCGAGAAAGCGGAAAATCCCTCACCGATCAGCTGTTTTGCAAACGGTGTGCTGGCCCCGAACAAAATTGCGGCACCCAAGGCAGGTAGCGCCGCACGGTGTAGATAGTTCATTCGTGTATTTTTCGATGCGTGTGATTCGACCTTCTTCGGAAGGCGTCGTCTCAACCGAGATGGGTGTGACGTTCGACTTTGGCTTCCGTCTCCATGGTAGCCAGACTTTGCATGATTCCGCAGGCATCGACCGCCTGCTCCGAAACACACCGCTGCCGAAGCGCTCCCAATTGTTTTTTGAGATGAGTGAGTTCTCGAATACGTTCATCGACGTGGGCAATGTGTTGGTCAAAGACCGCATTGATGGCACCACAACCTTCTGCAGGTTGGTCCGCCAGATCGAGCAGCGTATGGATCTCTTCCTGGCTCATGTCCAGTGCACGGCAATTGCGTATGAAACGGAGGCGTTCAACGTGTTTGGGCCCATACACCCGGAAGTTCCCCGACGTGCGTGCCGGCTCGGGAAGCAGGCCGGCTTTCTCGTAATAGCGCACCGTTTCCACCGTGCACTGCGCCACCAAGGCTAATTCACCGATTTTCATGACGAACTCCAGAAATGTCTTGACTCTATAGTAACTTCAGGTTGTGTAATTGGGCAACTTCATTGGAATAGCCCATGTCAGACGCCCACAAACACGATTCCCATGGTCACAACCACGACCACGACCACGACCATTCCCATAGCCACGCGCATGCAAATGATTCCTGCTGTGCGCCCGCTGAACCCGCGCAATCGGTAGCCCCTGCCGCAGCTTGTTGCGGCACGCATACTGTGCCGGACATTCAACCTTCGGAGCAACTCGCTAGACCCACCACTAGTACTGATGGTGTTCAGACGCCCATTCGCATCATGCAAATGGACTGCCCCACGGAAGAGGGACTGTTGCGCAAGAAGCTGGGTGGCATGCCAGGTGTGACAGGGCTGGAGTTCAACCTGATGCAACGCGTACTGACGGTGACCCATGCTCCCAAGGAAATTGAATCGATTCTGGCCGCTGTGCGATCGCTGGGCTTCGCTCCCGAGATAGCCAACAGCGAGGCATCCCAGGAGGAGCCCACGCCCGAACCTGCCAAACCGTGGTGGCCCTTGGCGCTTGCAGGGGCTGCAGCAATTGCCTCTGAGGCGGTTGAATGGACCGGCATGCCCACATGGATGGCGGCCGCTTTGGCTCTGGTGGCTGTTCTGGCCTGCGGAATCACCACCTACAAGAAAGGCTGGATTGCCATTCGCAATGGCAATCTCAATATCAACGCACTCATGAGCATCGCTGTAACAGGTGCACTTTTGCTGGGGCAGTGGCCCGAGGCGGCCATGGTGATGGTGTTGTTCACGATTGCCGAGTTGATCGAAGCGAAATCGCTGGATCGGGCGCGCAATGCAATTCGCGGGCTGATGCAACTCGCCCCCGAGCGCGCAACCGTCCTGCAGGCAGATGGCACTTGGCAGGATGTGGAGGCCAAATCAGTCACCGTCGACACACGGGTCCGGATCAAACCTGGTGAGCGTATCGCCTTGGATGGAAAAATCGTCAGTGGTCGCTCGGCGATCAACCAAGCCCCTATTACCGGTGAAAGCCTCCCTGTAGAAAAAGCCGAGGGTGACCCGGTGTTTGCCGGCACCATCAACGAATCGGGTTCGTTTGAGTACAAAGTGACTGCTGCTGCCAATGACAGCACGCTGGCCCGCATCATCCACGCAGTGGAAGAGGCGCAAGGCGCGCGTGCGCCGACGCAGCGCTTTGTCGATCAATTCGCCCGAATCTACACACCAGTGGTATTCGCCATTGCCTTGGCTGTCGCCATCTTGCCGCCACTGCTGATGGGGGGAGATTGGTTCACCTGGATTTATAAGGCGCTGGTTTTGCTGGTGATCGCTTGCCCCTGCGCCCTGGTCATCTCCACCCCGGTCACCATCGTCAGCGGTCTGGCTGCCGCGGCACGCCAGGGCATTCTCGTGAAAGGTGGCGTCTATCTCGAAGAAGGACGCAAGCTGAAGTGGCTGGCACTCGACAAGACTGGAACCATCACGCACGGCAAGCCTGCGCAGACGGACTTTGTGGTGCTCAGTGGGATGAATGAGACCGAATTGCGCAGTCTTGCAGCCAGTCTGGCCGGTCGCTCGGATCACCCCGTGTCCAAGGCGCTGACAGAGGCTGCCAAGCGCGACAACGTTGCCCTGCGCAATGTTGATGCATTTGAAGCCCTGCCTGGACGTGGCACCAAGGGCGTCATCGACGGAAAGCCCTTCTATTTGGGCAATCACCGCCTGATTCACGAGCAAGGTCGCTGCTCCGACGCCCTGGAAGCCCGCTTGTCGGCCCTGGAAGTGCAAGGCAAAACGGTCATTCTTCTGGCTGATGACCAGGAGGTGCACGGAATGTTTGCTGTGGCCGATACGGTCAAAGACAGCAGCCGGCAAGCCATTGCCGAATTGCATGCCTTGGGTATCAAGACGGTCATGCTGACCGGAGACAACGCGCACACTGCCAAAGCCATAGCGACCCAGGTGGGCATCGACGAGGCACGTGGTGACCTGCTGCCAGAGGACAAGCTCAAGGTGATCGAAAGCAAGATCGGTCAAGGGGGCGCGGTTGGTATGGTGGGCGATGGCATCAACGATGCACCCGCCCTGGCCCGTGCGGACATCGGCTTTGCCATGGGCGCCGCCGGTACGGGCACCGCCATTGAAACTGCCGATGTGGCCTTGATGGACGACGACCTGCGCAAACTTCCCCGTTTTGTGCGCCTCTCCCGTAGCACCCATGCGCTTCTAGTACAGAACATCGTTCTGGCACTCGGCATCAAGGCTGTGTTTCTGGTCCTGACCCTCACAGGGGCGGGCACGATGTGGATGGCCGTTTTTGCGGATGTGGGGGCGAGCTTGCTGGTGGTCGGCAATGGGCTGCGTCTGCTGCGGGGGACCAAATTCGAGCCCTCGGTGAAGCCGGCCTCGCAACCCAAAACCGTTCACGCTCATGCCCACTGAGACGCCCAACTCACCCCGCCGGCATATCGGCGAAGCGCTGGCCGATGCGCGGCGGGCCCTGGACCAGTTGGGTCAGGATTCATCCGTGGTGGAAGCGACAGAATATGGCGCGACGATGCTGATCCATACGTTTGAGCAAGGCGGTCGCGTCTATGCCTGCGGCAACGGTGGCTCCATGAGCAATGCAATGCACTTCGCCGAGGAATTGACCGGACGGTTCAGGCAGAACCGGCCGGATTGCCCGCGCAGGCCCGGGCGACTGTCTGCTCGCCATCAGCACCAGCGCCAACGTCATCAACGCGGCGGTTACTGCAAAGAGCTGCAGATGACAGTGCTCGGCCTGACGGGTCGGCCCAGCACCTCCGCTGCCCACGCTGTCCGATGTCTGCATCGCCACCCCCGGCTGCGCGTTCGCCGATCGTGCCCCGGAACTTCACATCAAGGTCATCCATATCCTCATCGAGCTGATCGAGCGCCACGTCTTCCCGGAGCACTACGACGCGACTCCCGCCGGGTCGGCCAAGCCCACATGAGCGCGTCCCACAGCCACGCTTTACCTTCAGAAGACAACGGCCGATCACCTTGCGACAACACATGCGGAGGCTGCGACCCCGCAGCCAGCACTGCAGACGCGAGACCGCCGAGCACGAGCGCATGAACGGCGTGAAGCATCTGTTTGCAGCGTTTCGATCACAGGCCGCTTCGCCCGCCGCGATGGCGTGCGCGTCGGGCTTGTGGCTGATCGCCTTCGACAACCTCGCGTTTTGGCGCGACCTGTGGGCGGCTCGCGACCCTTCCTCACTGCGCGCCGCGCTGGCCGTTGCCGGCTTGGCCTTGGTGCTGTGGTCGCTGTTCACCCTGCTGGCGCGGTTGCTGTGCTGGCCGCGCGTGGGCAAACCGATGATCGCCCTGCTGTTGGCGGTGGCTGCGCTGGCCGCCTACTTCATCGGCAGCTACGGCATCCTCATCGACAGGGGGATGATGCGCAACGTGCTGCAGACCGACTTGCGGGAGACGGCCGACCTGCTGTCGCTGCCGCTGTTGCTGGACTTCGCGTGGCGCGGTCTGCTGCCGGCGGCGCTGGTGCTGAGCGTGCGCGTGGCCCATCCGGGCTGGCGCCAGGCTCTGGCCGGCATTGCCCGTAGCGCGCTGCTGTTCGCGGTCCTGGCCGTTAGTTGCCTCACGGTCTTCTACGCCGACTATGCCTCGGCGGCCCGCAACCACCGCGAGCTCCGCCACCTGCTGACACCGACCAACGTGTTCAACGGCCTGGCGGGCCTCTGGAAGGAGCACTCGCGTGCCAACCGTCAGCTGGTCCGCGTCGGCGAGGATGCACGTCGCGATCCGGCCAACGCCGGAGCGAAGCCGCTGCTGGTGGTGCTGGTCGTCGGCGAGACCGCGCGTGCGGCCAACTTCTCGCTCGGCGGCTACGCCCGCCCGACCAACCAGGCCCTGGCCGGCAAGGGCGTCGTCTACTTCGGCGACGTGACCTCCTGTGGCACCGACACCGCGACCTCGCTGCCGTGCATGTTCTCGGATCTCGGCGCCGGCAAGTTCGAGGCCGCCGAGGCGGGTGCCCGCGAGAACGTGCTCGACATCCTCGCCCGTGCCGGCGTCGGGGTGCGCTGGCTGAACAACAACTCTGGCTGCAAGGGTGTGTGCGACCGCATCCTGTGGTCGGACCTGTCTCGCACCAACGATCCGGCGCTGTGCGCCGGCGGCGAATGCCTCGATGGCGTGCTGCTGCAGGGGCTGCGTGACGGCCTGGCTGCGGCGACGTCGGACAACCTGATGGTGCTGCACTTGATGGGCAGCCACGGACCGGCCTACTACAAGCGGTACCCGGCGGTGAGCCGGCGCTTCGAGCCGACCTGCGACACCAACGATATCCAGCGCTGCAGCGTCGAGGCGCTGCGCAACACCTACGACAACGGCATCGCCTACACCAGCGAGGTGCTGGCGAAGCAGATCGACCTGCTGGCCGCACAAGCCGGGCGCGTCGACAGCGTGTTGCTCTACATCTCGGATCACGGCGAGTCGCTCGGTGAGCGCAACATCTATCTGCACGGCCTGCCCAAGGTGCTCGCGCCGCGCGAGCAGACGCAGGTGCCGATGCTGGCCTGGCTGTCGCCCGGTGCCTGGCAACGTCTGGGCGTGAACGAGGCCGCGCTGCGGCAGCTCGCCGCGCAGCCGCTCTCGCACGACAATCTGTCGCCCACTCTGCTCGGACTGTTCGGCGTGCGCACGAGCGCCGTCCGGTCTGCGCTCGACCTGACGGCGATGGCTCGGCGCGCCGCCACGCAGGGGGCCGGCACGCCATGAGCGGCGGGTTCGACGCCCGACGTCTACCTGCCGTGGCTTTCTCGTCATCCAGATGAGCGCGGATGCGCTTTCAGTCCAGGTAGTCTGAGTACTCTTTCTGCGCGAACCGCTGTAATCCATCCCAGGGACGTGATGGCGAGATTCCCTGCACTTGGATCACGGTATGGCGTTGGGAAGTTCCGACTGTGGATTCCCCCAGCGTAGGCAGTTTCAACATGGAGTTCCATATCACTTTCAGGCTGCGACCCTTCTCCGCCAAGGTGTAGGTCGTGAGGTCATTCGAGGCGATTCCGGGGTTCATCCGCTTCAAGGTACCGGCATTATCGACCGGTGCACGATTTGCTCATTGGCTGCGGCGCCCTAGGCGACGCCGCACAGCAAGACCAGCAACACCCGGCAGGTAGCAGTCATCATGCGACGTCCCCTTCTTGACAGTGAGATGCGCAGAGGCCCTTTCAACCTGGCGCACGGCCAATGATCCAGCGCGCTTCCACATAACGGAAGGTCGTTGTCCCGGCGGGGAGGTGGAGATGGGGAATATGGTCATGCCGCAAGGTGATTCTGCCGCCTTCGGCGTCGATGTTGACGATCCGGCCAGCAATGAAGTCATTTGCCGAAGGCTGCGCGAACAGGCATGTGCCGGGCACGAGCAAGGACGCGGCGACAAGCAGTGCCCAGCGGGAGCATCTTGACGGCCTGCAAGCGGAGCTTGAATCGCAGTTCATGTAAATACCCCTTATGTTGTCTTGGGCGCAGCATTCTCGAAATGCAGGTATCGTAGAATCGCAATGTCTGCTTGCAGCGCATTGCGGAGTGTCATTCCCCTTGCTGATGATGCGACGCACGCTTCCGGTATCGGCCCGACAGCCAAGGATGGCACCTTGCAGCGGCTTGCCTCAGCGAACGGGTCCCGGATACCACACAATCGTACCCTGCGGGCGGGGCGGCGACATCCCGATCAAACCGCAGAGGAGAAACTAATGGAACGCAGCATTTTCCCGACAGTAGTAGTGCCCGCGCCCTCGCCAGCGCAGGCCTCGCTCGTGCAAGATTCCTTGGAGACCGGATCCATCGTGCTCCGGCCGGAGCAGGTGCCGCAAGCCGAGCAGGCACTTGCCGCGCTGGACTTCGCGGACGTTCCATCCGGCGACATCATCAAGATCGGTCTCGGTGCGGAACAGGCGTTGCAGAAGACGCTTGACGGCTTTCTCGCGCGGCTCGACAAGAAGACGGCGTCCAAGGTGTTCGCCCTCTTCGAGCGCCTGGAAAAAGGTGTCGATGACGCCAAGCTGCCTGAAATCCTGGAGAGGATCCAACAGGGTGAAGCCCCGGGGTTCTTCGCCGGCCTGTTCGCCAAGCTCACCGGCCGCAAGCCCGAGGAAGCCTTTCGCGAGTTCATGCAGGAGATCGGCGAGTTGATCTCGATCCGGACGCAGACGCTGGCCGACAAGATGGTCCGCCTGGAGGGCGAACTGTCCAAGGAAATGAAGACGCTGTTCGGCGAACTGCAGGCGCTGGAGAGCCTCAAGCAATCGTACGGCACGCACTTCGCCAGCTTCACCGTCGATGCTGCAGTGGCGCGGGCGTTTCTCGAAAAGGCCCGGCAGTACGTAGCGCAGCAGACTGTGGCAGCGGACCCTGCCGACGTGTCCGCCCAGGCACGGTTGCGTGAGCTGCAGGACAAGCTCGGCCTGCTGGAAAGTCGGGCCCTTGCGCTCGAAGGCACCTATACGCGCCTGCCGGCCGACCAGATGGTGATCCAACAGATCGAGGCCGCCGGAATCGCGACGCTGCAGGAGACCGCCACAACGGTGTCCTCGCGCTTCGCGTCGATCAAGATGACCTTGCTGGCTATCCACGGTGCATTCGCGGTCAAGTCGGTGCAGCAGATCGCCGAGCGACAAGCACGCCTCGACCAGCAATTGACGCAACTGCGCGGCCAGGCCACCAAGGACGTGGCAATCGCCGCGGCCAAGGCACCCGGTGACAACCGTGTCGCGCAGGCGCAGCAAATCGCCGCGATCATCACGCAGACGCGCGAGATCCACGAGCTGGTCGAAACCGCAAAGCAGGAAACTGAAGCGAAGTTCGAGGCGGCGCAGCAGATGTTCGAGCAGTCGCGAGCCGAGCTCGCGGCGCTGCGCAAGGCATGACAACAACCCGGAGAAACCCATGCTCACACTAACCCTTGACAAGCCCGGTGCCGCGCCGGCCCGCAAGCTGCAACTCTCGCTCAACAAGGGCGCTGCGTTCAAGGTGACCATCGCATGGCAGTGCGACGCCCGCCATCAGGATGACATCGACATCCATGCGCTCGAGGCATGCAACGGCGGCAATGGCGCGAAGGTCACGGTGCTCGAAGAGATCCTGTCTACCTACAACACGACGAAGATGAGCCCGAAGACCGGCGTGCTGCCAACCGCGGCCGACGGCTCCTTCGCCACGCCCACGGGCGGGCTGCGGCACTCTGGCGACGTCCGAGTCCAGGGCAACACCGAAAACATCGTCATCGATGGCTCGAAACTTCCTGCGGACGTGAACGAGATCCCCCTCTTCGCCACCGTCCACAAGGCCGAACACACCGCGGGGCACGACGAGGGCTCCGCGGCCGAGGACGAGGCGGCCTTCGCTGACATTGAGGTCTGCACCGTCACCATCGCCGACGAGAGCGGGCGCGAGCTGGGCGCCTACCAGCTGTCCAAGGAATTCGGCGAGTTCAACGTGGTGCAGTTGGGCAGCATCATGCACGGCGACAACGGCTGGGAGTACGCGCCTGTCGGCCGCGGCTTTACGGGAACGTTCAACGACGTTCTGGGCCACTTCTCCTGAAGGCCTGCTGTGCCGCCCACGAAGGACAAGTTGCGCCCGACGGTCATCGGCGCCCCGGGCGCTTCGCTGCGCACCCCCGCAGGGGTGCGCAGCGAAGCGCAGGACGTCCTGTCGCCGGCGCGTCGTGTCCCCGCTGCCACGCCGGTGGTGCGGCAACCGACGGCCATCCCGGGTGCCGAACGAAAGCGGATCGAAGTGGCTGTGTCGGATTTTCAAGCGTTGTCGCCAGGCGCAGCTGCCGGGGTATACGAGCAGGCGCGAGCACTGGTCGGCGCATTCGTCGTCGACAAGGCTTCGCAGCGCAAGGCGATCCTGTGGGGCCACAACCTGCAGCAGGTGCACGGCGACCTCGTCACCGAGATGCTTGCCCTTGCGCGCAGCCCTGTGCTGCGTCATGTGGAAGGCTACCTCGCGCGAATGATGGACATTCTGGGATCGATCGACATCATGGCCGTCTGCGGACATGGCGGCGACAGTCTCGTGGGCCGGCTGTTCCAAGGCATCAACAGCCGGATCGACACGCCGGGCGAACTTGCCCAGGCCCAGGCCGAGCTGGAGCAGTTGCTGGCACTCATGGGTGGCGCACTCGACCCCCTGCTGGATCTGAAGGACCGGCTGCTGCGCCTGTCCAGGTCGATGGAGGGGACCGCGGCACAGGTCGAAGCTTCCGCCATCGGCACCCTGTTCCTGTCGGAGCGCCTTCGTCAGGGCGACGCCGCACTGGCGCAGTGCTTCGTGGAGCGCAGCACGAGTCTGACGCAGACCCTGGTGCAAATGCGGCAAGCCGGCTCCACGCGAGAAATACAGATCGAGCAGCCGATCCGCCTGATCGGCGCCATCCAGAACGTTGCGCTGGTCGTGATGCCGGCGTTCATCGGCAGCATCGCGTCCATCGCCACCCTCAGCGCCAGCAAGACAACGATCTCGCCGACCGAAGCCGGCGAACTGGCCTATCGGCTGCGGGACATCATCAGCCAGTTGAAACCCTGAACCAGGAGCAAACATGAACAGCAAACTCACACTGAATCTGGACAAGTCGGCCAACGCGCTGCGCCTCGCGCTCGACAAGGCTGGCGTGGTGGCGAACGTGAAGGCGGAAACCGCCGCGATCATCGACGTCTCCGGCTCGTTCGAGCACGAACACGAGGAGGGCACGACCAGCATCCTGATCGAGCGGCTCGTACCCTACTGCATGGTGCTCGACCCGGACCGCAAGATGGATGTCTTCACCTTCAGCGCTGGCGAACGCAACGCCCACTACGTGGGCGCGGTGACGCCGGACGACGCACGCGACTACGTCACGCGCAACATCGTCGATCAGGTACCGGGCTGGAATGGCGGCACGACCTACAGCTTCGTGCTCGAGCGCGCGCTCGAGCACTTCGGATGGAAGGCGTGCGAGGAGGCACACCGCTCATCCCAGGGCGCCGGCTTTCTTAGCCGCCTGTTCGGTTGGTCGCCTAGCGGGCACGAGCACGGCACCCAGCACATGCACGAGAAGAGGCGCTCGCTCGTGCTCTTCATCACCGATGGCGAAAACGACGGCAGCGACGAGGGGCGCACCATGCGCGTCCTCGAGGAATCGCAGCAGCGCGGCGACCAAGTCTACTTCCTGTTTATCGGCGCCTGCGAAGACAAGGGCGTGACGTTCGAATTTGTGCAGAAGATCGCGCGCCGGTTCAGGAACACCGGCGTGGTGGTGATCCGCGATCTTGAAGCCTTCGTGGCGCAGTCGGACGAGGAACTCAACGCCACGCTGCTCGGCCCGGAGCTTGTCGAATGGCTCAAGTCGTAGGCCGCAGGGCTCGCACCGGTTTGCTTTTTCGAGTGCGCGCAAGACCAGAGTCCCGACCGTCGCCTGCAGGATGGAGCCTCATGGAACTACTACAGGCGCTTGCCTTAGGCATAACGGTTCAACTCGTCGGCGCCGCTACTGCCCAGCCTCAGGACGACTACACAGGCTTTGCGGATGAATCGATTGACGCGGGGGAGCATTTTGCTGGGGCACTGCTTCCTATCTTGATGGCTGTTGTCGCGTTCACAGGACTCTGACTCAACAACCATCTTTGCGCACTTTCAGACCGTGATTGACCCCAATGTGCTCAGATTGTTCGGTCACAGATCAAGCAAATTGGCCGCATCACTCAATAGAGTCGACTGTGCCCTGAAATAGCTCAACACAGTGGTCACACTGTGATGACCTGTCATCGTCATGGTTTCAGCCAGTGGTATGTTCTGGCGTCCAGCTTCTGTCACAAAGCCAGATCGTAACGAGTGGGCAGAGAAGTCACCTTCAATCCCCGCCAAGGCACATCGATCCTTGACGACGGCGCGCACTGCAGCCGGGGAGAGCGCTTCACCAAGGTGTCCGCCTTTTCGGATTCTCCTGAAAATAAAACCTTCTGCAATCTTGCTGGTCTGCAGCCAGTCGTCAAGCGCTTTGCCCGCAGCTCCTACTATCGGTTTGCTGTTTTCCGGCAAATCTGTACCGGATTGATTGGTCTTGGAATAGGCTAAGGTGTAGATGAAGTCGGTCGGTCCCACGCGCTTCAAAAACTGAATTTCGGCACTTGTCACCTCCGAACGCCTGCGTCCACCGCTGGCCCAGGCAAAAAGCAGCAAGGCGCGGTCACGCTTACCGCGCAAAGTATCGTCGCAGGTAGCCAGCAGCGCCTGCAACGGCTCCTTTGTCAGGGCGTCTTTGCGTTGCGGCATAGCCCCACGCTTGGCGTAAGCCTTGCGAGTACGCGACAGCAATTCGCGCACCTTGGGGTCATGGCATGGATTTTTGAGCTGTCGCAGTTGATGGGCCTTTGACAGCACGGCGATGCGGTGCACGAGGGTGTTGTGCGCCATGGCACCGAGCTTGCCTTTGTAGCCACCCTGGACCAGCGCCTGGTCAATCTCGGCGGGCAATTCCGAAACCAGCCCTTTGGGCGTGGTGCGCTCGGCATGGTCGACGATGAATTGCAGCACGCAGGGCGTGGCCACCGGCAACTGAACCATCACGCCATAACGCAGGCCGTACCAGGCGGCCCAGTAACGCAAAGCACTGCGATAGCTCATCAGGGTGTTTTGCGACTCACCTTCGCGCAGCAACTCTTCGACGGCGCGTTGGGTCACATCGCTGAGCTCGGTGGGCTGTAAAGCCGGAATTTTCTGAAGAGCAGGCAAACGCATGGTTGAATCCAGGCAGAGTTATGACTAATTCATACATGTTATGTATGATGTGTTACGCAAATACACAATAGATCACGATAACAATCTCTTATCGTCGGTAAATATAACAGTCGGAGTAGAGCGATGCAAATGAAAAGTACGCGAGGTGTCCAGCAAGACGATGTGTGGGCGGCGGCAGATGCTTTGATCGCCGAAGGTCTGCGCCCGACGATTGAGCGGGTTCGCCAGAAAATTGGAAGCGGCTCTCCCAACACCGTCAGCCCGATGCTGGAGGCTTGGTTCGCCACTTTGGGGCCGCGCCTCGGCGTAAGTGGGGCAAAAAAGGACATGCCGGGGCTACCTGTGGCAGTACAGTCAAGCGCCGCAAAGCTCTGGGAAATAGCACTTTCTCAAGCCCGCCAGGATGCTGAAAGTTCATTTACGAAGGACCGTGAGGCATTGGCGGCTGAACGCGCCGCTGTCGAGATTCAGGCTTCAGCACTCACACAACAGGAAGCCGTCCTGGTGGAGCGCCTGGCAGCGGCTGATCGGGCGCACGAGGTTTCTCAAAAGCAAATCAGTGCGCTGGAGAACCAGTTGCGGCATTTGCAAACGGCACTTGCAGAGCGAGACAACAAGATCTTAGAAGTCCAAGCCAGGCTGTCGACCGTCGAGCAACAACGGGAAGCCGAGCGCCAGGCATTTGACGAAAAATCCAAACATCACGCAGAGGAACGCTTGCGTTCTGACGAGCGGGCGCTCGCCAATGAGCGTCGTCTGATGGCGGAGATCGACCGAGAGCGACAGGATGTAAAACGGGCAAAGGCTCAGGCAACTGAGTTGCAGCAGCGTGCCCTAGACGCCACCAACGCTTTGGAGACGAGGACAAACGAGTTAACGCAAAGGTTGCGAAATGCCGACGAAGAACTGCGCATCGCGCATCAAGCTTTGGCTACGGCCAATGAACGTGCCGACGAACTGCGTACCTTGCTCAATGCCCAGGTAGACGCAAATGCCGATGTCTTGAAGCAGTTGCAAGCCATGATGGCAGCTCAAACCAGGCCGCCAGCAACCACTCAGTTCAAGCACCGAATCAAAAGCCAAGCCAAAGATCAGAGAAAATCATATAAAACAAGCAGTTAGGTGTGATTCTGCGAACTTTTCAGGAATCACGGCCGACCCTCGGTTTGGCCAGTTTGAAGGTCTGACCTATGCCGAGATCGAGGCCAGCTGGCCCGACATGTCGCGGCAATGGCGCCAACGCGAACCGCTGTGGGCACCCCCCGGCGGTGAATCCCTGGTGGCGCTGCGCGAGCGGGTGGTGGCCACGGTCAGCGGCCTGGCAGCACAACACATCGGCGGGCAGATCATTGTGGTGGCACACGGCGGGGTGATGGACATGTTGTACCGGCTGGCCACCGGGCAGGGCCTGCAAGCCCCGCGCGCCTGGGAACTGGGCAACGCCGCCATCAACCGACTGCTGTGGACACCCGACGGGCTCACCCTGGTGGGCTGGGCCGACACCAGCCACCTGGATCAGGCCGTGCGTGACGAAAGCATCAGCTGACCTCCCCCCAAGGTGATTGCGCTCAGGTCACCGAATAGCGCCCCGGCTTGTGGTTGACCCATAAAAACAGGCTCATCAGCACCGCCGCCAGGATGGAGTAGGCCACCCGCTGCGGCGTCACCACCAACAGCGCCAGCAGCACCACCACCGAGTCCACGATCATTTGCACCTTGCCCGCGCGGATGCCATGAGCTTTTTGCAGGTACAGCGTGACGATGGTGGCGCCACCCAGACTGGCCCGGTGGCGCGCCAGAAACAGGCAGCCCGAGCCCAGCAGCAAACCACCCACAATGGCCGCGTACAAAGGGTGGATCTGGCTAATCTCAAACACCTGGGGCGACCACTCGGTCATCAGCGACAACAGGGTAATCGCCAGAAAGGTCTTGAGCGTGAACTCACGCCCCATCCGCGTCCAGGAAAACCAGTAAAAAGGCAGGTTCACCACAAAAAACAGTTTGCCAAAACTCACGCCGGTGGCGTAATGCAGCACAAAGGCCAGACCGGCCGTGCCACCGGTCAGCAAACCGGCCTGGTTGAACATCAACAAGGCGAGTGACACAAACAGGGTGCCGGTAAAAATGCCTTGTGTGTCATCAAACACAGTGTGGCGCTCAGGGGGTTGTGGGTGGGGCGTGTCCATGGGTGAGGTCTTGCATGATTTGTGCCAAAAAGGGGGATAGTGTCGGTGCGAAAACCTGCCAAGGGGCGGCCCGGAACCTGAACGTGAACATGAGGCAGCGCGGCAACCCACACCAAACGCCACAACGGCGCCACCTGAAAACCACTAAAACCATAGCTGCAACCCCAGGAAGGATCTGGGCTGAAGGCCAAATCCTGATACAAACCGGCAAAGCAGCCTGGCCCAGCAACAGGCTGACACGGAACTCATTGAACCTGGCCAGACTCCACCCTTCTTTGTGAACCAAGGACCCGACCATGCAGCTTTCCAGATTTGCCCCCTTGTGCGTCGCGGCGGTGTGGGCCGCCAGCACCCTTGTCAGCCCCGCCTGGGCCCATGACGAGGCCACGCTGGACGCGATGGTCTCTGCCCACGGTGGCCAGTTGCGCATGGCAGGCATCTACCACTTTGAACTGGTGGTAGCGCCTGCCGCCGTGGCTGGCCAGGGGGTGCCGGTTCAGGTGTATGTGACCGACCACCTGGGCCAGAAGATCAACACCGCTCAGGCCAGCGGCTCGGTCAGCTTCGTGAGCGGCACCCACCGCACCCAGGTCAGCCTGAGCCCCCAGGGCGACAACGCCCTGGCAGGCAGCCTGGCGCAGCGCCCCAAACCGGGCACACAGGCGGTGGTATCGATTACCCCGGTGCCCGGACAAACCGGGGTGCAGACCCGATTCACACGTCTACAGGCCAAGCCGGTGGTGGCAGGCCACAAGACGTCGGACCACTCGGAGATGCCCAAGGAGGCGATGCATCAGCATTGAGCCCCGTGGTTGGTGCGCCCCACCGGCCACGGCACGCTGACGTTGTGCACCCGTTGTGGACAATCTCACCGGCTTTTTGGACACCTTTTTTCAGCAGCACCAGGAGAATCTCACATGGCACAGTACACCGCCGAGATCGTGTGGCAGCGCGAGGGCCAGGACTTCCTGGACAACCGCTACAGCCGCAAACACCTGCTGCGTTTTGATGGCGGCGTGGAAGTAGCGGGGTCATCCTCGCCCCATGTGGTGCCACTACCGATGTCGGATGCAGCGGCCATCGACCCGGAAGAGGCTTTTGTCGCCTCGCTGGCGAGCTGCCACATGTTGTGGTTTCTGTCGATCGCGGCCAAACAGCGCTTCTGTGTGGACCGCTACCAGGACTCAGCCGTGGGTGTCATGGCCAAAAACGACCAAGGCAAGTTGGCCATGACGGTGGTGACCTTGCGCCCGGCCGTCAGCTTTTCTGGCGAGAAACAACCAACCCGCGCGCAGATTGAAGCCTTGCACCATGAGGCACACGAGGCTTGTTACATCGCCAACTCGGTGAAGACCGAGGTCCGTTGTGAGCCCGTGGTCTGAACCGGACACCACAGAAACTATTCAATCAATAGCTGCCAGCCCATGTTCCAAAAGGGCTAGAGGCCCATTTCTTCTATAAAACCCGCAGACAAACCAGCCCAACTCAGACACTGAACAGGTCCACCCCACCGGCCTGGTTCGCGGGCGGCGTCACACCTAGGTGCCGGTAGGCGGCCAGGGTGGCAATACGGCCGCGCGGGGTGCGTTGCAGGTAACCCTGCTGGATCAGGTAGGGTTCGATCACGTCCTCAATCGTTTCACGCTCTTCACCGATGCTGGCGGCGATGTTGTCCAGGCCAACCGGGCCGCCGTCAAAGCGGTGGATCACGGCCTCCAACAACTTTCGGTCCATCAAATCGAAGCCTTGCGGGTCCACGTCGAGCATGGCCAGTGCGCGGTTGGCGATGTCCAGCGTGATTTCACCGATGCCTTTGACATCCGCATAGTCGCGCACCCGACGCAGCAGCCGGTTGGCGATGCGTGGTGTGCCACGGCTGCGCCGGGCGATCTCGAAACCGCCTTCGGGGTTGGTCGGCACATTCAGCAGACCGGCGCTGCGTTTGACAATGCGCGCCAGCTCCTCGGGCGTGTAGAACTCCAGACGCGCCACGATGCCAAAACGGTCGCGTAGCGGGTTGGTCAACATGCCCGCACGGGTAGTGGCGCCCACCAGGGTGAAAGGCTGCAAATCAAGCTTGATGGAACGCGCCGCCGGGCCTTCCCCAATCATGATGTCGATCTTGTAGTCCTCCAGCGCGGGGTAGAGGATTTCCTCCACCACCGGGCTCAGGCGGTGGATTTCGTCGATGAACAACACATCGTTTTTTTCCAGATTGGTCAGCAGTGCCGCCAGATCCTTGGGTTTCTCCAACACCGGGCCGCTGGTCTGGCGCAAATTCACGCCAAGTTCGGCGGCGATGATGTGGCTCAGCGTGGTTTTGCCCAGACCGGGCGGGCCAAACAGCAGCACATGGTCCAGCGCTTCGTCGCGTTTTTTGGCGGCGCTGATGAAAATCTCCAGCTGCTCGCGTGCCTTGACCTGGCCCACATAGTCGTCCAGCAACTTGGGGCGCAGGGCGCGCTCAATCGCCTCCTCGTTGGGCGAGGCGGGTGCGTTGGACACCACCCGTTTGGCGGGCGCCGGGGCAAAATCGTCGGTTTGGATACTCACTGCGGGCTCGGTTTCTGGGCAAAACAGGCACTATAGCGCTCAATACACCGGCCAGTTTTGCCGATAACATGCCATGCCCCCTTTTCACCGCCGTCAATCAGCCCGGGACTTGACATGAACACACCCCCCACCCTGCAGCAGCCCAGACCACACAGCCTGGTGTTGGCCGCCAGCCGGTTTCACGCCCGTGGGTCGCGCCTGGCCTGGGCGCTGATGCTCGGTGGCTTGATGTGTGCCGGTGGCTGGTCGGTAAGCCACGCGGCCGATACCGCTGACCACAGCGCCAAACCAAGCACCGCTGCCAAGCCCCCGGCCAAAAAAGCCTCGGCCCCGGTGGAAGCAGCCACCGAGGCCGAACCGGTTGACCTGGGACAGGACATCAAAAAAGCCCTGCGCGACAAACTGATCGACCGCAAAAAACTCACCCTGGTGATCTCGGACAAACCCGAACCCGCGCCCAAAACCAGCAGCCCCAGCCGATCAACAACACCTGCTCCGGCCAGCAGCCGCGCCAAAGCAGAAGAAGTGGTCATGCCCGAGCCCGCCGCCGCACCAGCTGCCGTGGTGCGCCCACCCGCTGTGGTCGGACGCCCCGCCCCGGTCGCGCACGGGCCGGTGATCAACCCACGCGACAGCCGCGAGTACATCCGGGCCAAGGCCGCCGCGATGACCGGCCACACAGCGCCAGCAGCTGCACACGACAAAGCTGACAGCGGCCATGGTGAGGTGCACTGGAGTTATTCGGGCACCACCGGGCCACAGGCCTGGAGCAAGCTGCAGCCAGAGTTCAGCACCTGCGCGGCGGGCCAGCGCCAGTCACCGATCAACATCGACGACACCACCACGCTGCAAGGCCCGGCCGAGGCCCTGCAATTCAACTACCAACCCTCCAACGGTGTGGTGGTCAACAACGGCCACACCATCCAGGTCAATCTGCAGGGCAACAACACCCTCACCGTGCGCGGCAGCACCTATGCGCTGCTGCAGTTCCACTTCCACACCCCGTCTGAAGAACAGGTCAACTACCGCAACTTTGCGATGGTGGCCCACCTGGTGCACCGCAATGCCGAAGGCCAACTGGCGGTGGTGGCGGTGCTGCTGGAGCCGGGCGTGGCCAATACCCTGATCGACAAGGTCTGGACCTACATGCCGCTGGATGTGAATGACACGGTGCGCACCCCGGCCGGGCTGATCGACCTGAGTGAGCTGCTGCCCAAAGACCAGCGTTATTACCAGTTCATGGGCTCACTGACCACGCCACCGTGTACCGAAGGCGTGTTGTGGATGGTGCTCAAACAACCCACCCAGATCAGTCAGGCGCAGCTGCGCCTGTTCCAGCAGCTCTACCCCAACAACGCCCGCCCGGTGCAGCCGCTCAACAACCGGCCGGTGCGCAGCGCACAGTAGCGCGGGCTGACGGGTTTATTTCGCCAGGCTCTTAAGGGCCAGCTTGATGCCGTCGCTCACGCCCACGTCCTGCGGCAGGGCTTTGAGGGCGGCGGCGGCTTCGCGGTCGCTGTAGCCCAGCGCCAGCAGGGCCTGCAGGATGTCGGCCTGGGCGTCGCTGGCCACGCTGGCCACCACACCAATGTCTGGCCCAAGTTTGCCTTTGAGTTCGAGCAGCAGGCGTTCGGCGGTTTTTTTGCCGATGCCGGGCACCTTGATCAAGCGACCCGCCTCTTGCAGGGTGATGGCTTGTGAGAGTTCGGTCACACTCATGCCCGACAACACCGAGAGTGCGGTGCGTGGCCCGACACCGCTGATCTTGATCAGCTGGCGGAACGCCTCACGCTCGGCCGTATTGGCAAAGCCGTACAGAATCTGTGCATCTTCACGCACCACAAAGTGCGTCAACAGCGTGACCTTGGTGCCGATCTCGGGCAGGTTGTAGAAGGTGCTCATTGGCACCAGCACCTCGTAACCGACGCCGTGGCAGTCGATGATGACCTCGGGCGGGTTTTTGTTGTCCAGCGTACCGGTGAGCTTGCCAATCATCTTTATTACCTATTCAATCAAGAAGTCATTGGGTCTGACGGAAAATCGGCCCAGGCAGGCAGGCCCAACAACCCAGCTGCCAGCCACGGCATGTTGGCCCAACCCCACTGGACGGTGAAACCGCCGCCCCTACTCAGAGAATTATCAACGTGATCCTTCGCCACCTGTTTTCGCCACCCAACAACACCCGCCTGAGCCACCTGTGTGGCCCGATGGACGCACATTTGCGCACCATCGAGACCGCGCTGCAGGTCCGCATTGCACACCGGCACGAGCAATTCAAGGTGGAAGGCCTCAAGATCCACGCCCAGCGCGCCATGGAAATGCTGCAGGCGCTGTACGAGATGGCGGCGCGCCCGATTGAGCCCCGCACGGTGCAGCTGATGCTCTCGGGTGACGGTGATGTCAATGGCGCCGATGGCCCATCCCTTAAAACGCGTCGTGCTGACCTGAAACCGCGCTCGATGAACCAGGCGCATTACCTGGACTGCATCGCCAGCTGCGACATCACCTTTGGCATTGGCCCGGCTGGCACTGGCAAAACCTATTTGGCCGTCGCCATGGCCGTGGACGCCCTGCAACGCAGCACGGTGCAGCGCATTGTGCTGACGCGCCCGGCGGTCGAGGCCGGAGAACGCCTGGGCTACCTGCCCGGTGACCTGGCGCAAAAGATCGACCCCTACCTGCGCCCGCTCTACGACGCACTCTATGACCTGATGGGTTTTGAAGCAGTGCAAAAAGCCTTTGAGCGCCAGACGATTGAGATTGCGCCGCTGGCCTTCATGCGCGGGCGCACGCTCAACACCGCGTTTGTGATCCTGGACGAGGCGCAAAACACCACACCTGAGCAGATGAAGATGTTTCTGACGCGTATCGGTTTTGGCTCCAAGGCGGTGGTGACGGGCGACGTGAGCCAGATCGACCTGCCCGCCGACCAGCTCAGCGGCCTGATCGACGCCGAACGCGTCTTGCGCAGTGTGGACGGCATCGCCATGTGCCGCCTGACCAGCGCCGACGTGGTGCGCCACCCGCTGGTGGCCCGCATTGTGGACGCCTACGACGCGCCGGGCCGCTTCAACCCGCACCCGCGCCTGGATGCCGACCCGATGCCCACACCGGTGGCGCCACGTGTACGCAGCCGCAAGGCCACGCCTTGAACCCGGACACTTCATTATTCATAGCTATCAGCCCTTATGAATCGAGGGCTAGAGGCCCATTTCTTATACACACCCGTCTGACCGCACCATGAACCAACTCACCCTTTCCCTGCAATTTGGCAAACTGCCAGATGCCGAATTACACCGCGCCGCGCTGCCGCGCCACAAAGTCATCAAATGGATTCGCCACGCGCTGCAGGACGACGCCGAAATCACCGTGCGCATCGTTGACGCGGAAGAAGGCCAAGCCCTGAACCGCGACTACCGGCAAAAGGACTACGCCACCAACGTGCTGACCTTTGACTACACCCAGGAACCCATCGTCACCGCCGACCTGGTGTTGTGCGCACCGGTCGTCGCCAAAGAGGCCAAAGAGCAAAACAAAACCTTGGAAGAACACTACGCCCACCTGCTGGTGCACGGCACCTTGCACGCCCAGGGCTGGGACCACGACGAGGACGAGGACGCGCAGGTGATGGAGCTGCGCGAAAGCGAAATCATGGCGCGCCTGGGGTTTGAGAACCCGTATTGAGCCGGCACCCTGCCGCATCCACCGCCGGAGTTCGAATTGAGCCACCGGATAAATTAACCTATTAGGTTATCATGCTCACATGGAAAAAGGCACCCCACACTGCAAACTGCCAGTTGTTAAAGCCTTTGTAGAAGCAGGGCAAGTCAGGGCGACAGCCAGCGCCTACAACGGGGCGCGTGAGCTTGGCATCAACGACCTGGCCGGGATGTGTGCCATTGTCTTGGCGCTCCATCCCGCCAACTTCTACAAGAGCATGACCACCCATGCCGATCACACGGTTTGGCAGGATGTGTACCACGCCAAGGCAACAAGCGGCGCTGAGGTGTACCTGAAGCTGACCGTCATTGATGACGTGTTGATCGTTTCTTTTAAGGAGCTGTGACCATGAAATGCCCATGCTGCGGTGCGGCGGAACTCATCCACGACACACGCGACCTACCCTACATCTACAAGGGTGAAACAAGCACGATCCCTGCGGTGACGGGCGACTATTGCCCCGCGTGCGGCGAAGTCGTCTTGAACCGTGAGCACGGCGACCGCTACAGCGAGTTGGTCGGCCTGTTTCAACGTCAGGTGAATGCCGCCTACATTGATCCCGGCTATATCGCCCAGGTACGCCGAAAACTCAACCTTGACCAACGGCAGGCCGCCGAACTATTCGGCGGTGGTGTCAATGCCTTCTCGCGCTATGAGAACGGCAAAACCAAGCCGCCGCTGGCATTGGTCAAACTGTTCAAGCTACTGGATCGTCACCCAGATCTGCTGAGCGAGGTCAAAGCCGCGTGACCTTCTCGAAAATCACATTTCCTCGGCGCACTGAGCGAGAACGTTGTCGCGATCACTCCCCTGGCGTGGCACCTGGCAGCCCACCTTCGTTGGCGAGAACCACGCCCCCCGGAACTCTGCGCCGCCACCCGACTCTGAGAGTCTTATGACGTTTCCACAGAACCTGACCCGCTGGCTGATTGCTGCTTTATTCATAGCTATCAGCCCTTTATCCAGCTGGGCTCAGGCGCCAAAAAGCATCACAAACGTGGTCACCACCGAACAGGTGCGCGCCGAACTGATGGCCTACGCGCCAGACGGCATCGACCCTGGCAAAACCGTCTGGGTTGGCTTGCAACTGGCCCACCAGCCACACTGGCACACCTATTGGAAAAACTCGGGCGACTCGGGCCAGCCCACCAGCCTGAGCTGGACCTTGCCCACCGGTGTGTTGGCGGGTGACATTGCCTGGCCCACGCCCAAGATCCTGCCCACCGGCAACCTGGTGACCTATGGCTTCAACGGCACGGTGCTGCTGCCGGTGCCGCTCACGATCACGCCCGACTTCAAACCCTCACCGCTGTCTTCTGAGTTGGAGGTCAAGTTACAGGCCAGCTGGCTGGTCTGCAAACTCGAATGTGTGCCGCAGGACGGTGAATTTGTGCTGCGTCTGCCCACCAAAAGCTCTACAGCGCTTAACGCAGGTGTGTTTGAGGCCAGTTTCCAGGCCAGCCCCAAACCATTGGCTGGCCAAAGCCAGATCAACATCGAAGGCCAGCAACTGAAACTGACCGTGAGCGGCCTGCCGACCACCCTGCAGGGCCAGAAGCTGGAGCTGTTCCCAGAAGTCACCGAGCTGGTGGACGCGGGCGCGCCCTGGACCCAAGCCTGGTCAGGCGCGGTATGGACCGCCAGCCTGCCGATCTCACCGCATCGCAGCGACAGCCCCACGGCGCTGCCGGTGGTGCTGGTGTCTGACGTGGCCGGGCAACGCAATGGCTTCGTCACCACCGCGCCCATCACCGGCAGTTGGCCCGCCAACCCACCGCCCGGCCAGGCTGAGGTGGCGCAGCCCCAGCTCAATCCGGCACTGAAACCCATCCCAGCCGCACCCGCCGTGCCAACAAGCTTCTGGCTGGCGCTGTTTGGTGCGCTGCTGGGCGGCCTGTTGCTGAACCTGATGCCCTGTGTGTTCCCGGTGCTGGCGATCAAGGTGGTGGGCTTCACCCGCCATGCCGACGACCGGCACGGCCACCGTATGAGCGGCCTGGCCTACAGCGCCGGGGTGGTGCTGTCGTTTCTGGCGCTGGGTGCACTGATGCTGGTGCTGCGCAGCGCGGGTGAACAACTGGGCTGGGGTTTTCAGCTGCAATCACCCGCCGTGGTAGCGGCGCTGGCAGCGCTATTCACGCTGATCGGTCTGAACCTGGCCGGGCTGTTTGAGTTTGGCCAGCTGCTGCCCAGCCGCCTGGCCACGCTGCAGTCCAGCAACCCTGCCGTCAACGCCTTTCTGTCGGGCGTGCTCGCGGTGGCGATTGCTTCGCCCTGCACCGCGCCATTCATGGGTGCATCACTTGGGCTGGCGCTGGCCTTGCCGCCGTTACAGGCGCTGCTGCTGTTTGCGGCGCTGGGTGTCGGTATGGCGCTGCCGTATCTGGCGGCAAGCTGGTCACCGGCGTTGGCGCGCAAACTGCCCCGCCCCGGCCCCTGGATGGACACCTTCCGCCGCGCCATGGCCTTCCCGATGTTTGCCACCGTGGTCTGGCTGGTGTGGGTGCTGGGTCAACAAACTGGCATCGACGGCGCAGGCGCCCTGCTGGCGCTGCTGGTAAGCCTGGCGCTGGTGATCTGGGCGTTCACGCTGCGTGGTGCGACACGCCTGCCGGTTGCTGCAGTATCCATAGCTATCCTGCTAACACTGACCTGGGCTATCGGCAAAAATGTTGTGCATTTTGCGGAGCCCAACAGCACCGCCAGCACCAGCACCAACAGCCGGTGGCAGGCTTGGGCGCCCGGCAAGGTGGACGAGCTGCTGGCCAGTGGCTCCCCGGTGTTTGTGGACTTCACCGCCGCCTGGTGTGTGACCTGCCAGTACAACAAAAAAACCACCCTGGCCAACACCGACTTACTGGCCGACTTGGACGCCAAAAAAGTCGTGCTGTTACGCGCCGACTGGACCCGCCGCGACCCGGCCATCACCACCGCGCTGGCTGCACTGGGGCGCAACGGCGTGCCGGTGTATGTGATGTACCAGCCCGGCAAAGCACCGGTGGTGCTGTCAGAGATCTTGTCGGTGGCCGATGTGCGGGGCGCGATGGTGGGCTTGTGATCTCCCCCTGCACACGCGCCAGCCGAGCTGTGGAAAGCGCCCGCTTGACGACAACACCCATGTTACGAATTTTTACACTGCCTGCTTGAGCACTGCCCTCGTCCCCACGCGCAGCGCTCACAGGCGCCTTCTCCCTGCTGTTTTGCCGTGATCAGCCCCCAAAAACCTCCGTCCTGAGGGCCGTTGTGCCCCCTCAACGCTTCACATTGATCCGCGACAATGCTCGCTCCTCCTGAAAACACCATGAAAAACAAGACTTTTTCCCTTCTCCCTATCGTTCTCGCCATCGCTGCTGGCTCCATGTTTCCTGGCTCCGCCAGCTTCGCGGCAACACACAAAGCGACCAAACCTGCGCATCACGCCACCAAAGCCACCGCCACCAAAAAGGTCGCCGCTGCCGCCAACGCCCTGCCGCCACTGGCTGCAGACAACAGCTTGGCAGGTACGCCGCCCGCACTGCCCGCCAAAGCCTGGCTGTTGATGGACTTCGACTCCGGCGAGGTGCTTGCCTCGGCCAACGCTGACGAAGCACTGCCACCCGCCTCGCTGACCAAGATGATGACCAGCTACATCGTCGAGCAGGCATTACGCACCGGCAAACTCAAAGCAAACGACCTGGTTTCGGTGAGCGAAAACGCCTGGTGCCGAGGCTCCAGCGCCGAGTCGTGTATGTACCTGCCACTCAACAGCCAGGCCACGGTGATCGACCTCCTGCGCGGCATCATCATCCAGTCGGGCAACGACGCCTCCAAAGCGATTGCCGAGCACATGGCTGGCTCCGAAGAGGGTTTTGCCAAGCTGATGAATGCCGAAGCCCAGCGCCTGGGCATGACGCACACCCATTTCATGAACCCCACCGGCCTGCCCGACCCGGACCACAAGTCGTCGGCGCGTGACCTGGCCATCCTGGCACGCGCCATCATCCGCGACAGCGTGGACTACTACCCGATCTACGCGGAACGCGAGTTCAAGTACAACGGCATCAAACAAGGCAACCGCAACGCCCTGCTCTACACCGACCCGTCCGTTGACGGGCTGAAGACGGGCCACACGGACGCCGCCGGCTACTGCCTGGTCACCTCAGCCAAGCGCAACAACATGCGCCTGATATCGGTCATCCTCAACACCCAAAGCGCCCAGGCACGGGCTGATCAGACGCGCACGCTGCTGGGTTGGGGCTACAGCACGTTTGAGAAGGCCACCCCGATTCAACCCAACACCGTGGTCACCAAGGCCAAGCTCAGCTTCGGCAAGGCAGACACGGTCGACGCAGGCCTGGCCACACCGTGGCTGTTGACCGTGCCGCGCGGCCAGCAAGTGCAGACCGCGGTGGAACTCAAGTCGGACCTGGAGGCACCGCTGACCAAGGGCGCTGTGGTCGGTAAGGTGGTCGCCACCGCCAACGGCAAGCCGATCGGTGAAGCCCCACTCACCGCTCTGACCGATGTGGAACGCGCGGGCCTGCTGCTGCGTTTGTGGCAACACGTTACCCAGTTGTTTGGAAAATAAACCCAGCATGGGGCGGAAAGCCTGCCGCCCCATGCTGCACTATCCATAGCTATCTCGCCTTTACTGGTGAGGGCTATTGGCCAAAATGTGCTGCACTCTTTAGAGCCCAGCTACGCTAGTGTTGGCACCAACGCTAACAGCTGGCGGTTAGCCTAGGCACTCGGCAAGCAGGGCAAACTGTTGACCGAGCTGAGGCGCAGCGGCGTGCCGGTGTACGCGATGTACCAACCATGCAAAGCTCCGCTGGGGTTGTCGTTTTTTCCTATTCAACCCCATTGAGTGAAAAAGAGAGTTGGCCTGAAACGGGTGCCGGGATTGCAGCTTTAACAGTCATCTGTTGTCACTACTTTTTGGAAGAAGCGACCGTGATTTCGTCGGCATCAACTTTGTACGGCTGGTTCGCAATCACTTTTCTGAGCAGGTCGATGAAGGCATCTGAGTATTTATGCGACTTACTGGTTTCAGCGACGCCGAACTTCACATTCACATGGTACTTGTTGTCATAGCTCTTGATATTCATGCCCGTCTCGTCTTCGATCTTCTTGATGAGATCATTGACACGTTTCCAGCTTGGTAAGTCAAGCATTTTGTAAACCTCGCTAATGACATATTTGTGTGTCAGGTTGATCTTTGATGAATCACCAACAGACGTGACCCCAAATAAATTTGCGAAGTTTTCACCTGTCTCGACGGCGTGCTCAAGCATCTTGAAGTCGATCTCGACGTGCTTTTTCGGGATATCTGATCGGACCAGATCAACTGCACGAGCCATTAACGCCCGCAAAAGCTTCGTGTCGATCTTGGCGAGGTTGCCAGCCTGACCGAACGCTTTGAAGACCCATTCGAACGAGTTCGCGGTGATGCTCTTGATTCGGATGTTGCGTTCGGCGGTGACAGCCAAGACCTTGTCACGTGGTGGGTATGAGGCTTCGTTCTGAGTCGGATCCCATTCCAAAATATAGATATTCGGGACGAGCTCATACTCCTGTGCCCGGATCATCCTGTCCACGTCCGAAAGAATCTTTTTGATGTTTGGGTCGTTGGCTCGATAACCGATGAACACCAACGGGTGTTCAATGAAGTAGGTGAGCAGCTTTGCACTCAGGTACTTGTGGTCATCCTCAAAGCGCGCGTAGTCCGCTTCATTAATAACGATACTTTCGGGATCTGAAATGCAGCCGTGAATTTTGAAGATCTCGCCGATGGAAAGGAAAGGCTTTCGGAGAATCTGTTGGCTGATGACTCGCTCATAGTCGGGAAATAGTGGTTCGATTACTTCGTCATAGTTGGTGGTCACGATGGCATGAGCGCTGATCGCCTTAAGAGCGGCAATTTCTGCATCAAGCTCAGCAGAGCCATACGAACCTTTGGCGTCGGGGCCGAGGCCAGCGAGGATTTCTCCAATCACGTGTTTGATGAAAATATCTCTTGGAGCGTTTGCTACGAAGTACTGTGGTGGGAAATGCTTCTTTCCAGCGTTCCAACCCCATTCGTGATAGAGCTGTGAGAACACTGAACCAATCTTCATCAGATCGTTGCCGTGGGACTGCTTGTAGTACGCAAAATCTTTGTCGATCTGCGGGCACTTCTTTGCAAGTATTCCAAGAAGCTCTTCCCAGCTTGGTCCTTTCGCATAGCGCTTCGTGAACCCGGAACCGATGAAAAGGATTGGTTGGCAACTCGCATCGGCGATGATCTTCGCAACGTCGGCTGTTACTTCTTCCTGATACTGCTTGTAATCCATTGACATAGCACGTTTCCTCCTGTTAAGCGAAGTATCGATGAACTACGGATTTTTCCCCGGAACGTAGGTTAAGCTCGTTCATCTCTGTAGAGAAATGACAAGACATAAGGCCTGCCACGAATGGCCGCTACTAGCATTTTGCAGGTGTTGATACCTGCTCTGTTTCAACACCAAGTTATTTGAATCAAAACTGCTGGCGCGCTTTGGACAGGACACCCACGGACAGCCGCTGTTTGGATCGCAAGCCGCCGCACAGGCACACATCACGCCAATCATAAGAAATCAGCCTGCAGCCCTCATATCAAAAGGGAATGCAGCTATGATTTTTATATCTCCTACATGTTCCTGATCCGATCAGCGCCCCGCCCGATAAGACTTTCTTAAGACGCCCTTTTTAAGCTTGTCCCCAGTTCATCACTGAGGGTCAAGCATGAAATTCCAACACCACTTCCGCACGCTGTTCACCAGCCTGGCAGTTGCCCTGCCGCTGCTGGCCAACGCCAACCCGATCCTGGACAGCTACAAAGCCCAGGCAAAAACCGAGAACCCCGCGTTCAAGGACTTCAGCGCCGCTGCCGGGCAAAAGCTCTACACAACACAAGGGCCGAACCAGTTGGCGTGTTCGTCCTGCCACTCCGATTCCCCCAAAAACGCTGGTCAACACGCCAAGTCCAACAAGGTCATCGAACCGATGGCACCCAGCGTGAACCCGCAGCGTTTCACCGACGCGGCCAAGGTCGAAAAGTGGTTCAAACGCAACTGCAATGACGCGCTGGGCCGGGCCTGCACCACGCAGGAAAAAGGCGACTTCATGAGTTATGTGTTGTCGGTCAAATAAGAAGGAAGGGCGCACGATGTCACACCACCCACTATGGACCCTCGCCACGATCTTCACGCTGGCGCTTGGCAGCTTGAGCGCCCAGGCCAAATACAACGGTGAAGACCGGGGCCGCCCGGTGATGCCGGCGCAAAACAACGCCAAATGGCAGGCTGAATGCAGCAGCTGCCACCTGGCGTTCCCGCCCGGTTTGTTGCCCGCAGCGTCCTGGCAAAAGATGATGGGCGAGCTGGACCAACACTTTGGCACCGACGCCTCGTTGTCTGCCGCTGACACCACCGAGATCACCAATTACCTGGTCAAACACGCCTCCAACCGCTGGACGGCCAACACCGCGCCGCTCAAGATCACAGAGAGCGGCTGGTACACCTCCAAACACCGCGCCAAAGAAATTGACCCGGCCGTGTGGAAACGGGCTTCGGTCAAAAGCCGGTCCAACTGCATCGCCTGCCACCGTGACGCTGACAAAGGCGAGTTTGACGAGGACACCGTCCGTATTCCCAAATGAGCCCTATTGATAAACCTTTGCAGCCCACGCTGATCTGGGACTTTCCCACCCGTTTGTTCCACTGGACGCTGGCTGGCAGTTTTGCGGTGGCCTGGCTCACCGCCGAGTCAGACCCCTGGCTGGCGGTGCACGTGTTTTGTGGTTACCTGATGCTGGGGCTGGTGGCTTTTCGGGTGCTGTGGGGGTTTGCCGGTTCGCACTTTTCACGTTTTGCCAGTTTTGCGCTGAGCCCCTCGCGTGGCTTGGCCTATCTGAAAGAGGTGATGGCGGGCCGCGCGGCCCGTTATGTGGGCCACAACCCGACCGGCAGCCTGGCGGTCTACCTGTTTCTGGCGCTCACCTTGGTGATTGGTGTGACCGGCATCTTGCTGCTGGGCGCGCAAGAGCGCCATGGCCCGGCGGCGGGCTGGTTCACGTTTGCGCAGGGGGATGGTTTCCAGCAACTGCATGAGCTGGCCGCCACCGTGATGCTGGTGCTGGTGGGTGTGCACATCACCGGTGTGCTGATGGAAAGCCGGGTGCACAAGGAGAACCTGGCGCGATCCATGGTCGACGGCCACAAGCTGGCCAGCCCGGACACCCCGGAGGGCCAGCCACACAAGCGGGTGGCCTGGGTGATGTTGCTGCTGGTGCTGGGTTTTGGTGGCTGGTGGTTTGCGTATGCGCTACACAACCAGTGGGCGGCACTGACCGGCCAGACCGTGGTGCGCCAGGTGCCGTTTGTGGGCCCCACCCTGGCCGACAACGCTGTGTGGCGCGAGGAATGTGGCAGTTGCCATGAGGTGTTTCACCCCTCGCTCTTGCCCGCACGCTCTTGGCAGAAGATGATGACCGAGCAGGACCAGCACTTTGGCTCCGACCTGGCGCTGGATGAAGCCACCATCAGCGCGGTGCTGGCATTTATGGTGGACAACGCCGCCGAGCAGCAGGCAACCGAAGCCGCCTACAAGATCGGGCAATCCATCCCGCCCGAGGCAGCCCCGCAGCGCATCACCGAAACGCCTTACTGGATCAGAAAACACCGTGAGATGTCAGCCGCCGACTGGGCCAACCCGCTGGTCAAAAGCAAAGCCAATTGCGCCGCCTGCCACAGTGATGCCGACGCAGGCACGTTTGAAGACGGTGCCATGCAAGTGCCCCAGCCCAGCACCAAGAGCCGCCCGTCATGAAAACCAGGCCCCCGCGTCTGCACGCCCAGCGGCTACGATGGGGGCCCCACAAACGTCCGACCCACACCATGCGTATCCTGCTTGCTGAAGACGACCCCCTGTTGGGCGACGGCCTGCGCACCGGGCTGCGCCAGCAGGGTTTTCTGGTGGACTGGGTGCGTGACGGCTTGGCCGCCGAGCGCGAGATCGGCTACGACAAACACCAGGCCGCGGTGCTGGACCTGGGCCTGCCGCTCAAAGACGGCATGGAGGTGCTGCAGTCGGTGCGGCGCCAGAAGATCACCCTGCCGATCCTGATCCTGACCGCGCGTGACGCGGTGCCCGACCGCATCAAGGGGCTGGACGGCGGCGCCGACGACTATGTGGTCAAACCGGTGGACCTGTTTGAGCTGGGCGCACGCCTGCGCTCGCTGGTGCGCCGCGCCCACGGCCACACACAAGACCTGCTGAGCTGTGGTGCGCTCCAGGTGAATCTGGCAGCGCGTACCGTCACGTTGTCCGGGCAGGCTGTGGGTTTGTCGATGCGTGAGTTTGACCTCTTGCATGTGTTGATGCTCAACGCCGAACGGGTCATGTCGCGCGAACAGCTGGAGCAGCAGCTCTACAGCTGGGGTTATGAGGTGGAAAGCAACGCGGTGGAGGTGCACATCCACCACCTGCGCAAGAAGCTGCAGGCCGACCTGATCCAGACCGTGCGTGGTGTCGGCTACACCCTGATGCCCCCCAAAGACACGCCGGTGGCGCCCGCAGCATGAGCCTGTTCAAGCGGCTGGCCTCCTTGCAGGCGCGCCTGCTGGTGCTGTTGCTGCTGCTGATTTTTGGGGTGTGGGTGTCGGCGGCGGTGTTGACCTGGGTGGATACCCGCCATGAACTCGACGAGTTGCTCGACGCCCACCTGGCGCAATCAGCCGCGCTGCTGGTGGCCCAGCAGACCGACGCCGATGCCGTTGAGCGCAGCCACAGACCCCATCGCCGCCACACATTGGGCGATGACGAGCACCCGGACGCCCCCACCTTGCACAAATACGCCACCCGGGTGGCGTTCCAGGTGTTTCACGATGGCAAGTTAACGCTGCACTCCGGCACCGCCCCCGACACACCGATGTCGCCGCAGCTGCGTGGTTTTGCCACGGTGGAACTGCCCGACAGGGGCACTTGGCGCGTGTTTGGCGCCCAGGGCAAGGAGGGCGATGTGCAGGTGTTTGTGGGCGAGCAGTTGCGCTCGCGCCGGTCGATCCTGTGGGCGATGATGCAGTCGCTGCTGATGCCCTTGCTGGTCGCCCTGCCGGTGCTTGCGCTGCTGGGCTGGCTGGCGGTACGCCGCAGCCTGACCCCCTTGCGCACCCTGAGCCAGGCGCTCGCCCAGCGCCAGCCGCAGAGCGTGGCGCCGCTGGTCATCACCGACACCCCCAGCGAGATGGCGCCGGTGGTGTCCTCACTCAACAGCTTGCTGGCGCGTATTGGTCAGATGATGGTGGCTGAACGACGCTTCACCGCCGATGCCGCCCATGAGTTGCGCACACCGATTGCCGCGATCCGCGCCCAGGCCCAGGTGGCGCTGGGCGCCGGGTCCAACGTGGCCGAGCGGGACCAGGCGCTGCGCCAGACACTGGCCGGGTGTGACCGCGCCACCCACCTGGTGACCCAGTTGTTGACACTGTCCCGCCTGGAAACCGCCGGCCACCCGCCGCAGGGTGTTCGGGTGGATGTGTGCCAGATTGCCCAGCGGGTGGCCGCCGATCTGGCCCCCGGCGCACTGGCCCGCAGGCAGGTGCTGACGCTGGACACCAGCGCCACCGGCCCGATCAGCGCCGACGAGATGCTCACCGGTGTGCTGATCCGCAACCTGCTCGACAACGCGCTGCGTTACAGCCCCGATGGCGCCCAGGTCCGCCTGCGTGTGCACACCAGCGCGGGCCAGGTGCACCTGGAAGTCAACGACAGCGGCCCGGGCCTGCCACCCGCAGATCTGGCGCGCCTGGGCGAACGGTTTTTCCGGGGGCTGGGCAGCGGACAACAGGGCAGCGGGCTGGGCTGGTCCATCGTGCGGCGGATTGCAGAGGTCTACCGCGCGCAGGTTCTGGCCGCGCCCTCGAGCCTGGGTGGCCTGTGTGTCACGGTGAGCTGGCCACTTGCGCCAGATCAAGAATCAAGGCAAATTTGAGTTTACATGTGTCAACCTGCCACGACACAATGCGACAATTCGAGCATGACTACCACATCCACACCCTCCTTCGCCCCCCTCCAGAACGACACTTTTTTGCGTGCCTGTTTGCGCCAGGCGACTGACTACACGCCCATGTGGATGATGCGTCAGGCCGGGCGTTTCCTGCCGGAATACCGTGCCACCCGCGCCAAGGCCGGCAGTTTCATGGGCCTGGCCACCAACGTGGACTACGCCACCGAGGTCACGCTGCAGCCGCTCGACCGGTTCCCGATTGATGCGGCCATCTTGTTCAGCGACATCCTGACCGTGCCCGACGCGATGGGCCTGGGCCTGTCGTTTGCGATGGGTGAAGGCCCCAAGTTTGCTCACTCGGTGCGTGACGAAGCCGCCGTGGCCAAGCTTGAAGTGCCCGACATGGCCAAGCTGCAGTATGTGTTTGACGCGGTCACCTCGATCCGCAAGGCGCTCAACGGCCGGGTGCCGCTGATCGGCTTCTCCGGCAGCCCCTGGACCCTGGCCTGTTACATGGTCGAAGGCGCTGGCAGCGACGACTACCGCCTGGTCAAGACCATGATGTACAGCCGCCCGGACCTGATGCACAAGATTCTGGAAATCAACGCCGACGCAGTGGCGCTGTACCTCAACACCCAGATCGAAGCCGGTGCGCAAGCGGTGATGGTGTTTGACAGTTGGGGTGGTGTGCTGGCCGACGGCGCGTTCCAGGAGTTCAGCCTGGCCTATACCCGCCGTGTGCTGGCCAAATTACACAAAACCTGGCTGGGCGCCACCATCCCGAGCATTGTGTTCACCAAGGGCGGCGCCCTGTGGCTCGACGAGATGGAACAGCTGGACTGCAACGCACTTGGCCTGGACTGGACCGCCAACCTGACCAAGGCCCGCATCATTGCGGGTGGCAGCAAGGCCTTGCAAGGCAATCTGGACCCGAACGTGTTGTTTGCGCCACCCGAAACGATTGAGGCCGAGGTCATCAAGGTGCTCAACGCCTTTGGCACACCGCACAGCGGACCCGGCTTTGGCCCGACCCACATCTTCAACCTGGGTCATGGCATCAGCCAGCACACCCCGCCCGAACATGTGGCGGCCTTGGTTGAAGCGGTGCACAAACATTCCCGCCTGATGCGTGGCGCCTGCTAGTTAAGGCGCTGGCGGCTGGCTAGCACTTTTTGGCCTGTTTTTGGCAGTTTCCAGCAAAAAAAATTGCCACTTATGCACAAAATTGGTGAACCACAGTGCGGGTCACGAGCCCACCTATCAAGTACACTATCAAACGCATAGCAGTTGTAAGTGGTTGATTTTAAAGGGTTTTGAATTTTGCATGTTTTTTGGGCAGGCTAACAAAACCCTTGATTTACAAGGCCCGGCAGCCTCTATCGACGAGCTATCAACAAAGTTATCCACAGAAAACTTGGATGAACTTCAAACCCTCGCAGAATCAACGACTTAAGGCGAATTTCGCAAGTTCACTTGAACACCCCCTCCCAAGCTGAGCCAGTCGCCGCCACCCTGGTGTCGGTGCTGGTCCACACCCCGGCACACAGCCAGATGGCCGGTACCCTGAGTTACACCAGTGAGCATGCCCTGCCCCCGGGCACCTTGGTGCGGGTGCCGCTGGGCCAGCGTGAGCTGCTTGGGGTGGTGTGGGAGCAGCAGCCCATCAGCGACGACACGCCGCCGATGGACCCCAGCAAACTGCGGCCGGTGGCCGCGGTGCTGGACGCGCTGGCGCCCTTGAGTGTCCACTGGCGCACCCTGATCCACTTTGCCGCGAGTTATTACCAGCGCTCGGCCGGAGAGGTGGCGCTGGCCGCCCTGCCGCCGCAGTTGCGTGACATCAGCAGCCTGCAGCTGGCGCGCAAACTCAAAAAGAAAGCCAAGAGCCAGCTCAAGGCGCAGGCCGCACCCGCCACAGACGCCACGCCGCCTCAGGATATTCCTGAATTGGTAGCACTGACCCCAGAGCAGACAAGGGCTATCGGCCAATTTGATGACAATCCTGGGCCGTTTTTGCTGTTTGGCGCCACCGGCAGTGGCAAGACCGAGGTGTTCATGCGCTGCGCCGCCGATGTGCTGGCAAGCTCGGACAGCAGCCAGGTGCTGGTGATGGTGCCCGAAATCAACCTGACGCCGCAGCTCGAAGAACGTTTCAAAGCCCGCTTTTGCGCCCAGTACGGTTTGGAGGCGGTGGTGTCGATGCACAGCGGCCTGACCCCGGCGCAGCGCCTGGCGAGCTGGCTGGCGGCGCACAGCGGCAACGCGCGCATTGTGCTGGGCACCCGCATGGCGGTGTTTGCCTCGATGCCACATCTGGCACTGATCGTGGTCGACGAGGAACATGACCCGAGTTACAAAAGCCAGGACGGTGCCCGCTATTCAGCGCGTGACCTGGCGGTCTACCGCGGCAAGCTGGAGGGCGCCAAGGTGCTGCTGGGTTCGGCCACACCCTCGCTCGAGAGCTGGTACCACAGCCGCCCGGCGGCCGAGGGTGGGCGTTACATGCGGCTGGAGATGCCGAGCCGGGTGGGTGCCAATGCCATCCTTCCCCTGGTGCGGCGTGTGGACATGAACCACCAGCCCAAGGGCTCAGTGATCTCGCCGCCGCTGCTTGACGCGATTGGCCAGCGCATCACACGTGGTGAACAAAGCATGGTGTTCTTGAACCGGCGCGGTTACGCCCCGGTGCTGAGCTGCGCCGACTGCGACTGGAAAAGCAATTGCCCACACTGCAGCGCCTTTCGCGTCTTTCACAAGATCGACCGCACGCTGCGCTGCCACCACTGCGGCTTCACCGAACGGGTGCCACGCGCCTGCCCGGACTGCGGCAGCCTGGACATCGCGCCAGTGGGGCGCGGCACCGAGCGACTCGAGGAACAACTCGCTCTGTTGCTTAGCAGCATGAGCCGCCCCGACGGCAGCGCGGTACGCATTGCCCGCATCGACGCCGACACCACCAAACTCAAAGGTTCGCTCGAGAGCCAGTTGGCGCAGGTGCATTCGGGCGAAGTCGATGTGCTGGTGGGCACCCAGATGATTGCCAAGGGCCACGACTTTCGCCGCATCACCCTGGTGGCGGCGATCAACCCCGACGGCGCCTTGTTCTCGAGCGACTTCCGCTCGCCCGAGCGCCTGTTTGGCCTGCTGATGCAGGCGGCGGGCCGCGCCGGGCGCGACGCCAGCAACACCAGCCGCAGCGAGATGTGGGTGCAAACCTTCCACCCGACGCACCCGCTGTATGAAACGCTGAAACAACACGACTACCCGGCTTTTGCCGCCTCACAGCTGGTGGAGCGCCAACAGGCCGGTATGCCACCGTTCAGCTTCCAGGCGCTGGTGCGCGCAGATGCCCGCACCCAGGAAGCCGCCCAGGCCTTTTTGAACAGCGCCAGCAGCGCTTGTGACGGCCTGGCGGAGCTGGCGCCCTGGCGCGAACACATCACGCTCTACCCGGCGGTGCCGATGAGTATCCAGCGTGTGGCCAATGTGGAGCGCGCCCAGATGCTGCTGGAGAGCCCCTCGCGTGCGGCCTTGCAACGCTTCTTGAACGCCTGGCAACCGACCCTGCACGCCATGCGCAGCCAGCCGCAGTGCAAAGGCCTGCTGCGCTGGGCGATTGATGTCGATCCGCTGCTGATTTAAAAGAAGAGACGGGAACGGAATAACGCAGCAAAGATGTCAGGCAACACCAAACTGGATTTCAACGCGGTTGTCAGGGGAGTTCGGTCCGTTCCATGCGTGATAAACCTCTCTGCTCTCCCCGGTGAAAGCCATCTTCGCCGCCACCATGTCGCGCACCAAAGGCTGATAGCCTTGGCTAAACAGTTGCCGCAGCCCGCCGTGGTAAGGGACAAAGGCGCAAGAAAATTGCCCCAGTGACTTGATGGGAAACGCACCCGCCACCGGGTTGTCGGCCGGTGCAATTGGAAGACAAAACTCCACCCGGTAGCGGTCCTTGCCGTTTTTGGGCAGCTGGTAAGAAATGAACACCCACGGCCCCACAACCTTCAAATCCCGCTGCTTGGCTTGGGCCATGAGCTCTGGCAGATACTTCTCTGCGTAACGCCCGACCTCCGGAATCGTGAGTTCCTGTGTTGCGTACAACACCGTCATGGGTTCGACCGTTTTTCTGTCCATTCACAACTCCTAGTTTTGGCATGAGGACTGCGCCGCGACGGCGTCCCCCCAAAAAAACAGGCCTTGCGGAGGGTCGATCTGAAGAACACGGGCCTGCTTGGCAGCAGACCCATGGGCACCCGACTCAGGCGGCTTTGGTGGCCACAATCACCTGGAAGTTGCCAAAAAACACCACATGCCGCTCGCAGCTGACGCCAGGCATCTCGTGCAGCAGGTTCACCGGGTCGTGGGTGCTCCACAGCGCCAGGCCATAGGGCTCAAACACCTTGAAATAGGTCCAGCTCAGGGCGCGCAGCAGCCAGGGGCGCGGGCGGTGGAACTCGGCCAGGTAGAGCTTGCCACCAGGGGTGAGCACCCGCATCGCCTCGGCCAAGGCCTCGATCTTGAGGTGGTGCGGCAGCTCGTGTAACAGGAAAAACATGACATTGGCGCTGACCGAGGCGTCGGCCTGATTCATGGCGATGGCGTCGTCCTTCTGGTACGTGATCTTGCCGGTGTAGTCCAACAACTTGCTTTTGGCGTGGTCAAGTTCGTTCTGGATGATGTCAGCCACCAGCACCTTGGACGCCCCGGCCTGCACCGCGGCCTTGACCACACGCGGCATCACATTGCCAAAGGCGCAGGAGGTGATCAGCACCTGCTGGCCGGTCAAATCCGTGCGTTTGAGGCTGTGCGTGATGATGGACACCAGGCGGCTGTACTGGAACAGCAGGATGCCAGCAATGATGGGCTGGTAGTCCACCAGCCGGATCAGGCGCATGTTGGAGTAGATCGGGTAGACATGGGCGGCTTCCTGTTGCAAGCGCCCCAAGGCACCCCGCACCAGCAACGCCCCTCGTGTCAGCGTGAAAAAGAACAGCGCAATACTGGCCAAGGCGGCCACCACGCCAAACACGGTATACGTCAACCAGGGGTGCATGCTTTTCCTTTGCGATCACAAGGATCGTGTGTTTTTCAAAATATCGAGGGCCAAGGGTAGCTGGTTGATAGCCACTCGCAATTGAGCTTTGTCAGGCTTCTGTAAAAAAACGCGCCTGACCCGTCCTCTGGCTGCCAACACGGTTGACAGCGGGGCCAAACAGGCCCAAAAACCCGGGGGCATGCCTCGGCTGGGTATGATTCGCCCCCTTTGCGCGTATCTCCTCCTCCATGTCCAGCCCCACCCCCAGCGGTCTCAACCTCGCCCAGCAAGAAGCGGTGAACTACCTGCACGGCCCCTGCCTGGTGCTGGCGGGGGCGGGCTCGGGCAAAACGCGGGTGATCACCCACAAGATTGGTCGGCTGATCCAGTCCGGCATTCCTGCCAAACGCATTTTTGCGATCACCTTCACCAACAAGGCCGCAGCCGAAATGCGCGAACGCGCCAAGGGGTTGATTGGCCGCGCGGCCAAAGATGTGGTGATCTGCACCTTTCACGCGCTGGGTGTGCGGCTGCTGCGTGAGGACGGTGCGGCGCTGGGCCTCAAGCCGCATTTTTCGATCCTGGACAGCGACGACGTCACCAGCATCCTCAAGGACGCCGGTGGCAGTGTTGACGCGGCCACCGCCCGCAGCTGGCAATGGACCATCAGCCTGTGGAAGAACCAGGGCATGAACTCGGCCAGTGCCTTGGCCGCCGCCAACAACGACAACGAGCGCATCATTGCCCGTGTGATGGCGCACTACGAAGAACGGCTCACCGCGTTTCAGGCGGTGGACTTTGACGACCTGATTGGCATGCCGCTCAAACTGCTACAACAACACGAGCAGGTCAGGCAGAAGTGGCAAGGGCTGGCAGGGCATTTTCTGGTGGACGAGTACCAGGACACCAATGCCACGCAGTACGAGATGCTCAAACTGCTGGTGGGTGGCAACGGCCCCGAGCAGGCCCGCTTCACCGCTGTGGGCGACGATGACCAGTCGATCTACGGCTGGCGCGGTGCCACGCTGGACAACCTCAAAAAACTGCCGATCGACTTCCCGAACCTCAAGGTCATCAAGCTGGAGCAAAACTACCGCTCTACCAGCGCCATCCTGCGCGCGGCCAACAACGTGATCGGCCCCAACCCCAAGCTCTTCCCCAAGACGCTGTTCAGCGAGCTCGGCGAAGGTGAGCCGGTGCGGGTGGTCGATGCCGACAGCGAAGAACACGAGGCCGAACGCGCGGTGGCGCGTATCCAGAGCCTGCGCACAAGCGGCCTGAACCAGGCCGGGCCGCAGTTCAAGGAATGGCGCGACTTTGCGGTGCTCTACCGCGCCAACCACCAGGCCAAACCCTTCGAGAAAGCACTGCGCAAAGCACAGATCCCGTACAAGGTGTCGGGTGGCACCAGCTTCTTCGACCGCGCCGAGGTGAAAGACCTGTGCGCCTGGTTTCGGCTGTGGATCAACAACAACGACGACCCGGCTTTTTTGCGCGCGGTGACCACGCCCAAACGCGGCATTGGCCACCAGACGCTGGGGCACCTGGGCGACTTTGCGTCGCGCTACAAACTCAGCATGTTTGGTGCCTTGTTCTCGTCGAGCCTGAGCAGCGTGATCTCGGGCAAGGCGCTGGGCAGCCTGCACGAGTTTGGCCGCGAGGTCAACGACCTGGAGTTCCGCGCGCGCCACACGCTAGGTGCCGAGGCCGCCAAAACCTTTTTGATGGACTGGCTCAAAGACATCGGTTACGAGCAATACCTGTACGACGGGGAAGACAGCGAACAGGTGGCCAACGCACGCTGGAGCAATGTGCTGGACTTCATCGACTGGATGAGTGGGCGTTGTGGTGGCCAGATTGACGACGCCTCAGGTGTGAACGCGGTCGGTGAGGTCAAGTCGCTGCTGGAGGTGGCACAAACGGTGTCACTGCTGTCGACCATTTCCGAGCAGGAAAAAGACCAGAACGTGGTCACCCTCTCGACCCTGCACGCCTCCAAGGGGCTGGAGTGGCCGCATGTGATGCTGGTGGGTGTGACCGAGGGCATGTTGCCCTTCAAGTTACGCGACAACCCCGACGCCGAATCGGCCGGGCCAACCAGCGCGCTGCAGAAAGCCCAGGCGATGGAGGCCGCCAACGCGTCGCTGACCACCCACCTGCAAGAGGAACGCCGCTTGATGTACGTGGGCATCACCCGCGCCCAGCGCAGCCTGGCGGTGAGCTGGACCCGCAAACGCAAAAAGGGCCGCGAGATGGTGCAGGCCCAACCCAGCCGGTTTATTGAAGAAATGGGCTTGGACCAGGCCACCGTCAAAGAAGACCCACGCGCCAAACTCAAGGCCCTGCGCGCCGAATTTGCCCAAAAGGCCGCCGACGGCGCGGCGGCGCGCGCGCAGACGCGCTAACTCCGTTGCAGGCTGGCGCTGGCGGCCCAGCCCCCAGCAACAGCTTCAAGGCGTGATCAGCCTGGTCTTGGCACTGTTCGCCAGCGTACAGACGGCAAGCTGCGGTCTTTTTACAGTGTGTCATCCTGAGCTCACGGCTCACCTTTCCGACATCCTTTGAGCAAAGACGCCCATGACCGACGAACAGCACCCCCCGTTTGACACCCTGCTGCCCGCCCCCCCAACACCCGCTGCCCAGGCCCCTTTGCAGTTGCGGGTGGGTTTTGAAATGGTCTACGACTGCCCGGCGCCCACACCGATGATCCTGGCGCTCAATATCCACCATTCGCGCGCGCCTGACCTGGTGCGCCCCGACCTGTTGGTCACCAGCCCGGCGGTGCCGATCACCGCCTACCACGACCTGTTTGGAAACTGGTGCAGCCGCATCGTGGCACCACCCGGACGTTTTGTGCTGAGCACCGACGCCCTTGTCAACGACAGCGGCCTGCCCGACATCGTGGCCCCGTGGGCCATACAAACGCCCGTGGAGCTGTTGCCCGAGTCCACCCTGGTGTATTTGCTGGGCAGCCGCTACTGCGAGACCGATCAACTGTCCGAGACCGCCTGGCAGCTGTTTGGCCATGGCCCCACGGGCTGGGCGCGGGTGCAGGCGATTTGTGACTTTGTGCACCAGCACATCGAGTTTGGCTACCACCACGCCCGGCGCACCCGCACCGCCTGGGAGGCCTACAACGAAGGCCAGGGCGTGTGCCGCGACTATGCCCACCTGGCCATCACTTTTTGCCGCTGTATGAACATCCCGGCGAGGTATTGCACCGGTTACCTGGGTGACATCCGTATCCCACCGATTCCCTGCCCGATGGATTTTGCGGGCTGGTTCGAGGCCTACCTGGGGGACCAGTGGTACACCTTTGATGCCCGCAACAACACACCACGTATTGGCCGGGTGCTGATGGCGCGCGGGCGCGACGCCTGTGATGTGGCGCTGGCCAGCACCTTTGGCCTCAACACCTTGAGCAAGTTCACCGTCTGGGCCGACGAGGTCAGACCCCAATGAACACTGCCAAATACCCACCCACCTACCCAGATCGGACACCCTGTTTATGAGCCTTTTTCACGCCGTGGTTTTTGTCGACCACCACCACGCCCAGGTGCTGCAGTTTGACGCCGAGCAAACCCAGCTGCAAAAAATTCACGAGCATCAGCACCTGACACGCCAGCATGCCAGCGGTGTGCGCTCGGAGCACGAGTTTTTTGGCGATGTCTGTGATGCGCTGGAAGGCGTCAGCCAGGTGCTGATCACTGGTGGCCACCAGGGTCTGGCGGGGTTTCGCCATTTTGTGGAAAAACAC
The DNA here is from genome assembly GCF_002017865.1 of Rhodoferax fermentans. Classification (NCBI taxonomy): domain Bacteria; kingdom Pseudomonadati; phylum Pseudomonadota; class Betaproteobacteria; order Burkholderiales; family Comamonadaceae; genus Rhodoferax; species Rhodoferax fermentans. The sequence goes on along the minus strand of NZ_MTJN01000002.1, from coordinate 2,942,265 downwards.
CGGCCCCAGACCGCCCAACACATCGCGGGTTACGAGGTGGTGGGCCATCCCTCTGAAAACGAGCTGGTGGTGATTGCGCGCAAATACTTTGTCCAAGCGGATGGCATGGGTGAAACGCCCATGCCCAGCTGATCCGCACCGCTTGCCCACCTGTGCCCGGTGGGTCAGCCGCCAAACATGAAGCTCGATGCGGTGATGGCTCCAAAAAAATCATCCTGGTGGTAGACGCAGCGGCCCGCCTCGTCACCTGCGGCGCCCACAGCCACCATCAGCGGGATCAGGTGGTCTTCCTGCGGGTGGGCCCGGCGCGCTGCGGGCGCAGCCGCCCAGTCCAGCAGGCAATGGATACGCTCTTGCGGGGTGGATGCCACCAGCGTCTGCTGCAGCCACTGGTCAAACGTGGCAGACGGTGCCCGGCCCACCGGCCCCAACTCACGCAGGTTGTGGTAGCTCAGGCCACTGCCCAGGATCAGCACCCCTTCGTCGCGCAGCGGCGCCAGCGCGCGCCCCAGCGTGATGTGTTGCTGCGGGTCGTAGCCCACACGCATCGACAGCTGCAGCACCGGCACATCGGCGTTCGGGTAGATCACCGCCAGCGGGGTGAAGGTGCCGTGGTCAAAACCGCGCTGCGGGTCCAGCCGGGCGGTGAACCCAGCCCCCTGGATCAGCGCCTGCACCTGCAGCGCCAGCTCGGGCGCGCCCGGTGCCGGGTACTGGATCTGGTAGGTGTGGGGCGGAAAACCATAGTAGTCGTACACCATCGGCGGCCTGGGGCTGCTCATGAGGGTGAACTCGGGCTCTTCCCAGTGGCCGGAGATCACCAGCACCGCCTTCGGTGTCACACCGACCTGGCCCGGCATGGCCTGCAGCGATGCCGCCAACGTGCCGTAAGGGCCCTGCAGCTGCTCGGCCATCCACGGCCAGGGGCCACCGCCGTGGGAGATGAAATAAGTGGGTAAACGTCGGCTATGTGTCATGAGGGTGTACCTGAAATGGGGGCCTGTCGGCTGGGGTCAAGGTTACGCCAAAGCCGTGTCGGCCGCAGTCAGCAGCTGGGGCGCCGCCACAGATGGGGGCAGCGGCGCACGCGAAGTGGGCGCCCCCACACCCAAGCTTTGCCCCACAAGGCAAAATGGCTGCTCCTCTCCTCCCCTGCGCGTGGTCAACCTTGCCGCAGCAACCCTAGCGCCGTCTGCCATGTCCCCTCTGTTCAAGTCAACTTTCATCGCGTTAAGCGCTCTCTCCACGCTGGCAACAGCCCAGACTGCAGCCCCACCCCCGGCACGCGACTGGCAGCACTGCCTTGCGCTGCGGGATGACAGCACGGCCCGCCTGCAGTGTTTTGACACCTGGGCGGCCCAGCAAGGCAGCGGGCCGACACCCCAGAGTGAGGCCGCATCCGCCAACAAGCTGGCGGCAGACAGCGGCTTGCCCGCCACACCCACACCAGCCGTGCCAACGGTCCAGATCACCATGACCGCGCCAGAGGAGCACAACTGCAAAAACACGCGTTTTTCGGAACTGTCGCGTTTCTGGGAGCTGGAGACTGGCAGCGACTGCGGCACCTTTGGCATCCGCGGGTACAAACCCATCAGCCTGTCGGTGGTTGGCGCCAACAGCGTCAACACCCAGCCCGATTCCTCGCTGGCCAACCACCGCGCCACCACCGCCACCGACTACAACACCACCGAAGCGCGCATCAGCCTGTCGGTCCGTACCAAGATTGCCCAGGGCCTGCTGACCCACGACCAGCCGCTCAAACGCGACTCGCTGTGGTTTGGTTACAGCCAGCAGTCCAACTGGCAGATCTTCAGCGGCACCCTGTCGCGCCCGTTTCGCACCACCGACCACGAGCCCGAGCTGATCTACATCTACCCGACCGACCTGAACCTGCCGGGCGGCTGGCGACTGCGTTACACCGGGCTGTCGCTCAACCACCAGTCCAACGGCCAGCCACTGCCACTCTCTCGCAGCTGGAACCGCGCGATTGTGATGGCCGGACTGGAACAAGGCTCGGAGTTCCAGCTGCTGGGCAAACTCTGGTACCGGCTGCCGGAGAGCGCCAGCTCCGACGACAACCCGGAGATCAGCGACACCATTGGCCGCGCTGAATTGACGGGTCTTTGGAGCCCGGATCAGACCAACAGCTTTGGACTGACACTGCGCCACTCGCTGCGTGAGCAGGCCAACGGCTCGGTCAAGCTGGAGTGGCTGCGCCGCCTGGGAGGCAGCTCCGGCAACAGCAGCCAGCCCAATGGCCTGCGCTTCCACACCCAGCTGTTCTCGGGGTACGGCGACTCGCTGATCGACTACAACCGCCGCCGCACGGTGCTCAGTGTGGGCTTGAGTCTGGTCGACTGGTAGCTCCTGAATGAATAGCTACTCACCCTTTATTGAATTGGGCTGGAGGCCCGTTTTTCAATCCGTTACAGAGGAAAGCCCTGGCCCGCAGGCTGGGGCCTGGATTTCACGATAGCATCCCACCATGTCCAGCACACCCACCTACCAGTTTCACGTCCAGGTCAAGCCACGTTACCTGCCCGAACAGTCCGACCCTGAGCAGGGGCTGTACTTTTTTGCCTACAGCATCGCGGTGCGCAACACCGGCACAGTGGCCGCGCAGCTGATCTCGCGCACCTGGAATGTGAACGACGCCGATGGTCACCACGAAAAGGTCAAAGGCCTGGGGGTGGTCGGCCGCCAACCGCTGCTGCAGCCCGGTGAGGCTTTTGAATACACCAGTGGCACCCGCCTGAACACACCCACCGGCACCATGCACGGCAGCTTTTTTTGTGTGGCCGAGGATGGTGAAAAGTTTGAGGTGGACGTGCCGATGTTTGTGCTCGATGCCCTGAGTGCGGGTGGTGACAGCCGCACCTTGCACTGACCACCCATGAAACGCCCGATTGACCTGCCCGAACTGCTGGCGCAACTCGACCCGAACGTTCCCCTGGTCCAACGCCACCTGTGGCTGATCCGCCTGGCAGAATGGCTGCGGGGTGACGCCAGCTCGGTGGCCACCACCCACGCCAGACTGGCGCTGCTGCTCGATGCGCTGCAACAGCGCCAGGGCACGCGGACGCTGCTGCAACAGTGGTGGCAGACCCTGCTCGAGACGGTCGACGCCACCGCCTTGCTGGCCGACCACGGCTTTGCCACCCGCAGCGCTTTTGCCAGCGAACTGGCCGAGCGCCTGCGCCTGAAGTTGCTGCCGGGCACCCCCGAGACCAATGACGCCTCGACCCTGTTTGCACTGGTGCTGCACCACCCCTTTGATGCCGAGTGGATCAGCAGCCTGGATGCCCATCTGCTGGCGCGCCTGGCCGATCTGTTGCAAACCGGGCCCGAGCCGGCCCCCAAACGCACGGCCTGGCAACACCCGCTGTTTGCCAACCCGGAGCCCGGTAGCCCGGCACCCACGGCTTGGCAAGCCACCCTGATGGAGGCGCTGCATTTTTGCACCGGGCAAATCCGCGCCACCGGTTTTTCGCCCGAGCTGCGCCTGCGCATGAGTGCGCTGGCGCGCCAGTCTGGCCCGTTCCACGCCCTGGCCGCCGACCTGGAGGCACTGGAAGTCACCTGGCGCCAGAACCCGCAGCAGGCCACGGCCAACTGCCAGCAGGCCCTGCAACATTTCCAGAAACAGCTCGATGAATGCCGCCATGCGGCGGCCTCGGTCTACACCCATCTGGATGCCCACGGCATCTCGGTCAACCTGGTGTTCCAGCTGCGCCAGCTGCGCGAACGTGCGCTACGCATCCGCGCCCTGCTGGACTGCCTGTTTTCAGCCACACCCCAACAACACACGGCCCAGCTGCTGGGGCATCTGGTCAGTGTGGGGCAAGACCGCCTGAGTGTGCGCGCGCTGATTGCCGCCAACTCCTCGATGCTGGCGTCCAAGGTGGCCGAACGCAGCTCGGAAACCGGGGAACACTACATCACGCGCACCCGCGCCGAATACACCCAAATGCTGCGTGACGCGGCCGGTGGCGGTGCGGTGATGTCGATCACCACGATGATGAAGTTTGTGGTGCTCTCCATGGGGCTCTCGGCCTTCTGGGGTGGCTTTTTTGCGGGTATGAACTACGCCCTGAGTTTTGTGCTGATCCAGCTGATGCATTGGACGGTGGCCACCAAACAACCCGCCATGACGGCACCTGCCATGGCCGCCAAACTCAAGGACCTGGGCCACCCCGGTGCCATTGATCGATTTATTGACGAGGTGGCGCATTTGATGCGCTCACAGGTCGCCGCCATTGTGGGCAATCTGGCCATGGTGACACCTTATGTGCTGCTGATCAGCACCGTGTTGTGGCTCACCCTGGGCCGACCGATGATCGATGCGGCCACCGCCCAACATGTCTTGCACGACCTGACCCTGCTGGGCCCAACCGCGCTGTTTGCGGCGGGTACCGGGGTGCTGCTGTTTGCGTCGAGCATCATCGCGGGCTGGACCGAGAACTGGTTTGTGCTGCAAAGGCTGGACTCGGCCCTGCGTTACAACCCCCGCATCACGTCGGTGCTGGGTGTGGCCCGCGCCGACCGCTGGGCCAGTTTCATGCGCAACAACATCTCGGGCCTGACCGCCAACATCTCGTTGGGGCTGATGCTGGGCCTGGTGCCGGCCTTTGCTGGCTTTGTTGGTCTGGGCCTGGAGGTGCGCCACGTGACCCTGTCCACCGGGCAGTTGGCCGCTGCGGCCTCCAGCCTGGGCGCGGACATTTTCTACATGCCCGCTTTTTGGTGGTGCCTGGCGGCAGTGGCCTGTACCGGTGTGCTCAATGTGGCGGTGAGTTTTTACCTGGCCTTTTTGCTGGCCTTGCGGGCACACAACGTCAGCGGTGTGCAACGCAGCGCCATTTACGCGGCCCTGCGCCACAGATTGCGCCACCAGCTGCGCAGTTTTTTCCTGCCCGTGCCCGAGCCAGTGGCCAGCACGCCATCCGAGCCCACGACGCCTGCAGCCGCGTCGCCCGGGCATGCTGCGCCCCAAATATCCGGACAGGACTCCGCCCATGGGTGAGTTCGACCTGATTGCACGTTATTTCAAGCGCCCGGTGCGCCAGGCTGTGCTCGGTGTCGGTGACGACTGCGCCCTGCTGCAACCGCGCCCCGGCACCCAGATGGCGATATCGAGTGACATGCTGGTGTCAGGCCGCCACTTTTTTGCCGATGTCGACCCGCGCACCCTGGGCCACAAATCCCTGGCGGTGAACCTGAGCGACCTGGCCGCCTGCGGCGCCCGCCCCCTGGCATTCACCCTGGCGTTGTCTTTGCCCGAGGTCAACGAGCCCTGGCTGGCCGCGTTTGCCGAAGGCCTGTTGGCGCTGGCCGAGACCCACGGCTGCGAGCTGGTTGGCGGCGACACCACCGCCGGGCCGCTCAACATCTGCATCACCGTGTTTGGTGAGGTGCCAGTGGTCAACGGACGCTCGCAGGCGCTGCTGCGCTCAGGTGCCCAGCCCGGTGACGACATTTATGTGAGCGGCAACCTGGGTGACGCGCGGCTGGCGCTCAATACCTTGCTGGGCCAGATTGACCTGCCACCCGAGCTGCTGGCGTCATGCCGCCAACGGCTGGAAACGCCCACACCCCGGGTGGCGCTGGGCCAGGCGCTGCGTGGTGTGGCCACCGCTGCCATCGATGTCAGCGACGGCCTGCTTGGTGACCTGGGCCATATCCTGGAAAACTCTGGTGTTGGCGCATGTATCGAGGCCGACACCGCCATCAAATTGGTAGCTGCCTACCCTTATAACAAAGGGGCTACAGGCCAATTTGATCTCAAACTATCGACAGAACAATGGCGCAGCTTGGCGCTGGCAGGCGGCGACGATTACGAGCTGTTGTTCACCGCCCCTGCCTCCCAACGCGCGGCCGTGGCCCAAGCCGGACAAGCCAGCCAGACGCCGGTGACCCGCATTGGCCAGATCCGTGCAGAGCCGGGTTTGCTGCTGGTGGACAGCCAAGGCCAGACCCTGCCCAACCACTACGCCTCGTTTGACCACTTTGCCTGAGCGGCCAACCGGCCTCAGTCAGTTCACCACCGCCCACACCAGCGCCAGCCCGGCGGCCCACAAGTCCAGCGATGGGCCGTCTTCCCCCAACACTAGGCGGCCACTCTGATTGGCTTTGGCCTCGCGTGCGGCCTGCTGGCGGTCGCGCTCCAGCATCACCAGCGCATCGGCCAGCTGCGGCAGTTGGATACCGCCTTGCGCCCGGGCCGCTGATTCATACCCGACCAGCGCCCGCTCTACCGCCTGCGGGTCCAGCAGCGACAACGCACTTCGGCAATACGGGCAGGCGTGGTCGTTGCGCAGGTCCACCGGCGCGCCGCAGTTACTGCAGTTGATCACCTTCAGGCGCTGCGCCATGTCATTGATTTCAGCGGTGCTGAGTTGCCGCACAAAACCTTTTTCGATCATGAACGCTGCAAAGCTGCTGAAGCGGCCATGCCGCTGTGGGCAGCGGTGGGTGATGTAGCGGCCACTTTTGACCACATCAAACCCCTGCACCAGGGCGCGGCGACAGTGCGGGCAACTCAGCTGATGTGGCAGCGCCTTGGCGCCTTCATGGCGGTGCGCGTGCAACAGCTTGAACAGATCCACCACCGCAGCCGGGCTGAGTTTGAGGTTCTCCTGCGGGTCAAACCAGAGGCCACGGCAGGCAAAACACAGGTCCAGCTCCAGCTGACCACCGGCCAGACTGGCCAAAGTGTGGGTGTGCATCGGGTCGTGGCATGAAGGGCAGGCGCGCGAAATGGGCATGGTGCAGGGCAAATGCTGTGGCAAACACGCCATCCTAATCGCTCGCAGGGGCCTGATCGCGTCTTCTTTGCCAAATCATCCTGCAGCCCTTGTATTAACTGGGCAAACAGCTACGAAAAAAATAGCATGTCATTCTCAGTACCGTGACATTGGGCTGGCGGAACAACGCCTCACAGCAGGACGTTATTGGCGACCCGGCCTGCCATTCGGACACCTCGCCGCCCATCACCCCACGGCCCAGCTTGAGGGTCAAGCTGGTCTGAACACCAGCACAGTCGTTTGGCGGTAGGTTTCACCGGGCAGAAGCCAGCTATTGGCTTCCGGCCACTCGGGATGATTGGGGCAATCCGGCAAAAACTCGGTCTCCAGCGCCAATCCTTGTTGCGCCGAATAGGTTCCTCCGTCTCGTGCCGAAATCCCGGCCAGGTAATTGCCGCTGTAGAACTGCACAGCGGGCTTGGTGGTCAGCAGGTCCATGGCCAGCTGTCCATCGCCTGACACAAGCGTCGCGGCCACCGCTTTCAAGCCCCGGCAGGATGGATTGAGCTGGAACGCATGGTCGTAACCGAGCGCGGTCTTCTGTTGCGCATCAACGAGGAAATCGGTACCGATCTTTTTGGGCACATTGAAATCGAAGCCCGTGCCAGCCACCGGTGCCAGCTGGCCCAGAGGAATCGAATCCTTGTCGATTGGCAGGTACTCGTGCGCGGCAATCGTCAACACGTGTTGGCGAACATCGGTGGCCGCGCCATCCAGATTGAAGTAGGCGTGATTGGTCAAGTTAACCGGGCAAGGTGCATCCACGGTGGCGGTGTAGACCATGCTCACGCGCAGCCCGTCTTCCAGCCGGTAACACACCGTGGCCGCCAGATTACCGGGGTAGCCTTGGTCGCCATCGGGCGAGTCGATGCCAAGCAGCACGTGCTCCGCACTTTGTTCGAGGATGTTCCAGCGACGACGGTCAAACCCGTCCGGCCCGCCATGCAGCTGGTGAACACCCTGGTTGGGGGTCAGCTTAAACACGCGGCCATCACGCTCGATTCTGGCGTTGCCAATCCGGTTGGCGAAGCGGCCGACGGTCGCGCCCAGGTAGCCTTGCGCAGAGAAGTAGTCTGCCAGCGTGGCATGGCCAAGCAGCGTCTCGCGCTCCACGCCTGCCACCGGCATCCGGCAGGAAACCCAGGTTGCGCCCCAGTCGATCAAGTCCAATTTGAGCCCCGAGGCGTGTGACAGTTGGATCAATTTGAGCGGCTGCCCGTCCGGGCAAAGGATGTCGGCGTTTGTCATGGGTTGACCTCGATCACAGGGGTGTTGCTTGGGACGAGGGGAAGTATGGCACGGGTTGGGTGCATTCAAATGCCGTTGACCTGTGCCGTTTGGGCGGCCAGCTTATTCGACTTAGCCCCTTTTTTCTGGCAACCGGTGGCCGTGGTTGCCCAGGCGTTGCGCCAGATTACTGCCGAGGGTTGAAAAAATGGCTGTTGTTTTAATTCGAGTCTGGACCCGTTTTCGTTCAGCTTGCAGGCTGCGTCTTCATACCGGCGAATAGGGCCGGGGCCCATTTAAATGCGCGCTCAAAGCGGTCAGATTGATAGCTTGCATTTTGATAGCTAATAGCCGCCATATCACTTGGGGTAGCGGCCGGTTTCTCATACACCTCATCAACCCCCGGCAATCGGTGGCCAGAAGGCCTGAGTTTAATTTGAGCCTGGCCCATTTTTCTGTTGTTGTTGAATGCATCCAATACAGTCATTGACGCTTCTAACTCGAGGCTTGGGATACCATGTGAGACACGAATTCTGGTGCATAAAGTCGAGCAATATCCAAGACCAGCACCTAAAAAAAAATTCTACTCAAGGAGCCCAGATGTACCTTAAGACCATTCTTTGCCTTGCAAACTCACGTAAACCACCGTCTGGCAGATGCATCGCCGGGAAGGAATTCGAGGGCAACAAGGTAGGCAAGTGGCTTCGACCTGTCAGCGCAAGACCTAGTCATGAGGTTTCTGAAGAAGAGCGACGTTATGAAAACGGTATCAAAGCGCAGCTCCTTGATATCGTGTCTGTGCCGTTGATTCAGGTCGCCCCGTTTGATCATCAGGTTGAAAACCACGTTTTGGATGACAAGTTTTATTGGACGAAGACTGGTACTGCCAATTGGAATCAAGTTGTTTCCTGTGTGGATGCGTTTGATCCGGCCTTCTGGGCCAATTCGCAATGCACCCAGCACGGACAGAATGACAAGGTTGCCGAGGCGAATGTGGTGAGGGCAGGAGGTTCGCTGAAGTTGATTTCAGTTTCTGACTTGGAGGTCGTGGTTCAAGTTGAAGACGGTTTTCAAGGGAACCAAGCAAGACGACGCGTGCGTGCCCGATTTACGTTGAATCACACGCCCTATTTCATGTCGATTACAGATCCTGAAATTGAGCAGGCGTATTTGGTGAGAGGCGATGGAAAGTACCCTATCGGAGTAGCAGCGCTTTGCGTGAGCTTGGTCGAAATATGGAACGGCTTTGCATTTCGCGTAGTTGCTTCGCTTATTACCCCGCAAAGATGTGCACAAATAAATGGTCATTGAGATATACACGGTCGGACATTCGACCCAATCATTTGAGAAATTCCTCAGCTTGCTTCAGAAGCAGGGAGTGACTGCCATTGCCGATGTTCGGTCTGCTCCATACAGTCGGTTCAACCCGCAGTTCAATCGGGAAGAACTCCGCAATGCGTTGAAAGTGCACGGAATACGGTACGCTTTTCTTGGCAAGGAATTGGGTGCAAGGAGTGATGATGAGTGCTGTTACGTTGACGGCAAGGTTCAATTTAAATTGCTAGCCCGGACACCTCTCTTTCAATCTGGTCTCACTCGTGTTATCGAGGGTGCGGCGACTCACAAAATCGCACTAATGTGCGCTGAGAAAGATCCACTAGATTGCCATCGGACAATCCTCGTTGCCCGAGAACTTGTAAGTCGCGGCGCAAATGTCACTCACATTCTTCAGGATGGTTCAACCGAAGCGCATCGGGACGCAATCGCCAGATTGATTGTAAAAATGGGGTTAGGCGAAGCCGACATGTTTCGTTCAGAAGAGCTCACCGTCGATGATGCCTATGAAAAACAAGCTGAGCGGATTGCTTACGATCGAAAAGCAAATCGCGGAACGCCAACAAAGAGCGCTGAAATCGCGTACAACGAAGAGGACGAACAGTGAAAATCTATACGATTGGGTTCACTAAAACCTCAGCGGAGGGCTTCTTCACGCGATTAATGAAGTCGGGAGCCACAAAGCTGGTTGATGTTCGTCTCAACAATATTTCTCAGCTCGCTGGTTTTGCGAAAAGGGACGATTTACGATATTTCACCAAGCAGATCTGCGGCCTGGGCTATGAGCATGTATCTAAATTGGCGCCGACTCAGGATATCTTGGATGAGTACAAGAAGAATGGCGGTGCGTGGGACATCTACGAGAATAAATTTCTTGATCTGATGGCCAAACGTCGCATTGAGGATATTGATCGGCAGCAACTTGATGGCGGCTGTCTGCTCTGCAGCGAGGATAAGCCTCACCACTGCCATCGGCGACTTGTTGCCGAATATCTTCGCAACAAATGGTCAGATGTTGAAATTGTTCATTTGTGACGTTTTGACAAATTGGTTTCGGGCAACGGTCGGCAATTGTGTAACCGAGACAAGGCGCCATGCACTCATCACAGTGGGAAATTTCTTGTCCCTTGGGCCACTTTCAAAGGCATCAAGTTCAGCCAGTGCAGTGCCATTGGGGCCATACCCCTCTTCTTCTTTTCATCAGTGTTTCTGGCCTGTAGCCAATGTAGTACCTAGGCAGGTTGCTATATCATACATAGCACACCACATCCGATGCCATGGTATCGGATCGACAACACCACCCCTCACAGCAAGAAGTTCTTGGCAGCCCCAGCCAGCAACTCCGTCCCACCGCCCGTCTCATCCTTGAGGTCCACCCCGGACAACTGGCGATGGCGCGCCTGCGTCAGCAGATACACCAGCTTGTGAGCCGCCTCGGCATAACCCAGACCAGCCGGGCGCACGTTGGAGATGCAGTTGCGGTTGGCGTCGGTCAGGCCGACGCGTGGCGCCCAGGTCAGGTACAGACCCAGGCTGTCGGGTGAACTCAGGCCCGGGCGTTCACCAATCAGCACCAGCACGGCTTGCGCCCCCAGCAGCTCACCCACCTCGTCGCCAATTGCGACGCGGCCCTGCTCGACGAGACACACCGGGGCGATGGTCAGCTGCTGGGGCACAAGGCGCTCAAACAACTGGGTCAGAAAAGGCGCAGCGTTCTGGCTGATGGCCAGCGCCGACAAACCATCCACCACCACCACCGCGAGGTCATAGGGGCGCTCGGCGGGTGACACGGATGCCGGTCGTGGCAAGGCGCTCAGGCGCTCGCGCGAGGCCACATCCAGCCTGCGTCCCAGGTCGGGGCGTTGCAAATAAACGCTGCGATCACCGGCGGCGCTGTGCAGCGCAAGGCACGGTGCGGGCAGATCAGGCAGCGCGGCATCCAGCGTCTGCGCCAGCGTGCTCACATCGAGCGCCAAATGCACCGCGTCACGGGCCTGGGCGTGGGCCAGTTGAAAGTCTAGGTGGGCGGCCGTGGGCAGGCTGACACCGGCGCGCCCGAGCGCAATACGCGCATCGGTGAACTGGCGCAGTGCGGCCCAGGGGTTGGCCGTGACAGGTGGTTTCGGATCGTCCATCGTCAGGTCGCTTCAGTTCAGGCGCAGCAACGCCTTCTGGAACGCAGCAGGCAGGGTCGCGTTGAGCCGAAACTGCTCATCTGCGCTGAAGATCTGCATCTTCTGCAACCAGGCCTCGAACTCGGGCGCGGGTTGGAGACCGAGCACCCGGCGCACATAGAGCGCGTCGTGGAACGAGGTGGTCTGGTAATTGAGCATGATGTCGTCCGAGCCGGGAATGCCCATGACAAAGTTGCAGCCGGCCACACCCAGCAAGGTCAGTAACACGTCCATGTCGTTCTGGTCAGCCTCGGCGTGGTTGGTGTAACAGACGTCACAACCCATCGGCAGGCCCAGCAGCTTGGCGCAGAAGTGGTCTTCGAGCCCGGCGCGCATGATCTGTTTGCCGTCAAACAAATACTCCGGCCCGATGAAGCCGACCACGGTGTTGACCAAGAGCGGCTTGAAGTGCCGCGCCACCGCATAGGCACGCGCCTCGCAGGTTTGCTGGTCCAGACCATGGTGGGCGTTGGCCGACAGGGCACTGCCCTGGCCGGTCTCGAAATACATCACGTTGTCACCGACCGTACCGCGATTCAGCGACAAGGCGGCGCTGCGCGCCTCGGCCAACACATCCAGGTTCACACCAAAACTGCGGTTGGTGGCCTCGGTGCCACCAATCGACTGAAACACCAGGTCCACCGGCGCACCCCGGCGGATCGCCTCGATGGTGTTGGTCACGTGGGTGAGCACGCAGGACTGGGTCGGAATCTGGTACTGCGCAATGATGTCGCTCATCATCGTCACCAGCTTGATGACTTGCGGCACATTGTCGGTGGCCGGGTTGATGCCAATCACCGCGTCGCCGCTGCCGTACAGCAGACCGTCAAGCAGGCTCGCGGCGATGCCGGTGGCGTCGTCGGTCGGGTGATTCGGTTGCAAACGCGTGGCCATGCGACCGGGCAGGCCGATGGTGTTGCGGAATTGGGTGACCACACGGCATTTTTTGGCGACCAGGATCAGGTCCTGGTTGCGCATGATCTTGGAAACGGACGCCGCCATTTCGGGGGTGATGCCTGGCGCCAGCGCCGAAAGCACCGCACTGTCGACCTCGTCACCCAGCAGCCAGTTGCGAAAGTCACCCACCGTCAGGTGGCTGACGGGGGCAAAGGCCTGGGCATCGTGGCTGTCAATGATCAGGCGCGTGATCTCGTCGGCTTCATATGGCACCAGAACGTCGGTCAAGAAAGCCTTGAGCGGAACATCGGCCAGGACCATTTGGGCCACGACCCGCTCCTGCGCACTGCTGGCGGCCACACCGGCCAGCAGGTCGCCCGAGCGTGCTGGTGTGGCCTTGGCCATCAGGTCCTTCAAATCGCGAAAGCGGTAGGTTTTGGCTCCGACGATGTGGTTGTACTGATGGTTTGGCACGGTCACAAGCTCAGGTTGGATCTGCGGCCAGGTTGTTCAGGGCGATGGCCTTGCTGCGGTGGTGGCTGGTCATCAGGAAATAGCCGTAACCGATGGCCAAAAAGCCCAGAAAAAGACCAAAAATCAAGGGGTTGTAATAAATCATTGTAGCCATGCACACCCCGGCACCCAGCAACGCAAACGCCGGGAAATACGGGTAAAACGGTGCCTTGAACGGGCGAACCATGTCAGGTGCGCTGCGGCGCAGTTGGAACAGGCTCAGCATGCTGATGATGTACATCAGGATCGCGCCAAACACCGACATGGTGACGATGTTGGCGGTCAAAGTGTTGCCACCAATCTTGATCAACTCGTCGCTGTAGATGGCGGCAATCCCGATCACACCGCCAGCCAGGATGGCGCGGTGTGGTGTCTTGAAGCGCGGGTGCAACTTGGCAAAAAACGGTGGCAAATAGCCTTCACGCGACAAAGCATAAATCTGGCGTGAATACCCCAGAATGATGCCGTGGAACGAGGCCACCAGACCAAACAGGCCGAGCCACACCAGCATGTGCAACCAGCCACTGTTTTCACCCACAATCATCTTCATGGCCTGCGGCAGTGGGTCGTTGATATTGGAGAGTTTGGTCCAGTCACCGGCACCACCGGCAAACACCATCACACCAATGGCCAGCACCACCAGGGTCAGGATGCCCGCGATGTAGGCGATGGGGATCGAGCGCTTGGGGTCTTTGGCTTCTTCTGCGGCCATGGCCACCCCTTCAATCGCCAGGAAGAACCAGATGGCAAACGGGATCGCGGCAAACATGCCGGGAATGGCCGCCAGGCTGAAGCCGTCCTGCCCGGACCAGCCTCCCTTGGTGAAGTTGGCCATCGAGAAGCCCGGCGACACCACGCCCATGAACACCAGCAGCTCAAAAATGGCGAGCAGGGTCACCGCCAGCTCAAAGGTGGCGGCAATCTGCACCCCGATGATGTTGAGCGTCATGAACACCACATACGCCCCGAGCGCGGCGAGCTTGGGGTCCAGCGCCGGGAACTGCACATTCAGGTAGGCCCCAATCGCCAGTGAAATGGCCGGTGGCGCAAACACAAACTCGATCAGCGTGGCGGCACCGGCCAGGTAACCACCCACCGGGCCAAAAGCGCGTTTGCTGTAGGCAAACGGCCCACCAGCGTGGGGGATCGAGGTGGTCAGCTCGGTGAAACTGAAGATGAAGGTGGCGTACATCGCCGCGATGAACAGCGAGGTCACGGTGAAGCCCAGCGTGCCGGCCGAGGCCCAGCCAAAGCTCCAGCCGAAGTACTCGCCAGAGATCACCAGGCCCACGGCGATGCCCCAGAGTTGCAGGGTGCTGAGCACCGGTTTGAGCACATGGGTGCCACTGTGGTGAGACGGGTCCAACGGATTCATTTTTGGGGTACTCCTATCAGGTTCAAAGTGCTTGCAGGAAGAAGACGGGTTTGGGCATGGGGTTTGCTTGTGGTGATCTTTATCCAGACCCGCTTTTTGGCGTTATCGAAATTCGGCAAAGTTGCCTTGATGCACTTCACACGTCTTGCCAGCAGCGGTGCGCCGGGATGCCCCCCAACCATCCGACTCATGAGGACGCACACACCATGGTTTCAGCCTCTTCCTGTGTAAGCACCAGCCCCCTGGCCGCTGATGCGCCAATTGCGGGCAAAACGCACCAGATTCGCACCATCCAGGCTTTTGATGCCGACGAACACGCCCACAACCTGACCGACTGGGAACAAAGTTACGACCAGATCACGCCGGGCCACTTTCATGGCTGCCTGACCGAGCTGCAACTGCCCCAGATGCAGGTGTTTCGTGAGGACACCAGCCAGGCGGTGCACCAGTCCTGCTGTGTCTGGCCCGACACCTTCTGGTTTGGCCTGCCGGTGCAGACGGGTCAGACCCGCATCAATGGCCGACTGGTCGGTCCACATAGCATCATGGTGCGCCCGGGCCACTGCGAGTTTGAGTTACAGACGCCGTCTGACTATGTCATCTACGGCATCGTCATGCGCCAGGACAACTTGCAGCATGCCGCCGAGCGGGGTGGCTGCTTGATCGACTGGGCCAAGCTGGCCCAGGCCGAAGTGATGCAGGTGGCGCCCCACCCTCACCAGCGCCTGCTGCAAAGGCTGGCCGGGCTGCTGCAGCAGAACGGCCCCTACACGGACCCGGCCTGGCGCCAGCAGCTTCTGCTCAACGCGCTGCTGGCACTGCTGGACACCAGCAAGGTGGACCCCGCCGTCAGCAACAGCTTTCAGCGCCGCCAGCGCATCGTGGCCAAGGCGCGCGATCTGGTGCTGTCGCAACACGACGAGACGCTGACGGTGCCAGAGCTGTGTGAGCGCCTGTTTGTCAGCCGCCGCACCTTGCAATACTGCTTTGAGGATGTGTTGGGCATGAGCCCGATGCAGTACCTGCGCCTGGTCCGCCTCAACACCGCACGCCGCAGGCTGCGGCAAAGCAATACCCAGCCCGTCAGCGTGCAAGATGTGGCGACCGATCTGGGCTTCTGGCACGTCAGCCAGTTCTCCTGCGATTACCGCAAACTGTTTGGGCAGACACCCTCGCAGTCCCGGCAAATGCATTGACCGACACACCCGCCTGCGTGATGGCCGGGGGCCAAACACACGCGGGATAATCGCGTGATGCAGATCACCCCGGATGACACCCAGGACACGCCCTGGCGCGACCACACCGCGCCGCGTGCACCCGTGGCCCCCAGCGCACGTTTCATGATGGCGCACCCGGCCCATGTGCTGGCGCTCGGTTTTGGCTCGGGGTTAAGCCCCAAGGCGCCCGGCACCGCGGGCACCTTGTGGGCCTGGCTCAGTTTTGCGCTGCTGCACAACCGCCTGACCGATCCCCAATGGGGTCTGCTGATTGGCCTGGGGACTCTGGTGGGCTGGTGGGCCTGCAGCGTGACCGCCCGCAACATGCGGGTGCTGGACCCTGGCAGCATCGTCTGGGACGAGGTGGTCGCCTTCTGGCTGGTGCTGTGGCTGGCCAGCCCGATGGGCTGGTGGGCGCAGGTGGCGGCGTTTGCCCTGTTCCGGTTTTTTGATGCGGTCAAACCCGGCCCGGTGGCCTGGGCCGACCAGCTGTTTCATGACGTGGACCCGGCCACCGACCCGGGCGCCTGGCGCAAAGCCGGCTGGGGCATCATGCTCGACGATCTGGTGGCGGCCTGTTGTACGCTGCTGGTGATTGCTTTGTGGCGGGTGTGGTATGTCTGACTTACTCTCAAATCAAGAGCTATCTGCCCAGCATGTATGCGGACTGGTGTCCAATTTCTTATCTCAAAAGCAATGGATGCTGGCCACCGCCGAGAGCTGTACCGGTGGTTTGATTGCCGCTGCCTGCACCGACCTGGCGGGCTCCAGCCTGTGGTTTGAGCGTGGTTTTGTGACCTACTCCAACGCGGCCAAAACCGAGTTGCTGGGAGTGCCTGCCGAGCTGATTGAACAACATGGCGCCGTGAGTGAACCCGTAGCGCGCGCCATGGCCAGTGGTGCGCTGGCCCATGCACACGCCCAAGTGGCGGTGGCCGTGACCGGTGTGGCCGGGCCCAGTGGTGGCAGTGCCGACAAACCGGTCGGCACCGTGTGGTTTGGCTGGGCCACACCCACCGGGCTGTTCAGCGATTGCCAACACTTTGCAGGTGACCGCGCCGCCGTGCGTGCCGCCACGGTGCAGCATGCGCTGACCCGGCTGCTGGCGCTGCTGACATAAAGCCCCCTCGACCTCACACTTTTTGTTGTTGGAAACCTGCCATGACACCCCTCCAAACCCTGAGCCTGTGGACCCTGATAACAACCTCAGCCCTCTGCCCCACCTGGGCCGCTGGCCCCGGCCCGGCGGCGACCAACCTGTTGACCGGTGAGGTGCTGGAGGTGAAAGACGTGGAGAGTTACACCTACCTGCGCCTCAAGACCCAGGACGGTGAAACCTGGGCGGCCGTGGGCAAAGCCGCTGTCAAAACCGGCAGCCAGGTGCGCATCGAAAACCCGATGGTGATGGCCAACTTTGAGAGCAAGGCGCTGCACAAAACCTTCAAGACCATCGTGTTTGGCAACCTGGTCCAGATCCCCAGCATCATGCACATGGCGCCCGCGCCCACCGTGAATCTGAGCCCGATCAAGGTGGCCAAAGCCAGCGGCGCCAATACCTACACCGTGGCCGAGCTGATCAGCCAGGCCAACAGCCTCAAGGACAAAGCGGTCACCCTGCGTGGCCAGGTGGTCAAGTTCAACCCCGAGATCATGGGCAAGAACTGGATTCACCTGCAGGACGGCAGTGGCAGCGCGGCCGCCCAGACCCACGACCTGCTGGTCACCAGCCGCGCCACGGCCCAGGTCGGTGATGTGGTCACGGTCTCGGGCACGGTGCGCACCAACAAGGACTTTGCTGCGGGTTACAGCTACAAGGTGATGCTGGAAGACGCGCTGCTGGTCAAGCCTTGATTGCTATATTATCAGCAGCTATCAGCCCTCAATATACAAGGGCTACATGCTGATTTCATTGAAAACACCTGGGCATCTCGGCCCCCTCTTCCCATGGACTTTGTAAGCGGTTTTGCCACCGGTCTGGCGCTGATTGTGGCCATCGGTTCCCAGAATGCCTATGTGCTGCGCTGCGGCATCCGGCGCCAGCATGTGCTGGCCCTGGTGCTGTTTTGTGCGCTCTCAGACGCGCTGCTGATCGTTGCCGGCATTGGCGGCGCCGGGGTGTTAATTCGCGGCAACACCCTGCTGATGGATGGGGCGCGGTATGGCGGCGCGTTGTTTCTGGCCAGTTATGGCGCGCTGGCCGCGCGGCGCAGCTGGTTGGGCAGCCAGATGCACCTGGACAACGCCGCGCCAGTGACCCTGGCCACCGCGCTGCTGGCCTGTTTTGGTTTCACCTTTTTGAACCCACATGTCTACCTGGACACGGTGGTGTTACTCGGTGCGATTGCCAACCAGCGGCCCGACCCGGGGCGCTGGTGGTTTGGCGCCGGGGCCATCAGCGCCAGCTTTTGCTGGTTTTCCGCGCTGGGTTTTGGCGCGCGTTACCTGGCGCCACTGTTCCAGACCACCCTGGCCTGGCGTGTACTCGACGGCCTGATTGCGCTGGTGATGGGGACGCTGGCGCTGACGCTGCTGCTTGGGTAAGGCTCAGGCGGCCTGCACGTCGACCAGACAGTCGTAAAAGGTTGGCGCGTTGCCCAGATCGGTGAGCGCTTGGCTGGTGAGCTGGTTGACGTTGTGGCCATCGAGCCCGAACTTGCGCCACCAGACACCCAGGCCCACCACCACACCGGGGCGTGCACGGTCGTTCAGACTCAGGCGGCAGCGGTGTTCACCGCGCGGGTTGAACACCCGCACCAGCGCACCGTCTTGCAGCTGGCGTGCTGCGGCATCTGCCGGGTGCATTTCCAGCAGCGGCTCCCCTTCACTTTGGCGCAGGCTGCCCACGTTGACAAAGCTGGAGTTCAGGAAGTTGCGCGCTGGCGGCGAGATCATCGCCAGCGGGTAGGTCTGAGAACTGCCCGCTGACTCGTGGTTGGGCACATGGTCAGGCAGACCGTCCAGGCCCAAATCGGCCAGGCGCTGGCTGAAAAATTCACATTGGCCCGACGGTGTGGGAAAACCACCCTGGGCAAAGGGAGCCTCAGGGCCAGGCAGCGTGGCAAAACCCTGGTCCAGCAAAGTGTTGAAGTCCACTTTGTCGCCATAGGCTTGGCGGCACAGGTCCTCGTCGCTGTCACTGAAACAGGGCTCGGCGAAACCCATACGGCGGCTGAGTTCGCGAAAGATCTGGGTGTTGGGCCAGGCCTGGCCCACCGGCGCAATTGCCGGGCGATTGAGCAGTGCGTCGGTGTGGCCGTAGGCGGAATGCACGTCCCAGTGTTCGAGCTGGGTGGTGGCGGGCAAGACATAGTCGGCGTAGTCGGCGGTGTCGGTCTGGAAATGCTCCAGCACCACGGTGAACAGATCCTCACGCGCAAAACCGGCCACGACCTTGGCCGAATCGGGTGCAATCGCCACCGGGTTGCTGTTGTAGACGATCAGCGCCTCCACCGCCGGGCCGAATTCGGGGCTGGTGGGGCGCAATAAATCGTTGCCGATGGTCGCCATGTTGATGGTGCGTGAGGCGCGCCCGGCGCGCAGGTCAGGCCGCTCCAGCGCCGCGCGTTGCACCGGGAAAGCGCCCGAGTTGCTCAGCAACACACCCCCAGCGCGGTGGCGCCAGGCACCAATCAGCGCCGGCAACAGGGCAATCAGGCGCACCGCGTTGCCACCACCATGCACCCGCTGCAGGCCGTAGTTCATACGGATGGCGGCGGCCTGGTTGCTGTTGGCAAACGCACCATAGTCCCGCGCCAGCGATTCGATCTGCGAAGCATCGATGCCACATACCGCAGCGGCGCGCTCAGGCGGCCACTGCAGGGCGCGCTCACGCATCTGTTCCCAGCCCAGGGTGTAACGCGCCAGGTAGTTGTGGTCGAGCCAGTCATGAACAATCAACTGCTGCATGATGGCTAGCGCCAAAGCCCCGTCGGTTCCGGGCAAGAGGGCAATATGCTCATGGCATTTGTCGGCGGTTTCACTTTTGCGCGGGTCAATGCAAATGAGCTTGGCGCCATCGCGTTTGGCCTGGCTGGCATAGCGCCAGAAATGCAAGTTGCTGGTGATCGAGTTGCTGCCCCAGATCAGGATCAGTTTGGACTCGGCAAAAAACTCGACCCGCATGCCGACCTTGCCACCCAGCGTGTGCACCAGCCCAACACCACCGGCGGCGGCGCAGATGGTGCGCTCCAACTGGGACGCGCCGAGTTTGTTGAAAAAACGCCCGGCGATGCTCTCGCCCTGCACCAGACCCATGGTGCCCGCGTAGCTGTAGGGCAGGATGGCCTGCGGGTCACGC
This sequence comes from Rhodoferax fermentans, assembly GCF_002017865.1. Taxonomy (NCBI): domain Bacteria; kingdom Pseudomonadati; phylum Pseudomonadota; class Betaproteobacteria; order Burkholderiales; family Comamonadaceae; genus Rhodoferax; species Rhodoferax fermentans. The sequence continues at coordinate 2,922,427 of NZ_MTJN01000002.1, read as the reverse complement.
GCGGCAATGACGTTGAGGCGCGCCGCGATGTCGTCCAGCGCTTCATCCCAGCTCACCGGCGCAAACTGGCCCGAGCCTTTGGGACCGGTCCGCTTCATCGGCTGCAGCAGCCGATCCGGGTGGTAGGTGCGTTCGGTGTAACGCGACACCTTGGTGCACAGGCTGCCGCCGGTGTGCGGGTGCGCCGGGTTGCCCTGGACCTTGATCGCCACACCATTTTCCACCGTGGTCAGCAGGGAACAGGTGTCGGGGCAATCGTGGGGGCAGGCGCCTCTGACTTGGAAGGAATGGGGGGCGGTGGTGCTGTGGGGCATGGCAGGCTTCTGAATGGCGAAATGGGTGAAAGAGCATATCCGGCTTTGGAAAGCCTCTTCCGAAAAAGCGGCTTCCATCCAGCGCCTGCTGCGGTGGGTAGCATGGAGGCAGACCGGGCCGGGCGCCTCATACTGGGGTACCAGAAATCGGCGCCCAGCCCGGTCCACCTCCATGCTGCAAACGTTGGTGGTGTGCAAAAGGTTGCAAGACCATACTGGAGGCAACACGGGCGCGATACGGACTTTGTGGTTGTCTGTATTTCCAGCTCGGCGCTCACAAGCCGCCGTTCAAGCCGGGGTGGGTATGGCCAGGGGCCGATTTCTGGTACCCCAGTATGAGGCCCCTGGCCATACCCGCCCCGGCGCACCAACACGCTGAACAACCAACACCGCTGGATGAACAGAACCAACGGAACAAGCACCAACAGCATCACCCGCAAGAAGGACTCAGCACCCGCTTCATAATGCCATCACTGCCCTTCAGCCCACACGCAACCTGCCCTGCCCGACATGAAACTCATCGAGACCCTCACCCAAAACAGCCCCGCCATCGCCGCCCTGCGACGCGACATCCACGCCCACCCCGAGCTGTGTTTCAAAGAAGTCCGCACCGCCGAGCTGGTGGCAAACAAACTCAGCGAATGGGGCATCCCGGTGCACCGTGGCCTGGGCACCACCGGTGTGGTCGGCATCCTGAACGGGCGCGACGGCGGCGCCTGTGGCCATGCGCTGGGCCTGCGTGCCGACATGGACGCGCTGCCGATGCAAGAGCTCAACACCTTTGCCCACGCCAGCACCCACCCCGGCAAGATGCACGCCTGCGGCCACGACGGCCACACCGCGATGCTGCTGGCGGCAGCCCAGTACCTCAGCAGCCACCGCGACTTTGACGGCACCGTCTACCTGATCTTCCAACCGGCCGAAGAAGGCGGCGGCGGCGCACGCGAGATGATCAAGGACGGCCTGTTTAAGCAATTCCCGATGCAGGCCGTGTTTGGCCTGCACAACTGGCCCGGTTATGAGAGCGGCACATTTGCCGCCAGCCCGGGGCCGGTGATGGCATCCAGCAACGAGTTCAAGATCACCGTGCGCGGCAAGGGCGGCCACGCGGCAATCCCGCACAACACGCTCGACCCGGTGCCGGTGGCCTGTCAACTGGTGCAGGGTTTTCAGAGCATCATCAGCCGCAACCTCAAACCGATCGATGCCGGCGTGATCTCGGTCACCATGATCCACGCTGGTGAAGCCACCAACGTCATCCCCAACAGCTGTGAATTACAAGGCACGGTGCGCACTTTCTCCTTTGAGGTGCTGGACCTGATCGAGCAGCGCATGAAGGACATGACCGAGCAGCTGTGCGCCGCGTTTGGCCTGAGTGCGGACTTTGACTTCCACCGCAACTACCCGCCCACCATCAACAGCGCGGCCGAGGCCGAGTTTTGCCGCCAGGTGATGGCCGAGATCGTGGGCCCCGACAAGGTGCACACCCAGGAGCCCACCATGGGCGCGGAAGATTTCTCGTACATGCTGCAAGAAAAACCGGGCTGTTATGCCTTCATCGCCAACGGCGACGGCAGCCACCGCGAGCTGGGCCACGGTGCGGGCCCCTGTGTGTTGCACAACGCCAGTTACGACTTCAACGACGCGCTGCTGCCGCTGGGTGCGACCTACTGGGTGCGGCTGGCACAGACCTGGTTGTCAAAGCAAAAAGAATAGCTACCAGCCCTTATTTTATAAGGGCCAGATCCTGATTTATTGTGCAAACCGGCGACTGGCCATCTCCAGCAGGCCGTCAAACAGCAGGTTGTCGACCAGCTCGAATGTGCTGGTCATGCTGGGTGCCACCTTCCAGCCGGCGCCACCGGTCATCAGGCACAGCGGCTCGGCGCCACAGTGCTGGCGCACATGCTGCAACATACGGTCCACCGCACCCACAATCGCGTAGGTACCGCCGCTGGTGAGGGCGTCACTGGTGTTGGTGGGGAAATCGACCACATTGCCGGTCGGCACACTCAGGCCAGCGGTGCCGGACTCCATGGCGCGCAACATGATGCCGTGGCCGGGCAGGATCAGGCCGCCCAGAAAACGGCCGGTGGCGTCCAGCGCATCCACCGTGACGGCCGTGCCGACCATCACCACCACCAGCGGTCGCGCCGGGCCCAACTTGAGGGCGCGGTGCCAGGCGCCGATCATCGCCACCCAGCGGTCGGCCCCCAGGCGCGCCGGGTAGTCGTAGCCGTTGGTGACACCGGCCTCTTCGCTGCTGGCCACCACCCACTGGGCCGACACGTCCCACAGCTCCATCTGTTCTTCGACCCGGCGTTTGACCGCCTCACCGGCCACCAGGCAACCCAACACATGCTGCGGCGGCGGGATGCGTGACCAGTCACCTTCAGCCAGTGTTTCGATGTTGTCGAGGAATTGCACCCCCTGGGCCAGCACCGGCGCGTCGCGCCTGGGTGCAGCATGCAGGGCCCATTTCAGGCGGGTATTGCCCACGTCCATTGCCAAAAAAGTCATGCCGGGGATTATCAGCACAAACCCGCCGTCCATCGGCACGACAGCCAGGCCAGCAGGCCCTGACATCGTGTCAGTTGAGCTAGCTCAATAAAACAGCGTCCGTGGGCATCGAGCAGATGGCTGGGCGTGAGCAGGCCTCAACCCTGGCGCCAGGGCAGGCCATGAAAGCGCCAGCCACCGCGCCGGTTGCGCTGGGCGTGCTCGTCCGGGTCACCTTCAAAACCTTCGAGGATGTTGTAGGCCTGCAGCCCCAACTCGGTGGCACGCTGGGCCGCTGCAACCGAGCGCACCCCGCTGCGGCACAACAATAGCACTTTTTGGCCTTCGGGCACAGCGGCTTGCAACTGCGCATCAAAGTCGGGGTTCATCGCCATGCCGGGCCATTGTTTCCAGGCCACGGCGATGGCGCCGGGCACAAAACCGACCCAGGCGCGCTCGGCATCGGTGCGCACATCCACCAGCACCGCTTCACCCGCCTCAAACCACTGCCAGGCCAGGGTGGGCGACACGTCACCGGCGTAACCGTCGACCGGGCGCGGCAGCAGGCTCTCGGGCGCTGGGGTGTCGTGGCGCAGACCAGAGCGCAGGTTGGCAGGCACCGCCTCCTGGATGCGTTGGGGCGGCGGCAGTTTCAGCGCGTCCATGATGGCGACAAACTCGGCCTGGCTCTTGCCCGCCACCCGGGCATTGCTGGCCTTTTCCTGGCCGATGCTGGACTGGGTTTTGCCCTGGTAGTCATGTCCTGGCCAGACGATGGTGTCGTCGGGCAGTTTGAACAAGACCTCGGTGAGGCTGTGGTAGAGCTGGACTGCGCTGCCGGACTGGAAATCGGTGCGGCCACAGCCGTTGATCAGCAAGGTGTCACCCGTGAACACATGGCTGCGCCAGACAAAACTCATACTGCCTGCGGTGTGGCCCGGCGTGTGCAGGGCGCGGATTTGTTCAGCGCCAAAGTCCAGCACATCACCGTCCTTGAGCTGCACTGAGGCCGTGCTGATACCACAGCCTGCCGGTGCAGTGGTTTTGGCGCCAGCCAGTTCGGCCAACTGGCCCGCGCTGGTGATGTGGTCGGCATGGGCATGGGTTTCGAGTGCCCAGATGAGTTTGAGACCATGTTCGCGCAACACCTGCAAGTCGCGCGCGATCTGGGTGTCCACCGGGTCGATGATCACGGCATCACGGCTGGCCGGGTCAAACAGGACGTAGGTGTAGGTGCTGGAGGCGGTGTCAAAAAGCTGGATGGGTGTCATGGCATCAGGTCCGAGGGTGTTCAAGGCAGTGGCTGGCGACCACACGGCAATGTAACGCGAAAGCACCGTTTCAAGTACCATGCGCACCAGATTGACGTTGACGTCAACGTCAAGTCAGTTCAAACCGATGAAATCGCGGTTTGAACCTTACAACGATAAGTACCCGACTGGAGACAACCATGACCGACCTGTCCACCGACCTCAAGGCCCTGGCCCACTACCGCCCGACCCACAAAGTGCGTTTTGTCACTGCGGCCAGCCTGTTTGACGGGCATGACGCCTCGATCAACATCATGCGCCGCATCCTGCAGAGCATGGGCGCCGAGGTGATCCACCTGGGCCACAACCGCAGTGTGGACGAGGTGGTGACCGCCGCGCTGCAGGAAGACGTGCAAGGCATTGCCATCAGCTCCTACCAGGGTGGCCATGTGGAGTACTTCAAGTACATGGTGGATCTGCTCCGTAGCCGGGGCGGCGCCCACATCCAGGTGTTTGGCGGTGGTGGCGGTGTGATAGTGCCCAGCGAGATCGCCGAGTTGCATGCCTACGGTGTGCAACACATCTTCAGCCCCGAAGACGGCCAGCGCATGGGCCTGGCCGGCATGATCGGAGAGATGGTGAAGTCCTGCGACCAGGACCTTTACGGCTACGCGCCCACGGACATCCAGGCCATCCAGGGCCACACCGACGCGAGCTGGCGCGCGCTGGCGCAGCTCATCACCGCGCTGGAGAATGAAAACGCCTCGGGGGTAGGCAAAGGCGAGTTTTCAGTGCCTTTTAAGGCGCTAGCCATCGATTTACAAGGGCTAGCAGCTACTAAAAAGATACCTGTCCTGGGCATCACCGGCACCGGCGGTGCAGGCAAATCGAGCCTGACCGACGAGCTGATCCGCCGCCTGCGGCTTGACCAGAACGACAGCTTGCGCGTGGCGGTGATCAGCATCGACCCGAGCCGCCGCAAGAGTGGTGGCGCGTTGCTGGGTGACCGCATTCGTATGAACGCCATCAGTCCTTGGACAACACATGCCCCCACGCTCCCCACGACGTGTGGTTCGCTGCCCCCCGAGGGGGCTGGTATCGCCTTGGGGCGGCCCGGCGGCGATACCGGCGCCCGGGTCTTCATGCGGTCCTTGGCCACCCGTGACTTTGGCTCCGAGATCAGCGCTGCCCTGCCCGATGTGCTGGCGGCCTGCAAGGTGGCTGGCTTCGACCTGATCATTGTGGAAACCTCGGGCATTGGTCAGGGTGACGCGGCCATCGTGCCGCATGTGGATGTGCCGCTGTATGTGATGACGCCCGAGTTTGGCGCCGCCAGCCAGTTGGAAAAAATCGACATGCTGGACTTTGCCGAGTTTGTGGCGATCAACAAGTTTGACCGCAAGGGCGCCGTGGATGCACTGCGCGATGTGGCCAAACAGGTGCAGCGCAACCGCGAAACCTTTACCGTGCCGCCCGATCAGATGCCTGTGTTTGGCACCATGGCCGCCCGCTTCAACGACGACGGTGTGACCGCGCTGTACCAGGCCTTGAAAGTGCGGCTGGCTGAACTCGGTCTGCCACTGGGTGAATCGCACCTGCCCGTGGTCATGGTGCGCCACAGCACCAACCAGAGCCCGGTGGTGCCCGCCGCGCGCACCCGCTACCTGGCCGACATTGCCGGCACGGTGCGTGCTTACAAACAAAAAGCCCGTACCCAAGCCAGGCTGGCGAGGGAGATCCAGCAGTTGCGCGCCGCTGCCGCTATGCTGCAAGACAACGGCACCAGCGCGGCTGCCGATGCCGCCAGCACACTGGCCCAGCAACGCGAACAGACCCAAGACCACGCGGCCCACAAGCTGCTGGCCCAGTGGCCGGAGATGCAGCGCGCCTACGCGGGTGACGAGTATGTGGTGAAGATCCGCGACAAGGAAATCCGCACCAGCCTCACCACCAGAAGCCTAAGTGGCACCCCCATCCGCAAGGTCTGCCTGCCGCAGTACGAGGACCATGGCGAGATCCTCAAATGGCTGATGCTCGACAACGTGCCCGGCAGCTACCCCTACACCGCCGGCACCTTTGCCTTCAAGCGCGAGAACGAAGACCCGACGCGTATGTTCGCCGGGGAAGGCGACCCGTTTCGCACCAACAAACGCTTCAAGTTGCTCAGCTCAGGCATGGCGGCCAAACGTCTGTCGACCGCTTTTGACTCCGTCACCCTCTACGGCAACGACCCCGACCCGCGCCCGGACATCTATGGCAAGGTCGGCAACAGCGGGGTGAGCATTGCAACGATTGACGACCTGAAAGTGCTGTACAGCGGTTTTGACTTGTGCAGCCCCAACACCAGCGTGAGCATGACCATCAACGGCCCGGCGCCGAGCATCCTGGCCATGTTCATGAACGCAGCCATCGACCAGAACCTGGAGAAGTTCGCCTCTGACAACGGCCGTGAACCCACCGATACCGAAGCCGCCAAAATTCGCGAATGGGTGCTGGCCAATGTGCGCGGCACGGTGCAGGCAGACATCCTCAAGGAAGACCAGGGACAGAACACCTGCATCTTCAGCACCGAGTTCAGCCTGAAAGTCATGGGTGACATCGCCAGCTATTTTGTGCACCACAACGTGCGCAACTTCTACAGCGTGAGCATCAGCGGCTACCACATCGCCGAAGCCGGTGCCAACCCGATCAGCCAGCTGGCGTTCACACTCTCCAACGGTTTCACCTATGTAGAAGCTTATTTGGCGCGCGGCATGCACATTGACGACTTCGCGCCGAATCTGAGTTTTTTCTTCAGCAACGGCATGGACCCCGAATACACCGTGATGGGCCGGGTGGCGCGGCGCATCTGGGCGGTAGCGATGAAAGAGCGCTATGGCGCCAACGAACGCAGCCAGAAGCTCAAATACCACATCCAGACCAGCGGGCGCAGCCTGCACGCGCAGGAGATCCAGTTCAACGACATCCGCACCACCTTGCAGGCACTGATTGCCGTCTACGACAACTGCAACAGCTTACACACCAACGCGTTCGACGAGGCCATCACCACCCCAACCGAAGACTCAGTGCGCCGAGCGATGGCCATCCAGCTCATCATCAACCGCGAATGGGGCCTGGCCAAGAACGAGAACCCGTCACAAGGCGCCTTCATCATCGAGGAGCTGACCGAGCTGGTGGAAGAAGCGGTGTTGCTGGAGTTTGAGCGCATCACCGAGCGTGGTGGTGTGCTGGGCGCCATGGAAACCGGCTACCAGCGCGGCAAGATCCAGGACGAGTCGATGACGTATGAGATGCTCAAACACACCGGTGAGTTGCCCATCATCGGTGTCAACACCTTCCGCAACCCGCATGGTGACCCGGTCAATGACAAGCTGGAACTGGCACGCTCCACCGACGAAGAAAAACAAAGCCAGTTGCAGCGCCTGGCCGACTTCCACACCCGCCATGCGGCCGAGGCACCGGCCATGCTGAAGAAACTGCAACAAGCCGTGATCGACAACCAGAATGTGTTTGAGGTGCTGATGGACGCGGTGCGCTGCTGCTCCCTGGGTCAGATCACCAACGCCTTGTTTGAGGTAGGTGGGCAGTACCGGCGTAACATGTGAAGCGAGTCCACTCTGGATTTGATAGCTTGATGCCCTTTTGATACGAGGGCTAGAGGCTAAAAATGCATAAAAAAACGGCCCGATTTGGGCCGTTTTTTTGGCGCCGCATGAAGCGGCTATAGCAGGGATTAGCCGCCTTTTTTGCAACGCTTGCCGGGGTTTTTCTTGTTGTTGGTGGCAACGCCGCGCTCCAGGCTGCGCATCTGGCCGTGGCCAGCGGTGTAGCACACGCCCTTGGGGGCAACAGGACGGGGCGTCGCTTTGCGGTCAGCTTCTGTACGAAATTCTTTGGCCATGATGAATGGGCTCCGGCAGGTTGGTAAAAGGGACGATTATCCTATTTTTTAGATTGGCTGTTCCCAAGCCAAAGACGAAGACCTCTCAAGCGCCCAAAAGCGGGCGATTGGTGCGTGATCAGCGCCTTACTTGGGGGTGCTGCTTTGAAAACGCCACCACACCATATAAATCGCCGCCAACAACAAAGGCAGCGACAGCATCGCCCACAACTCGCCCCGGTAGATTGAATAAATCAGGAAACGCACCTGGTGCCCACCGTCGGTAAACGCGGTGATCAGGCCCAGTCCGGCAGAATCGAAAGACGGTGTCTCTCTGGCCAGTTTGGTGTAGAGCGGCGCCATATTGGAAGCAATCAGCAAGAACGTGATGATGACCGGCACACCGGCCACCACCGCGCGAAACACATTGCCACGAAAAATCAGCACAGACAAAGACATCACCGAGAACAGGTTCGGCAAATCGCCCAGCGGCAAGACTTTGTTGCCAGGCAGCACCAGCGCAATCAGCACCGCCAGCATCATCAGGATCAGCCCGGTGACCATCACCGACTTGTGGTGCATCAGAAAACCGGTGTCCATCGCCACAATCAGATTTTTGCGATGCGGAAAAAACCGCGTCACCTGATCGCGCAAGGCCACGGTTACCGGCATCATCGCGTCACCAATCAGCCCGGCACTCTTGGGCAGCAAGAACATCACCGCTGAAATGTGCACCGCCAATTCCAGCGTGGCACCCAAGTCATAACCCGCAGCCATGGCCAAAACCAGGCCCATCACGGCACCAATGATCATCGGCTCGCCCAGCAGGTCAAAACCACTGCCCACCGACGGCTCATCGCCTTTGCTGTGGGGGTTGTAGTTCAAGCGCTTGATCACCGGAATACGGTCCAGCAGCCAGTCCACACACACGGCGTAAGGCACCAATCCGTTGACCGAGACAGGGGAGGCCGAAATACCCACCAGACCAGTTTCGCGCTCCACATCGGGCGCGGTCCATTCGGTCATCTTGAAACAAAACACCGCAATCACCAACACGGCTGACAAGCCCAGCGCCATGCTGCCAGTGACCGCCATCACCAGCGCACCCATCAACGCAAAGTGCCAGTAGTTCCAGATGTCAATGTAAATGGTGCGGGTCCAGCCCAAAGCCAGCATCAGCAGATTGGCCACCAGCACCAGCGGGATCGAAATAGCCGCCAGCGGCGAGGCCCAGGTGATGGCGGCCAAGGGTGGCCAGCCCACGTCCAGCACCGGGAAATTGAGCCCGCGCACGCTGGTGAGCTGCTGCACCGCCGGGCTGATGTTGGACACAAAGAAGTTGAAGGCGATGAACACCCCGGCAAACCCGGCCGCCAAGCTGACCGTGCTGAGCACTACCTGGCGCAGCGGCAGCCGGACCGCCAGCGCAATGAAGAAGATGATGATGGGCAGCATCACATAGGCCTTGAAACTGAAAAAGGCCGTCAAAAACGCTTGGAGAGACTGCATGGTGTGCTTGGGTTCAATCAGGTAAATAAAGAGCGGGCGCAGGCCTGGTCAGACCGGCGGCCAGACCAGAGAGTCTTTGGCCCAGCTCGCCACAGGGGAGCATTGATGTCAGCAAGGCGTTTCGGGGTGGCCGCCTGCGGCCATTCGTGTTACGCCGCTTCCTTGTAAAACACGTTTTTTTGCAGCGTGCGCCCAGCCATGGGCGCCACCTTGTCGTGGATGGCGCCAATGTGGGCGGGTGTGGTGCCGCAGCAACCGCCCACAATGTTGACCAGCCCCTCTGCGGCAAATTCACCCACCAGGCGGCTGGTCACATCCGGGGTTTCATCAAAGCCGGTGTCGCTCATCGGGTTGGGCAAACCGGCATTGGGGTAGCAGCTGATGAAGGTGTCGGGTGCGGCCTTGTTCAGCTCTTGAATATAGGGACGCATCAGCGTGGCACCCAGGGCACAGTTCAGGCCAATGGCCAGGGGCTGCGCGTGGCGCACGCTGTGCCAGAAGGCAGTCACCGTCTGGCCGCTCAGAATCCGCCCCGAGGCATCGGTCGCGGTACCACTGATCATGATCGGCAGGCGTTCACCACTGGCTTCAAAATACTCGTCAATCGCAAACAGGGCGGCCTTGGCGTTGAGGGTGTCAAAAATGGTTTCAACCAGCAACACGTCCGCCCCACCCTGCACAAGCGCTTCCACCTGTTCGTAATACGAGGCGCGCAGCTCCTCAAACGTCACATTGCGTGCGCCGGGGTCGTTCACATCGGGGCTGATGCTCGCGGTTTTGGGTGTGGGGCCGAGCGCACCCAGCACAAAACGCGGTTTCTCGGGGGTGGAGAATTTGTCGCAAGCGGCGCGCGCCAGTTTGGCAGACGCCAAATTCATCTCGTAGGCCAGATCCGCCATGTCGTAGTCAGCCTGGGCAATACGGGTGGCGCCAAAGGTGTTGGTCTCGATCATGTCGGCCCCTGCGGCGAGATAACGCTCATGGATGTCGGTGATCACGTCCGGGCGGGTCAGGCTCAACAGCTCGTTGTTGCCTTTGACATCCTTGTGGAAGTCTTTGAAACGCGCACCCCTGTATTGGGTTTCGTCAAGCTTGAAACGCTGGATCATGGTGCCCATGGCGCCATCAAGCACCAGGATACGTTGTTCAAGCAGGGCTGGCAGCTGTTGGGCGCGGGTATAGGTCAGGCGTGTCATAACGCTATTGTAGAAAGCCGTCTGCTATCTGGCTCCGCGCTGGTGGTTCACCCCGTTTGGCCCATGGACGTGCGGACGCGGACTCAATGCAGCGAACAGCCACCCGGTCCGGCCGCGTTCGGGCAGCCACCACACGGGCCCGGCGGCATAGCCGCCATGTCTGGGCCGGAGGCTGTGGTGGCAAACACCGACAGCTGTTTCTCGAGCGCTTTGGATTGGCAATTCGGGCATTCAGGCACGGTGTCTGAACGCACCAGGGTTTCAAATTGGTGGCCGCAGTCGCTGCAGGCATATTCGTAGATGGGCATGACAACTCCTTGTGTGGTGCGGAATTATCGATCTGCCGAAAGCCCATCGAGCACCCAAGCCAGACACCGATTCAAGACATGCTCAAACCGTGCGCGACGGCGCAGGCAGGTCTACCACAGCAAAACGTTCAGCGCCCGTCCACTCACCTCCAGCGCCTGCGCCGTGTGGTTGTAGGCGATGCTGCCGTGTGTTTCGGCTTGCCTGGCATCTCCGGCTTCGTGCAGCAGGGCCGCCTGACGATGGTGCTTGACGGCTTTTTCCAGTTGTACGGCCGCTTCACGGTGGAGAAACTGCGGGGTCACGATGGACACCGGGGGAACGTTTGTGTCTGCGTAGCTCATGTGCACACTCCAGGACAGGTCAAAAGACCATCGTAGAGTGAGGTTTTGGGGTTAACAGTGCGCCACCACACACACGATCACAGCCTTGGCCGATAGACCGGCTTCGGGTCTCCCTCCAGATACCCCCTGAGCATGGCCGCGCGAGGGGGTCAAGCCCGAACACCGTGCCGGGTCTTTTTGAAGTCTGGCGCCAGAAAGCAAAAAGCCCGTCATGAAGACGGGCTTTTAAACATATGGAGCGGGAAAAGAGGTTCGAACTCTCGACCTATACCTTGGCAAGGTATCGCTCTACCAACTGAGCTATTCCCGCATTTATCACTTTTGGCGGAGTGGACGGGACTCGAACCCGCGACCCCCGGCGTGACAGGCCGGTATTCTAACCAACTGAACTACCACTCCACTCGGTTTCTTTTGCATCACGCAAAAATATGGCTCCTCGACCTGGGCTCGAACCAGGGACCTACGGATTAACAGTCCGGCGCTCTACCAACTGAGCTATCGAGGAACAAACCAACACAAAGAAAAGCCCATCACAGGGATGGGCTTTTACCATTTCTGGTGGCCTGGGGCGGAATCGAACCACCGACACAAGGATTTTCAATCCTCTGCTCTACCGACTGAGCTACCGGGCCTAAGCCTCATAGTATAGCAGTTTGAATGCGCAGTTCTGGGGCAAGACTCAGATTTTCAGTTGCGTTTGGTGCGCGACAGATTCACACCCAGCTGTTTGAGCTTGCGGTACAGGTGCGTGCGCTCCAGACCGGTCTTTTCCGCGACACGTGTCATGGAGCCGTTTTCCTTGGTCAGATGGAACTCAAAGTAGGCTTTCTCGTACTCGTCTCGGCCTTCGCGCAAGGGTTTGTCGAGCATGAAGTTCTGCGTTGACTGCGGACCGAGATCAGCCACCGCCTCATGATTGACACCCACGATCTCGCTGACCTTGATCAGGCTGTCGACACGTGGGCTCATCAGACCGGGCAGTGGCGCAGCTTGCTTGCGTGGAGAGCCGCGCGCCAGGCCCTGCTCCACCGCTTTGAGCAATTTTTGCAGGGTGATGGGTTTTTCAAGAAACGCCAGCGCGCCAATGCGTGTGGCTTCCACTGCCGTGTCGATGGTGGCGTGACCACTCATCATGATCACCGGCATGGTCAGCGCACCGGTGGCAGACCACTCCTTGAGCAAGGTGACGCCGTCGGTATCAGGCATCCAGATGTCCAGCAGCACCAAGTCAGGTCGCTCACGGTGCCGGGCAGCACGCGCCTGTGCGGCGTTTTCAGCCAATTCGACGGTATGGCCCTCGTCGTTGAGGATGTCACACAACAAATCACGAATCCCCAGTTCGTCATCCACCACCAAAATGTTTGCCATGTTGTGCCGTTTCCCTTAAATGTGCCTGCTTTTGCAGCCTTACGTCGTCTGATGCGTCTGTGCGCGTTCCACACTGAATGATAACGACACCTGGGCACCTAGCACCTGACCATCCTGCAGCCGATTGGTGATTTCGACCCGGGTGCCGTGCTCGTCTGCTATCTTTTTCACGACAGCCAGCCCCAGACCGGTGCCTTTGTCCTTGGTGGTGACATAGGGCTCGAAGGCACGTTTGAGGATGTGATCGGGAAAACCGGTGCCACTGTCCTGCACACTCAGACGCACACGTTGCGTGCCTGGCAACCATCGGGTTTTGAGCAGGACCGGGTGCTCCGGGCTGGCCCGGCCAGCACTGACGGTGGCGTCCTGCGCGTTTTGCAACAGGTTGTGCAACACCTGGCGCAGCTGCTGAGGGTCGCCCAGCACAGGAAGGCAGGCAGGGTCCAGCTCGGCAAGAATGGGAACCTGGGCATGGTCAGGGGCATACAGGTTGAGCACCTCTTGCACCAGCGCATTGAGGTCAAGAGCTCTGAGTTCGGCCGCAGGCAAACGGGCGTAGTCGCGAAACTCGTTGACCAGTCGTTTCATGGCCTCCACCTGGTCAACAATGGTTTTGACAGACTTGGCCAACAGGGTCTGTTCTGTGGCGGCCAGCTTGCCGGTCAGCTTCATCTCCAGGCGTTCTGCCGAGAGCTGAATGGGGGTCAAGGGGTTCTTGATTTCATGGGCCAGGCGCCGTGCCACCTCACCCCAGGCCTGGGCGCGTTGGGCAGACACCACCTCAGAAATGTCGTCAAATACCAACAGATTCTGGTTGCTGGGCAGTTCGGCACCACGCGCAATCAGGGTGATAGTGGTGTTGCTGGGGCGGCCCGTCGGGTCCAGACTGGTGTTGCCCAGCTCGAACGACTGTTGCCAGTGGTCCAGATTGCGCTCGCGGCCATAGGCCAGAAAAGCTTCGAACTGTTGCTGCACCGCTTGACCGAATGCTGCCAGCTCTTCGATGTCAACCAGGCGCCGTCCTTCGTAAACCGCCAGCGGCAGCTTCAGAATGCGGGTGGCGCCGGGGTTGGACGAGATGATGGTACCGTCCGGCGCCAACACCAACACCCCGGTGGTCAGGTTGTCCAGGATGGTTTGCAAATGGGCTCGTGCGGCGTTGGTTTGCGCCATGCTGGTGTGCACCGCCTGGCGTGCTTCCAGCAGCTGCTGGGTCATGTCGGCAAAAGAGCGGGTCAGGCCGTCGAGCTCGTCCTTGCCGCGCAAGGAGGCCTTGGGCGAGAGGTCACCCGCAGCCACCTCACGCACCCCATCAGCCAGCACCAGCAGCGGTCGGGCAATCTGGTTACCCATCACCACCGCCAGCAACACCCCCCCAAAAACCGCCATGAACAGGCTCAGCGTCAAGGTGCCGATGTACATACGACGCAGGCCTTCACGCGCCAGGGCCCGCTCCTGGTATTCGCGGTTGGCCTGGGTCACAGCCAAAGCATTCTCTACCAGCGTGGTTGGCAAGACCTTGCCCGCCAGCAAATACCGCGCTTCGCCCAGTGTGCCCACCGCCGCACTGTTGACCAGCGCCAGGACCTTGATCCGTGCGGGTGTTGCACCGGGCACCAAGCCCTCATCCAGGCCTTCGATCCAGGTGATGGCACGTTGACTGCGTGCGGCTCGAAACTGCTGGGGTGTGGGCATCTCCGGGGTCAACTGGTAGCGCGATTCACCCGCCGCAGCCACCAGACGTCCCGAGGCACGCCAGAGTTGCAGATCATCGGCCCCCATGGCATCGCGTGCACGCTCCAGCGGCAGCGCCACCGTGACGTCAGCCTTGTCAGCCAGCTGGGCTGCTGCGGTGCGGGTTTTACCCTCCAAGTCGGCAGACAAAGCCTCCAGCGTGGTGCGCCCCAGATTCAAGCCCGCAGCCAGCGCGCCTTCAACTTCCACGTCAAACCAGCTCTCGATGGAACGCGACACAAACTGGTAAGACACCACATAAATCAGCACACCCGGCGCAAACCCGGCCAGTGCAAACACGGCGGCCAGCTTGACCAGCAAACGGCTACCGAATTTCTTCTGCCGCAAGCGCTTCACCAGCCGCCAGGCAATCCAGGCAATCGCCAGCAGCAGCAACACAGCCACCACTACATTGACGGCAAACAGCACCTGGTAGTTGCGCTCGTACAAGACCCGGTTGCTGGTGGCTTGCGTCAATAAAAACATGAGCACCAAACCCACAGCCACCATGGCCGTCAGGCCAACGCCAATGGTCCAGCGCAGCGCCTTGGATTTTCTGGAGACCTCAGCGCCAGTGGCACTCACTTGACACGCTCCAGGTCAAGTGGCTGCGACTGCCGCAGTTCGATCATCCAATCTGACTGCCCCAGGGTGCCAATCTGCAGCGGCCGGGGCAGTTGTGAGGTGTCCAGTTCAAAGCTGAAATCCACCAGATATTTGTTGCCAGACGGGAGGTCTTGCACCTCGGCGATCTTCCAACGCGAGATACGGCGCACCACCGCCATGGCATCGTCCAGACTCTCAAAACTTTGACCCAGCGTGAGCCCTTGGGTGGTCTCGTTCATGTCGGCGGCACCGATGGTGAGTCGCCAGCGCCGTGTCAGGGGATGGTAGGCCAAACGCATGCGCCGCTGCGCCGTGGCGATGGTCTTGCTGGTCCAGTACCAGCGCTCGCGCAGCAGTTCGGACTGCGCCACAAAGTAGATGGGAATCCCTTTGTACAGTGCGTCTTCCACCACCACAGGCAGCTCAAACTTGAGCTGGACCGACAACAACAAGCTGCTGTCCGAGCGCTCCAGCGTCAAAGACGGTCGACTGCCTGACTCTGCGGCACTGGCGCTTGCAGCGGCCGCAGGCGTCCACGCCTGCAGCCAACACAGCAGAACAGCCGCCAACAGCCCAGCCCAGCCGCTAGGCCGCTTGTTTGTCGAATAACGCGTAATAAAAGCCATCATGGTCACCGATGGGATTGTCGGCGGGTGTTGCCCCCTGTGGCGCACCGTGAGGCAACAAATGCCCCGGGGAGCTCAGCATTTTGGCGTCACTGTGGTTGGCAAGAAACGCGGCCACCTGCTGCGCGCCTTCCTGGCGAAACACCGAGCAGGTGCAATACAGCAGTCGGCCACCCGGTTTCACCAGGGGCCACAGCGTGTGCAGCAAACGCGCCTGGATGGCGGCCAGTTGGGCAATGTCGGTCTGGCGCCGCAGCCAGCGGATGTCCGGATGCCTGCGCACAATGCCTGCGGCCGAGCAAGGGGCGTCCAGCAAAATCGCATCAAACGGGGTGCCATCCCACCAGGCTGACACATCGGCGGCGTCTGCCGCGACTACCTCAGCCTGCAGGCCTAGGCGGGCCAGGGTCTGGTGGATACGTTCACAACGTAGCGGGTCCACGTCCAGTGCGGTGACCTGGGCCTGGCTCAGCTCCAGCAGATGGGCGGTTTTGCCACCGGGTGCGGCGCAGGCATCGAGCACCCGCAGTCCGTCCACCGGCGTCAGACCAGACAACAACAAGGGGGCCGCCAGCTGTGCCGCGCTGTCCTGCACCGACACCCAGCCTTGCTCAAAACCGGGCAAGTGCTGCACTGCACAGGCACTGGCCAGCACCACACCATAGTCCCCGATCAGGCGGCCCGGGATGCCAACCTCAGACAGCTTTTCAAGATACTGGGCCGGTGTGCCCAGGCGGGCATTCACACGCAGCACCATGGGTGCGTGCTGGTCGGCCGCAGCCAGGATGGCTTGCCACTGCTCAGGCCAATCGGATTGCAGTTGCTTGATCCACCAGGCCGGATGGTTCCAGTGCGCCACCGGGTCTTGGTCCGTCTGCGCCACCAAGACCTCACGTTCACGCACAAAACGCCTCAGGCAGGCATTCACAAAAGAGGCCTGGGCCTTGAGGGCAGGCGTGCGTTTGGCGCACTCCACCGTCTGGTTGACCAGTGTGAAGGCATCGTAGGACGCGTTTTGGGGGCGCCACAACAAGGCCAGCGCTGTACACAACAGGGCATCCACGGCAGGCGGAGGGGTACGGGATGCCAGCAGCTTGCGCAGCGCCTGAGCGCGCCCCAGAGAGCGCAGCACCTCAAAACTCAGCGCCTGGACACCGGGCCGCAGCGCAGGCGCCACCGCGGCCAAAGCAGTCGTCCCCGACTGCCCCTGCCGGATGGCCTGCAGCACCTGGGTGACCGCTTGTAACTGGCGCCACAAAGGCAATCGCTGTTCATCGTTCATCACATTTCAGGTATAAAAAACGCCTCAGGCCCTTATATATCGGGCGTGAGGCGCTATATTTTTATAGAGCAAACAGCTTATTCGGCTGCAGCGCCCTCTCCCAGCTCGGCTTCACTTTCACCGGCCAGTTCAGCGGCTTCGGCTTCGGCAATGGCACGACGCTCGGCATCATCCATGTTTTCACGCACATTGCGCGCTTCGTGGTAAGCCATACCGGTACCGGCCGGGATCAGACGACCCACGATCACGTTTTCCTTCAAGCCACGCAACTCGTCGCGTTTGCCCATGATCGCAGCTTCGGTCAACACCCGGGTGGTTTCCTGGAAGGAAGCCGCAGAGATGAACGAGTCGGTGGACAAAGAGGCCTTGGTGATACCCAGCAACAGGTTGGTGTAGGTTGCTGGCACCTTGCCCTCGGCACGCAAAGCATCGTTGGTGTTTAGCATCTCAGAACGCTCAACTTGCTCACCCACGATGTAGGTGGAGTCGCCTGCACTCTCGACCACCACACGGCGCAGCATCTGACGAACAATCACTTCAATGTGTTTGTCGTTGATCTTCACGCCCTGCAAGCGGTACACGTCCTGCACTTCGTCGACGATGTAGCGCGCCAGTTCTTCGGCACCCAGCAGGCGCAGGATGTCCTGCGGATCGGCTGGGCCGTCCACCACGGACTCGCCCTTGTTGACGATCTGACCTTCGTGCACCAGGATGTTCTTTTCCTTGGGCACGAGTTCCTCCCAGACCTTGCCTTCTGGGTCGGTGATCTGCAGGCGGATCTTGCCCTTGGTTTCCTTGCCGAAAGAAATGGTACCGGTCATCTCGGCCAACACACCCTTGTCCTTGGGTGAACGGGCTTCAAACAACTCAGCCACACGCGGCAGACCGCCGGTAATGTCGCGGGTCTTCTGACCTTCGACCGGGATACGTGCCAGCACTTCGCCGGGACCCACGTCTTGACCGTCACGCACTTGCACCAGGGCACCAATCGGGAAACCGATGGTTACAGAGTGGTCGGTGCCGGGGATCTTGACTTCGTTGCCATTGGCGTCGATCAGCTTGACCTGCGGACGCACCACCTTGGCAGAACCACGGCGTTTCGGGTCGATCACCACCAGGGTGGACAAACCGGTCACTTCATCGACCTGCTTGGCCACCGTCAGACCTTCTTCCACATTCTCGAAGTGCGCTTTACCGGCGAATTCGGTGATGATGGGGCGGGTCAGCGGGTCCCAGTTAGCCAGGATCGTGCCAGCCTTGATGGTCTGGTCGGCCTTGATCGTCAAAATGGCGCCGTAAGGCACTTTGTGACGTTCGCGCTCACGACCATGTTCGTCTTGGATGATGATTTCGCCGGAACGGGAAATCACCACCAGGTCGCCCTTGCCGTTGGTCACATAACGCATGGTGGCGTTGAAACCGATGTTGCCGTTGGACTTTGCTTCCACGCTGGACGCGATGGCCGCACGCGAAGCCGCACCCCCGATGTGGAAAGTCCGCATGGTCAGCTGGGTACCGGGCTCACCGATCGACTGCGCCGCAATCACGCCCACGGCTTCACCGCCGTTGACCAGACCACCACGGCCCAGATCGCGGCCGTAGCACTTGGCGCAAATACCAAAGCGGGTTTCGCAGGTCAGCGCGGTGCGGACCTTGACCTCGTCGACGCCAGCGGCTTCGAGCATCTCGATCATGTCTTCATCGAGCATGGTGCCCGCAGGTGCCAGCACCGAGCGGTTTTCCGGATGCAGGATGTCGTCGGCAGCGGTACGGCCCAGGATACGGTCACGCAAAGACTCGATGGTTTCACCACCTTCGACGATGGCGCGCATCAGGTAACCGGCGTGGGTGCCGCAATCCTGCTCGGTCACCACCAGATCCTGCGTCACATCCACCAGACGACGGGTCAGGTAACCCGAGTTGGCGGTTTTCAAAGCGGTATCGGCCAGACCCTTACGTGCACCGTGGGTGGAGATGAAGTACTCCAACACGTTCAGACCTTCGCGGAAGTTCGCGGTGATGGGCGTTTCAATGATCGAGCCATCGGGCTTGGCCATCAGACCCCGCATACCGGCCACCTGGCGAATCTGCGCCGCAGAACCGCGGGCGCCGGAGTCGGCCATCATGTAGATGGAGTTGAACGACTCTTGTGGCACCTTGTTGCCATGACGGTCAATGACGGTCTCTTTGGAGAGTTGACCCATCATCACCTTGGACACTTCGTCACCGGCTTTGCCCCAGATGTCCACCACCTTGTTGTAGCGCTCACCAGCAGTCACCAGACCGGAGGTGTATTGCTGGGCGATTTCCTTAACCTCAGCTTCAGCACGTTCGATGATGCCCGGCTTCTCAGTGGGCACCAACATGTCTTCGATCGAGATCGAGATACCGGCACGGGTTGCCAGACGGAAGCCGTATTGCAACAGCTTGTCGGCAAAAATCACCGTTTCCTTCAGACCACACTTGCGGAACGAGGCATTGATGAGTCGGGAAATTTCCTTCTTCTTGAGCGCCTTGTTGATGAACTCAAACGGCAAGCCCTTGGGCAGGATTTCGGACAACAGGGCACGGCCAGCGGTGGTTTCCCAGAGCTTGGTCGAAGGCACCAGTTCGCCGGTTTCCTTGTTCTTGGTGTACTCGGTCAGGCGCACATTGATACGTGCACTCATCTCGACTTCACCCGCATCAAAAGCGCGTTGGACTTCGCTCACGTCCGAGAAGATCAGGCCTTCACCCTTACCGTTGATGCGGTCACGGGTGGTGTAGTACAGACCCAGCACCACGTCTTGAGACGGCACGATGGACGGCTCGCCATTGGACGGGAACAGCACGTTGTTGGAGGCCAGCATCAGGGTGCGGGCTTCCATCTGGGCTTCGACCGACAAAGGCACGTGGACAGCCATCTGGTCACCGTCAAAGTCGGCATTGAAGGCCGCGCACACCAGCGGGTGCAGCTGGATCGCCTTGCCTTCGATCAGGATAGGTTCAAAGGCCTGAATGCCCAAACGGTGCAGGGTTGGCGCACGGTTCAACATCACCGGGTGTTCTTTGATGACCTCTTCCAGAATATCCCAAACCACCGGCGTACCGGTTTCGACTTCCTTCTTGGCCGCCTTGATGGTGGTGGCAATGCCCATGGCTTCCAGGCGCGCGAAGATGAAGGGCTTGAACAGTTCCAGCGCCATCAGCTTGGGCAGACCACACTGGTGCAGCTTGAGTGTCGGGCCCACGGTAATCACCGAACGGCCGGAGTAGTCGACGCGTTTACCCAGCAAGTTCTGACGGAAACGACCACCCTTGCCCTTGATCATGTCGGCCAGCGACTTCAGGGCACGTTTGTTGGCACCGGTCATGGCTTTGCCGCGACGGCCGTTGTCCAGCAAGCTGTCCACCGACTCTTGCAACATGCGCTTTTCATTGCGGGCAATGATTTCCGGTGCTTTGAGTTCCAGCAAACGGCGCAGACGGCTGTTGCGGTTGATCACGCGACGGTACAGATCGTTCAAGTCAGACGTGGCGAAGCGGCCACCGTCCAGCGGCACGAGTGGGCGCAGGTCGGGTGGCAGCACCGGCAACACGTCGAGCACCATCCACTCGGGCTTGATGCCCGACTTTTTGAACGCTTCGAGCAACTTGAGGCGCTTGGTGTTCTTCTTGATCTTGAGCTCTGAGCCGCTGGGGTCGTTGCGCAGCTTCTCGATTTCGCTTTCGATGTCGAGGTTTTGCAGCAATTCCTTGACGCCTTCGGCACCCATCTTGGCCTGGAATTCGTCGCCGTATTCCTTGAACTTGGCGTCGAAGTCGTCCTCACTCATGATGCTGAATTTCTTCAGCGGGGTCATGCCGGGGTCGGTCACCACGTATGCTTCAAAGTACAACACACGTTCGATGTCACGCAGGGTCATGTCCAGCACCAAGCCCAAACGGCTGGGCAGGGACTTCAGGAACCAGATGTGGGCGCAAGGAGCGGCCAGGTCGATGTGACCCATGCGTTCACGACGCACCTTGGTCTGGGTGACTTCAACGCCGCACTTTTCACAGATCACACCGCGATGTTTCAGGCGTTTGTACTTGCCGCACAGGCATTCGTAGTCTTTGATGGGGCCAAAGATCTTGGCGCAAAACAGACCATCACGCTCAGGCTTGAAGGTGCGGTAGTTGATGGTTTCGGGCTTTTTCACCTCGCCAAAAGACCAGGAGCGGATCTTTTCAGGCGAAGCCATACCGATCTTGATCGCATCAAAGTGTTCGTCGGGCGTGAATTGCTTGAACAGGTCGAGTAATGATTTCATGAGACAAATTCCTTTTAATCGGTGGAAAGCAGCTCCCGCTCACAGAGCGGAGCGGAGGCTGCCCAGCAATACTTTTCGCTATTCAATTAAGAGCGTTCAAGCTCAATATCCAGGCCCAAGGAGCGGATTTCCTTGACCAGCACGTTGAACGACTCGGGCATGCCCGCTTCGATCGAGTGTTCACCCTTGACGATGCTCTCGTAGACCTTGGTCCGGCCCTGCACGTCATCCGACTTGACCGTCAGCATTTCCTGCAAGGTGTAAGACGCGCCATAAGCCTCCAGTGCCCACACTTCCATTTCACCGAAGCGCTGACCACCAAACTGGGCTTTACCACCCAGAGGTTGTTGCGTGACCAAGCTGTACGGACCAGTCGAACGGGCGTGCATCTTGTCATCCACCAAGTGGTGCAGCTTCAGGTAGTGCATGTACCCGACCGTGGTGGGCCGCTCAAAGCGGTCACCAGTGCGGCCGTCGTACAGGTAAGCCTGGGTACGGGTCTCGGTCAAGCCCTTGAGCTTGGCGATGTCATCCGGGAACGCCAGCTTCAACATGGCACGGATTTCGTCTTCCGTTGCACCGTCGAACACGGGTGTGGCGAATGGCATACCGGTGGTGAGGTTCTGCGCCATCTCCAACAACTGGTCGTCGTTGAGTTGGCTCAGGTCTTCCTTGCGGCCGGTTGTGTTGTAGATCTCTTCGAGGAACGTGCGCAGTTCGGCCACACGCGACTCGGCTTGCAACATGTCACCGATGCGTTGACCAATACCCTTGCCTGCCCAACCCAAGTGAACTTCCAACACCTGCCCCACGTTCATCCGTGACGGCACACCCAACGGGTTCAGCACGATGTCACACGGGGTGCCATCGGCCATGTGCGGCATGTCTTCCACCGGAACGATCTTCGAGACCACACCCTTGTTACCGTGACGGCCGGCCATCTTGTCACCCGGTTGCAGGTGGCGTTTGACCGCCACATACACCTTGACCATCTTCAACACACCTGCGGGCAAATCGTCGCCCTGGGTGAGTTTTTTGCGCTTTTCTTCAAAAGCCAGGTCAAAACTGTGGCGGGTTTGTTCGTTGGAGTTCTTGATGCTCTCCAGTTGCACCGACACATCATCTTCAGCCGGACGGATGTCAAACCAGTGGTAACGGTCCACCGAGGCCAAGTACGCTTTGTCGATCTTGGTGCCTTTGGCCAGCTTCTGTGGGCCGCCATTGGCGACTCTGCCAACCAGCAGCTTCTCAATCCGGTCAAACGCATCGTTTTCCACAATCCGCAACTGATCGTTCAAGTCCAGGCGGAAGCGTTTCAGCTCGTCGTCAATGATCTGCTGGGCACGACGGTCGCGCACAATGCCTTCGCGGGTGAAGACCTGCACGTCGATCACGGTGCCTTGTGAGCCCTGGTCGACACGCAGCGAAGTGTCCTTCACATCGCTGGCTTTTTCACCGAAGATGGCGCGCAACAGTTTTTCTTCAGGCGTCAGCGTGGTTTCACCCTTGGGTGTGACCTTGCCCACCAGCACATCGCCAGGTTGCACTTCAGCACCCACGTAGATGATGCCGGATTCGTCCAGACGGTTGAGCTGTTGCTCACTCAGGTTCGGAATGTCGCGTGTGATTTCTTCGGCACCCAGTTTGGTGTCGCGCGCCATGACCACCAATTCCTCGATGTGGATCGAGGTGTAGCGGTCTTCAGCCACGACACGTTCGCTGATCAAAATCGAATCTTCGAAGTTGTAACCGTTCCAGGTCATGAAGCCGATCAGCATGTTCTGACCCAGCGCCAACTCACCCAGATCGGTGGAGGCACCATCCGCAATCACGTCACCCTTGGCCAGCCGGTCGCCTTTTTTCACAATCGGACGCTGGTGGATGTTGGTGTTCTGGTTGGAGCGTTGGTACTTGATCAGGTTGTAGATGTCGACACCAACTTCGCCAGCTTGTGCTTCGGCGTCGTTGACACGCACCACCACACGGGTTGCGTCGACATAGTCCACCACACCACCACGGGTTGCTGTCACGACGGTGCCGGAGTCAATGGCAGCCACACGTTCAATACCGGTACCCACCATGGGTTTTTCCGGACGCAGCACCGGCACAGCCTGACGCGACATGTTGGCGCCCATCAAAGCGCGGTTCGCATCATCGTGCTCAAGGAACGGCACCAAGGATGCAGCCACCGACACGATCTGTGCGGGCGACACGTCCATGTACTGCACACGTTCGGCACCGACCAAAATGGATTCACCGGCTTCACGTGCCGAAATCAGGTCACCCGAGAGGCGGCCTTCTTTGTCCAGCGCGGCATTGGCCTGGGCGATCACGTACTTGCCTTCTTCGATGGCCGACAAATAGTCAATGTCCAGCGTTACCTTGCCCTCAACCACGCGGCGATAAGGTGTTTCGATGAACCCATACTCGTTCAGACGTGCGTACAAAGCCAGGGAGTTGATCAGACCGATGTTCGGACCTTCGGGCGTTTCAATCGGGCAGACGCGACCGTAATGGGTCACGTGCACGTCACGCACTTCAAAACCTGCACGTTCGCGGGTCAAACCACCTGGGCCAAGAGCAGAGACACGACGCTTGTGGGTGATTTCCGACAGCGGGTTGGTCTGGTCCATGAATTGCGACAACTGCGACGCACCAAAGAACTCTTTCAAAGCAGCTGAAATCGGCTTGCTGTTGATCAGATCGTGCGGCATCAGAGGCTCTTGCTCCGCCTGACCCAGACGTTCTTTCACGGCCTTTTCAATACGGGCCAGGCCCATGCGGTACTGGTTTTCGGCCAACTCACCCACACAACGCACACGGCGGTTACCCAAGTGGTCGATATCGTCCACTTCGCCATGGCCGTTACGCAAGTCGACCAAGATCTTGACCACAGCCAAAATGTCTTCATTGGTCAAGACCATCGGGCCGGTGGACTCAGGGCGCCCCATCTTGGCGTTGAACTTCATACGGCCAACACGCGACAGGTCATAGGTGTCGGGGTTGTAGAACAAGCGCTGGAACAAGGCTTGCACAGCGTCCTCTGTTGGCGGCTCGCCAGGGCGCATCATGCGGTAGATCGCCACACGCGCGGCGAACTCGTCAACGGTTTCGTCGGTGCGCAAGGTCTGAGAGATATATGCGCCTTGATCCAACTCATTGGTGTAGATACACGCCAGATCCTGCACACCAGAGGTGCGCAGTTTCTTGAGCAAGGCTTCGGTCAATTCTTCATTGGCTTTGGCCAGAATTTCACCGGTGTCGCCATCCACCACATTGCGGGCCACAACACGGCCAATGAGGAAATCCTCAGGCACGGACACATGGGTGGTAGCAGATTGCTCCATCTCACGTGTATGGCGCGCGGTGATGCGCTTGTCCTTGGCAACAACCACCTTGCCGTTTTTGTCGGTGATGTCAAAACGTGCCACCTCACCGCGCAGGCGTTCGGCCACGAACTCCATCTGCGCGCCACTGTCCATCAGGCGGAAGTTGTCGTTGACGAAGAAGTTGGCCAGGATGGATTCGTGGTTCAAGCCGATGGCTTTCAACAGGATCGTCACCGGCATCTTGCGGCGACGGTCCACCCGGAAGTACAGAATGTCTTTCGGGTCAAACTCAAAGTCCAGCCAGGAACCGCGGTAGGGAATGATGCGTGCCGAGAACAGCAACTTGCCGGAGCTGTGGGTTTTGCCCTTGTCATGCTCAAAAAACACGCCGGGAGAACGATGCAACTGCGACACGATGACGCGTTCGGTTCCATTGATGACGAAAGAGCCCTTTTCAGTCATCAAGGGCACCTCGCCCATGTACACCTCTTGCTCCTTGACCTCTTTAACGACCTTGTTCTGTGTCGTGGAAGACTCACGGTCATAAATGATCAACTGCACCTTGGCGCGAACGGCCGATGCGTAGGTCAAACCACGGGTTTGGCACTCGCGCACATCAAAAGCAGGTTTCGCCAGGTTGTATTCGAGGTACTTCATCTCGACAAAACCATTGTGCGAGACGATCGGGAAGGCAGCACTGAAGGCAGCCTGCAGGCCTTCGGTCGAACGCTTTTTGGGAGCAACATCAGCTTGCAGGAACGCGGTATACGCGTCCTTTTGCATCTGCAACAGGTAAGGAATTTCAAGCACGCTGTCGCGATTGCCAAAATTTTTACGAATTCGTTTGCGTTCGGTGTATGAGTAAGCCATGAAATCTCCGGGCAACTGAGGAACCTGGCGGGTCCTGGACGACTTTTTTCTTGGCGATTGGCCGCTACCAATCTATGGCGGACGGTTGCACCTTGCATGCAACCCGAACCAAGGCATCTTCTTCTGTCGGAATGAGAAGACACTGAAAAACAATTTTTTGCCTGGTTTGGAGCTAACTTTCCAGCTAGCCAATGTGTCAAAAAACTGCTTTACGGTGTGTTCTTTAGAAACACCAAAGGCTGGAGGCCTTTGACAGCACTCCAGCCCTTTGACCTAACTCAATTACTTGAGTTCAGCCTTGGCACCTGCTTCGATCAATTTCTTCAGAGCGGCATCAGCATCAGCCTTGGCCACGCCTTCCTTGACGTTCTTCGGAGCGCCGTCAACCAGGTCTTTCGCTTCTTTGAGGCCCAGACCAGTGATTTCACGCACAGCCTTGATGACCGACACCTTCTGGGCGCCTGCATCCAGCAGAACAACGTTGAACTCGGTCTTTTCTTCGGCGACTGCGGCAGCAGCACCACCGCCAGCGGCGGGGGCAGCCATAGCGGCTGCGCTCACACCAAATTTCTCTTCGATGGCTTTCACCAGATCGTTGAGTTCCATGACCGTCATGCTGTCGAGCGCGGTCAAAAATGCGTCTTTATCGAATGCCATTTTGATTTCCTAACAATATTGATTACTAAATGCCGAAAGCGGATCAGGCTGCCACGGCTTCGGCGGGCGCTTCTGCACCGCCGCCTTTTTGCTCTGCCAGAGCCGCCAACACACGCGCGGTGCGCGAAATAGGCGACTGCATCAAGCCCAACAACTGCGCCAACAACACTTCCTTGG
Source organism: Rhodoferax fermentans (assembly GCF_002017865.1). Lineage (NCBI taxonomy): Bacteria > Pseudomonadati > Pseudomonadota > Betaproteobacteria > Burkholderiales > Comamonadaceae > Rhodoferax > Rhodoferax fermentans. The sequence goes on along the minus strand of NZ_MTJN01000002.1, from coordinate 2,896,188 downwards.
AAGGGATACTGGCCAACTGCTTCACACCCTCGACGTCCAGAGCTTTACCGCCGTATGCACCACCACGAATCACCAACTTGGCGTTGGTCTTCGCGAAATCAGCCACCACTTTCGCGGCAGCAACTGCATCTTCAGAAAAGCCATAGATCAGCGGACCAGTCATCTGGTCAGACACAACTTCAAAGCCACTTCCGGCAACAGCCCGGCGAGCCAAGGTGTTTTTCAACACACTCAGGCTAACGCCATTGCTGCGCGCAGTTGAGCGCAATTTGGTCATGTCGGCAACCGTGATACCCCGGTATTCCGCCATCACGAGCGTTTGAGCTTTAGCGGCGAGGCCAGTCACATCACTGATGACCGCTTCTTTCTCACTGCGATTTAAACTCAAGGTCTACTCCTTCAAATTGTGTCTTTGGACAAAGATCAACTCATTGCCACCCGACACGCCATATTTCAGCGACCAACTGTTAAGAAACCCAACGAATCTTTAGCAGCGGGGTCGCCATCTGCGTTGGCGATCTATTCATTAAGCGCAAACATCACAAAGTACGTTGTGCACACCAACGGTCTTGGATGGCCTGCTGACAGCTTGCGACATCAGCAACCCACCACACCAGGCATCCTTTTCAAGACACCCAATTTTTCACATCAAGCGGTGATTGTTTGCAAATCAACGCGAACACCGACACCCATCGTGCTGGACACGGCAACTTTGCGCAAATACAGACCCTTGCTTGTTGCAGGTTTGGCTTTGGCCAACGCATCAACCAATGCTGCCAAGTTACCTTGCAGCTTGTCATTGTCAAAAGAACGACGGCCAATGGTGGAATGCACAATACCTGCTTTGTCCACACGGAACTGCACCTGACCTGCCTTGGCGTTGCGAACAGCGGTTGCCACATCAGGCGTCACTGTGCCAACTTTGGGGTTAGGCATCAAACCACGTGGGCCCAGAATCTGCCCCAGAGTACCGACAATACGCATGGCGTCAGGCGCGGCAATCACAACATCAAACGGCATGTCACCGGCCTTGACCATGGCGGCCAGATCGTCCATACCCACGATGTCAGCACCAGCAGCCTTGGCTTCTTCAGCCTTGGCACCTTGGGCGAACACAGCCACACGCTTTGTTTTACCGGTCCCATTCGGGAGCACCACAGCACCGCGCACAACTTGGTCAGACTTCTTAGCGTCGATACCGAGTTGAACGGCCACGTCGATCGATTCGTCGAACTTGGCATTGGCGCATTCTTTCACCAGACCAAGCGCATCACCGAGGGCGTACAGCTTGCTGCTGTCAACCTTACCTTGGAAGGCCTTTTGTTTTTTCGTCAAGCGTGACATTTAGACACCCTCCACATTCACGCCCATCGAGCGAGCTGAGCCAGCAATCGTCCGAACCGCTGCATCCATGTCAGCAGCAGTAAGGTCCTTCATCTTGGTCTTGGCGATTTCTTCGAGCTGGGCACGCGTAATCTTGCCGACCTTGGTCTTGAGAGCATTGGCCGAACCCTTGTCGATCTTCACTGCTTTCTTGATCAAAATGGATGATGGGGGCGACTTGATGACAAAAGTGAAACTCTTGTCAGCAAACGCAGTAATCACCACAGGCAAAGGCAGACCGGGCTCGACGCCTTGAGTTTGCGCATTAAATGCCTTGCAAAACTCCATGATGTTCAGACCACGCTGACCCAATGCGGGGCCAATGGGAGGGGAAGGATTGGCTTTGCCTGCTGGGACTTGCAGTTTGACAAAACCGACGATTTTTTTCGCCATGGTTTACTCCTGACGGGTACTAACGCCGAGGTTTGTTGTTGACAAACACTGGCTCCCCGGTATTAACGACTCGACTTTTAACTATTCGCACCGAGTCGGAAGATGCGAATGCCTCAACCAAGCAGACAAAGGAACCCCCTCATCCGCCCAGCAACAATTCAACTCAGGTTTTTTCGACCTGCGAAAACTCCAGCTCGACAGGCGTCGGCCGGCCAAAAATAGTCACAGCAACACGAACTTTGCTCTTGTCGTAATTGACCTCTTCCACTGAACCATTGAAGTCAGCAAAAGGACCTTCCTTGACACGCACAAATTCACCCACCACAAATTCAATTTTGTGACGCGGCTTGTCTGTACCTTCCTGCATCTGACTGACGATTTTCAAAACCTCAGCTTCAGAAATTGGAGAAGGACGGGTCTTGCCACCACCCACAAAACCTGTCACCTTGTTGGTGTGCTTCACCAAGTGCCAGGTGTCATCATCCATGACCATTTCCACCAAAACATAGCCAGGGAAAAATTTGCGCTCGGTGGTTTTTTTCTGACCATTCTTGATTTCAACCACTTCTTCCATGGGGACCAGAATGCGTCCAAACTTGGACTGCATGCCCGCACGGTTGATGCGCTCAAGGATGTTGCGCTCAACAGCCTTTTCCATGCCGGAATACGCATGAACAACATACCAACGCAAATCTGGATTGGTAGGTGCGGTAGCCAGGGTCTGCGCCGCAGTGGGCAAACCCGGAACAGGTTCTGCTACAACATCGTTCATTATTTTTTCCATCCAAGGATCAGGTCGTAAAACACCCATTCAAGCGTTTTGTCTGTCAGCCACAAAAACAGGGCCATGACAAAAACAAACCCAAACACATACAAGGTCATCTGAATGGCTTCACGTCGTGTCGGCCAAACCACCTTCTTGATTTCACGCACCGAGTCTTGCCCAAAAGCAGTCAGGGCCTTGCCAGACTCAGATGCCAAAAAGACAACCACCGCTACAGCCAAACCTGCCAGCAGACCCAACCACTGAAACAAAGGACCCTGCTTGGCCAAGACGTAATAAGCAACCAGCGACAAAACTACCAAGACAACAGCCGCCGCCAATTTGGCTTTGTCTGCAGTGGTATTGACGGTTTGAACTTGAGGAGTAGCCATTGTCAGTTGATGTCGAGCATGTTAATTAGCCATATTTTCGGGTGCTTTCCAGACGCACAAGCCCGCCGTTTGCACAGCGGGCTTTTTAGCCACCTCTTGGCCAATTCAGGTGGCAGGGGCAGTAGGAATCGAACCTACAACCTTCGGTTTTGGAGACCGACGCTCTGCCAATTGAGCTATACCCCTACAGACAATCAAGCAAGAATCTTGGCAACCACACCGGCACCAACGGTCTTGCCACCTTCACGGATAGCAAAGCGCAGACCTTCTTCCATGGCGATCGGGGCAATCAGCTTCACAGTGATCGACACGTTGTCACCAGGCATCACCATTTCTTTGCCTTCTGGCAGTTCGATGGCACCAGTCACGTCGGTCGTACGGAAGTAGAACTGAGGACGGTAGTTGCTGAAGAACGGGGTGTGACGGCCACCTTCATCCTTGGACAACACATAGACCTCACCCGTGAAGTGGGTGTGCGGCTTGATCGAACCCGGCTTGCACAGCACTTGACCACGCTGCACGTCTTCGCGCTTGGTACCGCGCAGCAAGATGCCAACGTTATCGCCCGCTTGACCTTGGTCGAGCAGTTTGCGGAACATTTCAACACCGGTGCAGGTGGTCTTCTGGGTGTCATGGATACCGACGATTTCGATTTCTTCGCCGACTTTGATGATGCCGCGCTCAATACGACCGGTCACCACAGTACCACGACCCGAAATGGAGAACACGTCTTCCACGGGCATCAGGAAGGCACCGTCCACAGCGCGCTCAGGCGTGGGGATGTAGCTGTCCAGTGCGTCAGCGAGCTTGAAGATGGAGCCTTCACCGAGGTCACCCTTGTCGCCTTCCATGGCGAGCTTGGCAGAACCATGGATGATGGGGGTGTCGTCGCCCGGGAAGTCATACTTGTCCAGGAGTTCGCGCACTTCCATTTCAACGAGTTCAAGCAGTTCAGCGTCATCCACCATGTCGCACTTGTTCAAGTAGACGATGATGTAAGGCACACCCACCTGGCGAGCCAGCAGGATGTGCTCACGGGTCTGGGGCATGGGACCGTCAGCAGCGGAACACACCAGAATGGCGCCGTCCATTTGGGCTGCACCGGTGATCATGTTTTTCACATAGTCAGCGTGTCCAGGGCAATCCACGTGGGCGTAGTGACGTGCAGCGGTTTCGTACTCAACGTGAGCGGTGTTGATGGTGATACCACGGGCCTTTTCTTCGGGCGCTGCATCGATCTGGTCGTAAGCCTTGGCTTGACCGCCAAATTTAGCCGCCAGCACGGTGGTGATGGCCGCAGTCAGGGTGGTTTTGCCGTGGTCAACGTGACCAATGGTGCCCACGTTGACGTGGGGCTTGGTACGTGTGAATTTTTCTTTTGCCATTTTGTGACTCCGAAAAGTAAAAAACCGTCGAACTAAAAAATCTGGTGCCCATTCCGGGAATCGGACCCGGGACCTCTCCCTTACCAAGGGAGTGCTCTGCCACTGAGCCAAATGGGCGAAATCTTGTCAAATCGATCAAACTGTGGAGCGGGGTAGGAGAATCGAACTCCTCGCTTTAGCTTGGAAGGCTAAGGTATTACCACTATACGAACCCCGCACAAATCAGCCCTACAAACAACTTCTGCAGAACCCCTTGCCTTGAGCACGCGCCCCAATCGGCTACACAACAATCAATTTATCACTGGTGGAGAGGGATGGATTCGAACCATCGTACTCGTAAGAGGGCAGATTTACAGTCTGCTGCCATTAACCACTCGGCCACCTCTCCAGGGTGAGCACAAGATTATGCCATGTAGTTTGGCTTTTGTCGCGAACGTTGCAATGTTTTTAACATCAATCTCAAAAATTACATTGGAAAGACTGATGCAAGTCTTCATTTGAGGCCATGGTGCTTTTCACGCCAGGCCCTGGCTTGCGAAAAATGCCCACACCCGATAAACGGCACCGGCGGGCGCAGCGCTGACAAGGGTGAGGGGTGGTTGGCGCACAACACCAGATGGCGCCTGGCATCAATCAAGGCCCGCTTGCTTTGCGCGTGGCTGCCCCACAACATGAAGACAACAGGCGCCGCATTTTGCGAGACCGCCTGGATGATGCTGTCGGTCAACACCTCCCAGCCTTTGCCCGAATGGCTGGCGGGCTGCCCCTCCTCCACCGTCAGGCAGGTGTTGAGCAATAACACACCATGGCGCGCCCAGCGCACCAGACTGCCCCCTGGACTGGGAAATGCCGGTGGCGGCTCACCCAGATCACGCTGCAACTCCTTGAAGATGTTGCGCAGCGATGGCGGCAAGGCCACGCCAGGGGCAACAGAGAACGCCAATCCCTCGGCCTGGCCCCGGCCATGGTACGGGTCCTGGCCCAGGATGACCACACGCACTGCGTCGGGCGGGGTTAAATCCAGGGCACGCAGCGGCGCAGGGGGAAAGACGACCGCACCGCTGTCCAGGCGCTGACGCAGAAACGCCAACAAAGCCGCGCCCTTGTCAGATTCAAAAAAGTGAGCTACCAACCCTTTCCAACCGGGGGCTACAGGCCAATTTTCTGCATCAGCTGATGTCAGTTGCGTCGTTTCAACCATGGCGCCTGAGACTCCCCGAGATCAGGTCAAGCAAACAACGCCGCCAGTGCCTCACCCGGCTCAGGCACCCGCATGAAGGCTTCACCGACCAAGAAAGCGTTGACACCCGCCGCACCCATGCGCAACACATCGTCGCGGGTGTGGATGCCGCTTTCACACACCAGTAGGCGATCCGACGGGATGTCTTTGATCAGCGCCAGCGTGGTGTCAAGCGACACCTCAAAGGTTTTCAGGTTGCGGTTATTCACACCAATCAATGGCGTCTTGAGCTTGAGGGCGCGCTGCAACTCAACTGCGTCATGCACCTCCACCAGCACCGCCATGTCCAGGCCACGAGCGATGGCTTCAAACTCTTTCATCTGCGCGTCGTCCAGACAGGCGGCAATCAGCAACACCGCATCGGCCCCCATGGCGCGGGACTCGTAGATTTGGTAGGCGTCCACCATAAAGTCTTTGCGCAACACCGGCAGCTGACAAGAGGCGCGGGCCTGTTTCAGGTAGTCCACGCTGCCCTGGAAGAACTGCTGGTCGGTCAGCACCGACAGGCAGGCGGCGCCAAATTCGGCATAACTCTGGGCGATGTCGGCCGGGATGAAGTCGGCACGGATAACGCCTTTGGACGGACTGGCTTTTTTGATTTCGGCAATCACCGCCGGCTGGCCTGCGGCGATCTTGGTACGCAGGGCACCCACAAAATCACGGGTCAGCACCCGGCTCTCTGCGTCGGCGCGCACCACGTCGAGTGGTTTGCGATTTTTGGCGGCGGCCACTTCTTCGTGTTTCACCGCCACAATGTTGTTCAGGATATCAGTCATGTTTGGAAGCCTCAGGGGTGGCAGAAAAAGAGTCGGCAGGGGTGGCACCCTGTTTCAGGACGTTGACAAATACACGTTTCATCAGCACCCCGACCACGATGAAAAAGACCGAAATGCCGATAGCAATCCAGGCGCCGTCGGTATGGAGCAGCTGCATCATCCGGCAGTGCTCAAGCTGTGGGCTACCGTCACCAGTTGATCAAGCTTGGCTTTGGCAGCGCCTGATTCAAGAGCAAGCCGTGCTTTCTGGATACCGGCTGCCATCGAATCGACCACATTGGCGGCGTACAGTGCAACACCGGCGTTGAAGATCACAATCTCCTTGGCCGGCCCGTCCACATTGTCCAGCACCCCCAACAACATGGCGCGAGACTGCTCGGGTGTCTCGACCTTGAAGGCGCGGGTGCTGGCCATGGTCAGGCCAAAGTCTTCGGGATGGATTTCATACTCGGTGACCTTGCCGTCTTTGAGTTCACCCACCAAGGTGGCGGCGCCCAGTGACACTTCGTCCAGGCCGTCCTTGCCGTAGACCACCACCGCGTGTTCGGTGCCCAGGCGCTCCAGCGCACGCACCTGGATACCAACCAGATCAGGGTGAAACACGCCCATCAAAATATTGGGTGCACCCGCCGGGTTGGTCAATGGCCCGAGCAGGTTAAAAATTGTCTTGACACCCATCTCGCGACGCACCGGCGCCACGTTTTTCATGGCCGGGTGGTGGTTTGGCGCAAACATGAAGCCCACCCCCACCTGCGCGATGCACTGGGCAATCGCTTCGGGCTTGAGGTTGATGTTGACACCGAGCGACTCCATCACGTCAGCGCTGCCACTCTTGCTGCTGACACTGCGCCCGCCGTGTTTGCTGACCTTGGCACCTGCGGCTGCCGCCACAAACATGGCGCAGGTCGAGATGTTGAAGGTGTGAGAGCTGTCGCCGCCGGTGCCCACGATGTCCACCAGATGGGTTTTGTCGGTGACATCGACCTTGGTGGCGAACTCGCGCATCACCTGCGCGGCGGCGGTGATTTCACCGATGGTTTCTTTCTTGACACGCAAGCCGGTGATGAAGGCCGCCAGCATCACCGGGGACCATTCCCCAGCCATGATCTGGCGCATGATGTAGAGCATCTCGTCGTGAAAAATCTCACGGTGCTCAATGGTGCGCAACAGCGCTTCCTGCGGGGTGATTTTGATGGTGTGTGTCATACGCGCTCCTGGTGCGGTCGATACAAAAATCTACGAGACGGGATTGTCGGTCAGGGCCAGTTTGAGGCCGAAGGTGATGAACAGGGCGCCGGCGACGCGGTCCAGCCAGTGCATGCCACGCTGCACCAGACTGGCCCGGCGCGCCATCCAGGCCGCTGCCAGTGCCCAGCCGATGTTGACCGGAATGGCGTTGACATTGAACAAGACACCAAGCGCCAGAAACACCCAGGTGGTTTGTGTCGTGCCGGGCGAAATGAACTGCGGCACAAAGGCCAGAAAGAAGATCGCCACCTTGGGGTTAAGCACATTGGTCCAGAAACCACCGCTGTACACCCGCCACAAATCGACGGACAGCGGGGCACCGGCATTGATGCTGGCACTGGGCAACACGTTCCCCTGAGCACGCGAGAACAGCAGCCGAACACCCACATACAACAGGTAGGCCGCACCCGCCCACTTGAGCAGGTTAAACGCGGTGGCCGAGGCCGCCAGCAAGGCCCCCACCCCCAGCGCTGCGGCAAAGATATGCACAAAACAGCCGGTGGTGATGCCCAGCCCGGCCACGATCCCCGCGCGCGCACCACTGCGCAGCGAATGGGTCACGATGTACAGGACATCGGGGCCGGGCGTCAGGTTCAGCAACCAACCGGCGGCGATGAACAGCAGAAGTTGGTGGGTATCGGGCATGGCGCGCGCTCAGTGGTGTTCAAAATAGGCACGTATCACCGACACCGCGTGGTCGATGCCCGCGGCATCCACATCCAGGTGGGTGACAAAACGCAACCGGTACAGGCCGGTGGCCAGCACCCCGTGCGACTTGAGGTGCGGTATCAGCCCAGCCCCACGCGCCTTGGCGCCATCCACCAAATCCACAAACACGATGTTGGTCTGCGGCGGCTCCACCACCACCCCAGGCAGCCCCTGCAGCCCATCGGCCAGACGGCGTGCCAGTCCATGGTCGTCGGCCAGCCGCGCCACATGGTGGTCCAGCGCGTGACTACCCGCTGCGGCCAGAATGCCAGCCTGACGCATGCCGCCGCCCACCATCTTGCGGATGCGGTGCGCACGGGCGATGAAGTCGGCGCTGCCGCACAGGATGGAGCCGATCGGTGCACCCAGGCCTTTGCTCAGACACACCGACACACTGTCAAAACACTGGGCGATGCGGCATGCCTCTTTGACAATGGCTTCATAAGTGATAGCTGCTTGCCCTTGATCTGTAAGGGACTGAGGCAGATTTGGCACATTGTTTCCGGCCAACTGCGTGGCCTGCGCCACCGCTGCGTTGAACAGGCGTGCACCATCCAGGTGCCGGGACAGCCCGTGGCTTTTGGCCAAGTCGGTCGCGGCTTGCACATAGTCCAAGGGCAGCAACTTGCCGCCAAAGGTGTTCTCCAGCGTGAGCAGCCGGGTCTTGGCAAAGTGGGCGTCGTCGGGCTTGATGGCCGCTTCGATATCGGCCAGCGCCAATGTACCGTCAGCTTGGTGTTCCAACGGCTGGGGCTGGATGCTGCCCAGCACCGCCGCGCCACCACCCTCCCAGCGGTAGGTGTGCGCCATCTGGCCCACGATGTATTCGTCTCCGCGCTGGCAGTGCGCCATCAGGCCACACAGGTTGCTTTGTGTGCCGGTCGGCACAAATAACGCGGCCTCAAAACCCAGCATCGCTGCCAGTTTGTCTTGCAGGCTATTGATGCTGGGATCATCACCAAACACATCGTCACCGACGGGTGCGGCGGCCATGGCGGCACGCATGGCTGCGGTGGGCTGGGTCACAGTGTCACTGCGGAGGTCAACGGTTTTCATCATGTTTACAAGCCTTTTTGGCCTCTAGCCCTTATTCAATAAGGGCTAGAAGCTATGGTTACCGAAGCAGCTCGCGCATCAAGCGCGCTGGCTGTCGGCGGGACGGGGGGCCAGGAAGTTCTTCAGCATCGCGTGGCCGTGTTCGGTCAGGATGCTTTCCGGGTGGAATTGCACGCCTTCGATGTCGAGCGTGCTGTGTTTGACACCCATGATTTCGCCGTCATCGGTCCAGGCGGTGACTGTCAGGCAGGCCGGGCAGTTGTCGCGCTTGATCGCCAGCGAGTGGTAACGGTTCACGGTGAACTGCGCGGGCAAGCCTGCAAACACACCTTGCTGCGTGGTGCTGATCGTTGAAGTTTTGCCGTGCATGAGCTGCTGCGCCCGGATAATGGTGCCGCCAAAGGCCGCGCCAATCGCCTGGTGGCCCAGGCAGACGCCCAGAATCGGCAGCTTGCCAGCAAAGTGCTGGATCGCCGCGACCGAGATGCCGGCCTCAGCTGGTGAACATGGGCCGGGCGAGATCACCAAGCGGTCGAGTTTGCCCGCCGCCAGCAGCGCGTCGATTTCGTTGATCGTGATCTCGTCGTTGCGCGCCACAGTCACCTGCGCCCCCAGCTCGCCCAGGTACTGGACGATGTTGTAGGTGAAGCTGTCGTAGTTGTCGATCATCAGGAGTTGGATAGGTTTGCTCATGATTTACTCCAGACCTTCTTCAACCAGTTCTGCCGCCCGTAACAAGGCGCGCGCCTTGGCTTCGGTTTCTTTCCATTCGAGCTCAGGCACCGAGTCGGCGACCACACCGGCTGCCGCCTGCACATAAAGCATCTGGTCCTTGATGATGCCGGTGCGAATCGCAATCGCCACGTCCATGTCGCCCGCGTAACTCAGGTAACCACAAGCGCCGCCGTAGATGCCGCGTTTGATCGGCTCCAGCTGGTCGATCAACTCCATCGCATGCACCTTGGGCGCGCCGGTCAGGGTGCCTGCCGGGAAGGTGGCCTTGAGCACGTCCATGCTGCTCATGCCGTCGAGCAAGGTGCCCTCCACATTGCTGACGATGTGCATCACATGGCTATAACGCTCGACACAAAACGCGTCGGTGACCTTGACGCTGCCAATCTGGGCGATGCGGCCAATGTCGTTGCGCGCCAGGTCAATCAGCATGACGTGTTCAGCGCGTTCTTTGGGGTCGTTGATGAGTTCCACCTCGGCGGCTTTGTCCAGCTCGGGGGTGGCACCGCGTGGGCGTGTGCCCGCCAGCGGGCGAATGGTGATTTTCTGGGCGGTTTTGCCGCCTACCGTGACCTGCTCCTGGCGCACCAGAATCTCCGGGCTGGCCCCCACCACATGGAAATCCGCGCCGCCGTCGATAGCGCCGCTGAAGTTGTAGTAGTACATATAGGGGCTGGGGTTGAGCGAACGCAGGGCGCGGTACAGGCTCAATGGGCTCTGGGTATAACGCTTTTTGATGCGCTGGCCCACCTGCACCTGCATGAAGTCGCCACCAGCAATCAGCTCCTTGGCGCGCTCCACGGCGGCGATGTAGTCGGCTTTGGCAAAGTCGCGCACGGCGCTCTGGCTGGTACTGGGCAGAATCTCGGGCGCCTGGACGCTGCCACGCAGCAAGATTTTTAATTCCGCTAACCTTTTTGTAGCTTTCTCGTAAGCACCCGCCTGGGCTGGGTCGGCATAGACCATCAAATGCAGGGTGCCCGACAGGTTGTCGATGACGGCCAGCTCCTCACACTGCAGCAGCAAGATGTCGGGGGTGCCGAGCTCGTCGGGCGGGCACGTCGCCTGCAGCTTTTTCTCGATGTAACGCACCGCGTCATAACCGAAATACCCCGCCAAACCGCCACAAAAACGCGGCATGCCGGGCTGTAGCGCCACCTTGAAGCGCTTCTGGTAGTCGGCAATGAAGTCCAGCGGGTTGGCGTTGGACGTTTCCACCACCACACCGTCGGTCACCACCTCGGTGCGGGCGTGTGCACCAAAACCACTGGCGCGCAGCAGGGTGCGTGCGGGCAGACCAATGAAGCTGTAGCGGCCAAACCGCTCACCCCCCACCACCGACTCCAGCAAAAAGCTGCAGGGGCGGTTCTGGGTCAGCTTGAGGTAGAGCGACAGCGGCGTCTCCAGGTCCGCAAAGGCTTGCGCCTGCAATGGGATACGGGTGTAGCCTTGGGCATGGAGCTCATTGAATTCAATGTCTGAGATCATGGGGAAGATTCCTTCAATTCAGGGCCGAATCCTGCGACATTTTGGCGGTGGCTGTCGGGCAAATCATGCACCACAGGACAGCCTGGAGGCCAAAGGCAAAACCGTGAAAGTCAGTGGAGATTCAGCAAGCAGCGGGAACGCTGCGATTCATTCAGCCGGGGAATGTCAGGCCAGAGCCGACAGGCATGCACAGTGACGCCAGGGCCAGGCTCCCCGGTCGCTACAACCTGTGAGGAAGATGCGGTGAATGAACATCGAGCCAGTGTATCAAACTGAAATGTCGTCCTGGCACAACAAAACGGCCTTCTGGGCTACTTATGATGGTACCCCGCATACAACATGAACCCGGAGGACTCTTTGAACAAGTTGACGATATCGACTCGCCTGGCCATTCTGATTGGCGCCATGGCGGTAGTGCTGCTGCTGGTCGGTGGCATTGGTCTCTACGGCATGACACAAACTGACGCTGCGCTCGAAGGTGTGTACAAAAACCGCGCGGTTCCGATGGAGCAGTTGAGCGAAGTCCAATATTTGATGATCAGCAACCGATTGGCGGTTGCCAACTCGTTGATCACACAAACCCCCGAGACAACCACCCAAAACTCGCAGTTGATTGAAGCCAACGTTGAAAAAATGGCCAAACTGTTGCAAGCGGTTCTATCCACCGGCACAACGGCGGAAGAAGCCCAAATTGCCAAAAAGTTTGAACAAGTGAGCAACCAGCTCCTGCAGGAAGGCTTGAGACCTTCCATGGCTGCACTTGCAGCGAGTGATTTTGAGGGTGCGAAGCGCATCGTGATTGAAAAAAACGTGCCGCTGTTCAATGCCGCCCGTGAGCAATCAGCGGCCTTGATCAAACTCCAGGTGAACGAAGCCAAAAAGGAATTCGATCACGCCAGCGCCAGTTTTCACACCATCCGCGCCGTGTCGGTTGCCGCCATGGTTCTGGGCCTGCTGTTTGCAGTTGGCTTTGGCCTGAGCTTGCTGCGAGGCATCACCAAGCCACTGCGCCGCGCGGTGGAGATGACCGAAGCCGTCGCACAAGGGGACTTAACACAAACGGTGGACACCTCTGGCAAAGATGAAATCGCCGCGCTGCTGCGGGGCGTCACCAACATGCAAGGCAGCCTGTCAAAAGTGGTGCAGCGTGTCCGCTTGGGCAGCGATAGTGTCGCCACCGCCAGCTCTGAAATCTCGCAAGGCAACCACGACCTCTCCAGCCGCACCGAATCCCAAGCCAGCGCGCTCGAACAAACCGCCGCGAGCATGGAAGAGTTATCTTCCACCGTCAAACAAAACGCCGACAACGCCCGCCAGGCCAACCAACTGGCCATTAGCGCCTCCACCGTTGCGGTACAAGGTGGCGAGGTGGTGGCCCAAGTGGTGGACACCATGAAAGGTATCAACGAAGCCTCAAGAAAGATCAGCGACATCATCAGTGTGATCGACGGCATTGCCTTCCAAACCAACATCCTGGCGCTCAACGCCGCCGTGGAAGCAGCCCGTGCTGGTGAGCAGGGACGCGGTTTTGCGGTGGTGGCCAGCGAGGTGCGCTCCCTGGCCGGACGCAGTGCCGAAGCCGCCAAAGAAATCAAGACCCTGATCAACAACAGTGTGGAGCGTGTGGAACAAGGCACCGCCCTGGTCGACCAGGCGGGCACCACGATGACCGAAGTGGTCAACTCGATCAAGCGGGTGACTGACATCATGGGCGAGATCAGCGCTGCCAGCCATGAGCAAAGCCTGGGGGTTGGCCAAGTGGGAGAAGCTGTGACGCAGATGGACCAAGTCACCCAACAGAATGCGGCCTTGGTCGAAGAAATGGCGGCAGCCGCCAGCAGCCTGAAATCCCAGGCGCAGGATCTGGTGCAGACGGTGGCGGTGTTCAAGCTCGGGGCGGCTGACAGCAGCCACTTGGGCGGCAGGCCTGCGGCGCCAGTGCGGCCCAGGCCACAGGCTTCGATCCAACGCGCCCCCGTTGAGCCCATTGGCGTGGCAATACGCCATGCTGCCCCCCCCACCAGCACGGTCTCGGCACCTGCCACAGCCGCCAGCAGCACCTCCGACTCGGACTGGGAAACGTTTTGATGCACGGTGCCCGGGACGCCATATTGCTTCTATATAAATAGCGTCAATGCCCTTGTTTAATAAGGGCGCTCTCAAATCCAAGTGCAACACTGGGTAGTCTATTGAATCGAGGCGTCGGTCAGCGACGCTACGTGGAAGCTGTTCTGGCAGCACAGCAGGTTCCAATATGTCTTTGAAGCGGCTCGTTCCATCCACCGCTGTTGCGCAGAAATATGGCCGCACCCGGCATTCCGCTCCTTGGCCGCGTTTGGCCTTTTCGGTGAGACTCGCGCGGGTGGTCACACGGCAGAACTCGGACCAAGTCCAGCCAGGCACTTGATTGGCACGGGTGATGCTTGGGCAATTCCACCCAGATAACGCTGCGTTATCTGGGTATTGCAGATGAAACCAAGCACTTATGACAACAAGCCTTGATGCATTGCAACAAAACAGCCATGTGGGCTTGGGACAATCGGCGCCATTGACGGCTTACTCAGTTGGAGAGGTTTAGCACATGTTTTCTTTTTTTCGTACCCTGCGCGGCAAAGTGGTGGGTGTCACTGGCGCCCTGGTGCTTTTGGGGCTGCTGGTCCTGACGGCAAGCAATCTGTGGATGGCCCGGCAAAACGCCCTGACTTCCTTGGCGGACCAGACCCGGGCCCTGGCCCATGCCCATGCGGCGGGGGTAGCGGACTGGATAACAAGCAAGCACCAGGTGGTCAAATCTGTCGCTGGCCGGGTGGCCGAGGCCGACCCCGTTCCCTTCTTGCAAGACGCCAAAATTGCCGGTGACGTGGACACGGTGTACATCGGCTACCCCGACAAACGTTATGTTTTTTCTGATTCACGGGTCCAGTCCCCTGAATACGACCCAACCGCCCGGCCCTGGTATAAAAAAGCATCCGCCGCCACCGGCCCGGTGGTGACCGATCCCTACATTGGCGCCACCAGCAAAAAACTGCTGATCACCTTTGCATCAGCCATCCAGTCTGGCGGCCAGTTGCAGGCTGTGACGGCAGCAGATGTGCTGATGGACGCGGTGGTTCACAACATCGCCTCGATTCGCCCGACACCGGGCACCTACGGCATGGTGGTGTCCAAAGACGGGCGCATTGTGGTGCATGAGGACCGCGCTTTGCTGCTCAAACCGCTGGCTGATTTGGCGCCAGCGCTGACCAGCCGGAACGTGGAATCACTCATCCAGAATGAGGGCTTGCAAGAACTGGAGATCAACCACGAGATGCGGCTGATCCAGGCACAAGCCATTCCGGGCACCGACTGGGTTCTGATGGTGGCCTTGAAGCCCAGCGAAGCGCTGGCGGGTGTCAACACCATGATGTGGTCGTCCATCGTCAGCAGCCTGGTGCTGGCCGTGGTTACCGTGCTGATCATTGCGGCCCTGCTGAGCAGCCTGCTCAAACGCCTGCCTATCCTGCGTGATGCAATGGACGACGTGGGTGCAGGCCATGGGGACTTGACACACCGCGTGCCCGTCAGCGGCAACGACGAACTCGCGGCCATCGGCGCAGGCTTCAACCAGTTCGCTGAAAAGGTGCAAACGGTGCTCATCAGTGTGCGCCAACATGCCGAAGGCGTGGCCACCGCCAGCTCGGAGATCGCGCAAGGCAACCAGGATCTCTCCAGCCGCACCGAGTCCCAAGCCAGCGCGCTGGAAGAAACCGCTGCCAGCATGGAGCAACTCAGCTCCACCGTCAAACAAAACGCCGACAACGCGCGCCAAGCCAACCAACTGGCCTTGAGCGCCTCCACGGTGGCCGTGCAAGGTGGTGAAGTCGTGGCCCAGGTGGTGGACACCATGAAAGGCATCAACGAAGCATCACGCAAGATCAGCGACATCATCAGCGTGATCGACGGCATCGCCTTCCAGACCAACATCCTGGCTTTGAACGCTGCGGTGGAAGCAGCCCGTGCCGGTGAACAAGGCCGGGGTTTTGCGGTGGTGGCCAGTGAGGTGCGCAGCCTGGCAGGCCGTTCAGCCGAAGCCGCCAAGGAAATCAAACTGCTGATCAACAACAGTGTGGAGCGTGTGGAGCAAGGCACAGCCTTGGTCGACAAGGCTGGCAGCACGATGACCGAAGTGGTCAACTCGATCAAACGGGTGACCGACATCATGGGCGAGATCAGTGCCGCCAGCAACGAACAAAGCCTGGGAGTGAGTCAGGTCGGTGAGGCGGTGACACAGATGGATCGGGCCACCCAGCAAAACGCTGCTTTGGTCGAAGAGATGGCAGCAGCGGCGAGCAGCCTCAAAAGCCAAGCACAGGATCTGGTGCAAACGGTGGCAGTGTTCAAGCTGGGGGCGGGTGATGGGGGTATCCACACCTCGCCGATGCTCGCGCAGAAAGCGCCCAGCGGTCAGCCCAAGCGACTGGATCGACCCAACTCAGGTGCACCCAAGAAGTTGGCACCGCGTGCTGCGGCACCGGCCAGATTGACGGCGCCCCCAACACCTACCGTGGCCGCCCCTGCCAAACCGGCACCTTCTGCTACCAGCGGCACATCCGACTCGGACTGGGAAACGTTCTAGCGTTATTTTGAACAACTGCCAACGCCGATGTGGCGAGGCCTGACGCCGAAGACCTTGGGTGGGTTGAGGCTGTGCCCCGCGCCCGACGGGACCAGCCTGCCCAGGCGCAGCGCCCTGTGAAAATTGGTCGCTGGATGATCTTTGGCCGCACCAGGCACACGCTGCGGCAGTGGCGCCAAAACGAGCCGCACTTATGATGAAATCTGCAAAAACCCAACTGCGGAGAACACCATGAACAGATTGACGATATCGACTCGCCTGTCCATCCTGATTGCCGCAATGGGACTCTTGCTGCTGCTCGTCGGCGGTATTGGTCTGTATGGCATCACACAGACCAATGCCTCGCTCGAAAGCGTTTACAAGGACCGCACGGTGCCGATGCAGCAGTTGGGCGATGTGCAATACCTGATCGTCAGCAACCGCTTGGCAGTGGCCAACGCGCTGATCGTCCAGACGCCCGAGGCCACCAACAGCAACGCGCAACTGGTCGATGCCAATACCGAAAAAATCGCCAAGCTGTGGCAGGCCTATATGGCCACCTACCTGACGGCCGAAGAGTCACAGATCGCCAAAAAGTTTGAGGAGGCCAACGGTCTACTTCTGAAGGATGGTTTGCACGCGTCCCTGGCCGCAGCGCGCGCCGCCGACTATGAGGGTGCTCGACGTATTGGGATCGAGAAAACCGTGCCCTTGTTCAATGCCGCGATTGAGCAGTCGGGGGCGTTGATCAGGCTCCAGGTGGACGAAGCCAAGAAGGCTTTCGATCAAGCCAGTGCCAGTTTTCAGACGATCCGAGCTCTGTCGATAGCAGCCATAGTGCTGGGCTTGCTGTTTGCCGTCGGCTTTGGTCTGAGTTTGTTGCGCGGCATCACCGTACCGCTGCGTCGCGCGGTGGTGATGACCGAAGCTGTTGCACAAGGGGATTTGACACAAACCGTCGACACCTCTGGCAAAGATGAACTCTCGGCTTTGTTGCGGGCTGTCACGAACATGCAAAGCAGCTTGTCCACAGTGGTCCAGCGCGTGCGCCAGGGCTCAGATAGTGTCGCCACCGCCAGTGCCGAGATCGCCCAGGGCAACCAGGACCTCTCCAGCCGCACCGAGTCCCAAGCCAGTGCCCTGGAGGAAACCGCAGCCTCCATGGAAGAACTCTCCTCCACCGTCAGACAAAACGCCGACAACGCGCGCCAGGCCAACCAGCTGGCCCAAAGCGCCAGCTCTGTGGCCATCAAAGGCGGAGAAGTCGTCGCCCAGGTGGTCGATACCATGAAAGGCATCAACGAAGCCTCCCGCAAGATCAGCGACATCATCAGTGTGATCGATGGCATCGCCTTCCAGACCAACATCCTGGCTTTGAACGCTGCGGTCGAAGCAGCCCGTGCTGGCGAACAAGGGCGTGGCTTTGCAGTGGTGGCCAGTGAGGTGCGCTCCTTGGCCAGCCGCAGTGCCGAAGCCGCTAAGGAAATCAAGACCCTGATCAACAACAGTGTCGAGCGGGTCGAACAAGGCACGACCCTGGTCGATCAGGCCGGAGCCACCATGACCGAGGTGGTGGCCTCCATTCGCCGGGTCAACGACATCATGGGCGAGATCAGCGCCGCCAGCACCGAACAAAGCCAGGGTGTGAGCCAGGTGGGAGATGCGGTGACACAAATGGACCAGGCCACCCAGCAGAACGCGGCCCTGGTGGAGGAAATGGCGGCGGCGGCCAGCAGCCTCAAGAGCCAGGCGCAGGATCTGGTGCAAACCGTTGCCGTGTTCAAACTGAGGGACGGGGAAGGCCGTCTGAGCGGCCTCTCCACCGCCCCGGCGCGGGCGAAAGCAGCGCCCAGCGGTGAGCCCAAGAAGTTGGCAACGCACACTGCGGCACCGGCCAGATTGACTGCGGCCCCATCCTCTGCTGTGCCATCCCCGGCAAAACCGGCGCCCTCCTCCGCCAGCGGCACATCGGACTCGGACTGGGAAAGCTTTTAAACGAGCCCTCAGCAAGCGCGGGAGCTGCAAACTTGCAGGCCGAAGAGGCTGGCGTGCTCCGAGCATGAGACCTAGAATTTAGGCCTTGTTGCAGGAGAGGCTTATGAAGTTCAGTTCCCGCATCGTGGCATTTGGGCTGACGCCCGCCTTTATTTTCATTGTCGCGCTGATCAGCAGCATTGCCGCACTGATGAATGCCCAGCGTGAATTTGACCGCTACATCCGCACCGAACAGGCAGTGGAGCAATCCCTGGCAGAGATGTATGCCCAGGGTCTGCAAATGGGGCAAGCCATGCGCAATATCCTTCTGGACCCGCAGAACCCCAAGGCTTTTGACAATCTGAAAGCGGCAGAGAAAGACTACGACAGCGCCTTTGCCCGCGCTCAGCAAAGTGCCAAGGCCAGCGAGCTGGAAGCGGCACTGGCCAAACTGCCCGCACTGCGAGCCACCCAAAAACAAGCGCAGGACAAAGTGCTGGCACTGGTGGCGGCACAAGCCGATGCCAAGGACGTCGTCAACAAGGAAGAAACCCCCGCCTGGCGCGCACTCAAGGCCGAGTTGCTCCAGCAGGGCAAGGCGGCAACCCAGACCTCGCAGGACACCTATGGCCGCGTCAGCGCCACCGTCAGCCGCGCTGTGTTGGTCTCCATCGGACTGGCCGTACTGGCCACATTGGTGAGTTTGGTGCTCAGCCTGCGCATGGTGAGCACCTTGCGCCAGGAGCTCGGTGGCGACCCAGCGGCAGCACGCGGCGCCTTGCAGTCGATTGCCAAAGGTGATCTGTCCACCCCCATTCACAACCAGGGCGGCCAAGACAGCCTGATGGGGGTGATGATCCAGATGGACGCGTCATTAAAAAAACTGGTCAGTGAGGTGCGTGATTCGGCGTCCAGCATTGCCACCGCCAGCTCCGAAATTGCCCAGGGAGATGCCGACCTGTCGGCCCGCACCGAAAGCCAGGCGACCGCGCTGGCGCAAACCTCGACCAGCATGGATCAACTCAGTGACACCGTGAAACAAAACGCCCAGCATGCCAGCCAAGCCAACCAGCTCGCACGCAACGCCAGTTCGGTGGCGCAGCAAGGTGGGGAGGTGGTGTCCCGGGTGGTGGACACCATGCGCGGCATCAACGAAGCCTCACGCAAGATCAGCGACATCATCAGCGTGATCGATGGCATCGCCTTTCAGACCAACATCCTCGCTTTGAACGCCGCGGTGGAAGCCGCTCGGGCCGGTGAACAAGGGCGCGGTTTTGCGGTGGTGGCCAGCGAGGTGCGCAGCCTGGCGGGTCGCAGCGCCGAAGCCGCCAAAGAAATCAAGACCCTGATCAATGCCAGTGTCGAACGGGTGGAGCTGGGTACCACGCTGGTGGACCAGGCGGGCAGCACCATGGCCGAGGTGGTCAACGCCATCCAGCGTGTGACCGCGATCATGGGCGAGATCAGCGCAGCCAGTGATGAACAAAGCCTGGGCGTGTCCCAGGTGGGTGAAGCTGTGGCGCAGATGGACCAGGTCACCCAGCAAAATGCGGCCATGGTGGAGGAAATTGCCGCCGCCGCTGGCAGCCTGAAGAATCAGGCGCAGGATCTGGTCAGAACAGTGTCGGTCTTCCGCTTGGGAGACAGTGCCCCAGCCACGGCGCGCCTCACCTTGTCCACCGCTGCCAGCTGACCTCTGGGCCGAGCGAGCACACCGATTGCATCCTTATTGATAGTAACCATCCCTTATAGATAAAGGGCTGGCGTGCATTTTGATGCCCAACCCGGGTCAACCCACCTCCAGGGCCTCGATCACCGCCAGCACCGCCTCGCCATAGGCTTCCAGCTTGCGCACACCCAGGCCACTGATGCCTTGCAACTGTTCCAGCGACTGTGGCGCACTCTGGGCAATCGCCACCAGCGTGGCATCGTGAAAAATCACATAAGCGGGCAGGTTGTGTTCTTTGGCGACTTCGGCGCGCCAGGTTTTGAGTGCGGCATAACGCTGTTGCTGAGCAGCGTCCAGCACCGCGGGTGTTTTGGCGGTGCTGCTGGGGCTGGCGCTGCGGCGCGACTTGCGCTCAGGCTTCGCCAGCGCCTGGCGCAGGCGGATCGGCACCTCACCCTTGAGCACCGCGCGTGAGGTTTCGGTGAGCGCCAAGGTGTTGAAGGCCTGCGCGTCCACCGCCACCGCACCGATCGCCAACAGCTGGCGCAAGACGCCGCGCCACTGCGTCTCGGACAAGTCGAGGCCGATGCCAAAGGTGCTCAAGCCTTCATGCCCACGCTGGACCACCTTCTCAGTGGCTTTGCCACGCAGGATGTCGATGATGTGCCCGGCGCCAAACCCAAAACCACTCATCTGCTGCACCCGGTAGATGGTGGACAGCAGTTTGCGTGCCGCGTCCGTGGCATCCCACACCTCGGGCGCCTGCAGGCAGTTGTCGCAGTTGCCACACCCAGCCCCCACGCTTGCCACTTCGTGTGCTGCGCTGCCCCCCGAGGGAGCCGTGCCTAGCTTGGGGCGGCCCGGCGCGTCGGCGTGTTTGGCATAAGTCTCCCCAAAGTACGCCAGAAGCCGCACCCGACGGCAGTCGGTGGCTTCGGCCAGGCCCAAGAGTGCATCCAGCTTGCCGCGCAGGCCTTGTTTGAATTCTTCCTCGGCCGGGCTCTCGTCGATCATGCGGCGCTGGTTCACCACGTCCTGCAAGCCGTAACACATCCAGGCATCTGCCGCCTCACCGTCGCGCCCGGCGCGGCCGGTTTCCTGGTAGTAGCCTTCGATGTTTTTGGGCATGTCCAGGTGCGCCACAAAACGCACATCGGGTTTGTCGATGCCCATGCCAAAGGCGATGGTCGCCACCATCACAATGCCCTCAGACCGCAAAAACCGGTCTTGATTCGCCTGGCGCACCTTGGCATCCAGCCCGGCGTGGTAGGGCAAGGCGGCGATGCCGTTGTCACACAACAGCTCGGCGGTGTCCTCGACCTTCTTGCGCGACTGGCAATACACCACACCGGCGTCACCCATGTGTTCGTCGCGAATGAAGCGCAGCAGCTGCTGGCTGGCCTCACGCTTCTCCACAATGGTGTAGCGGATGTTGGGGCGGTCAAAACTGCTGATGAACAGGCGGGCTTCCTGCAATTGCAGCCGTTCGATGATGTCGGCACGGGTCAACGCGTCGGCGGTGGCGGTCAAGGCAATGCGCGGCACGCTGGCGTAGCGCTCGTGCAGCACGGTGAGCGCCCGGTATTCGGGCCGGAAGTCGTGGCCCCACTGGCTCACACAATGCGCCTCGTCGATCGCAAACAGACTCAAGTGCCCGCGCTCTTGTAAGGCGTCGAGCTGCGCCAGGAAACGCGGCGTGGTGACCCGCTCGGGAGCCGCGTACAGCAAGGTGATGTCGCCCTGCATCAAACGGCGCTCGACCTGGCTGGCCTGCTCAAACGTGAGGGTGGAGTTCAAAAACTCAGCCTTGACACCGGCCTCGTGCAAGGCGCCGACCTGGTCGTGCATGAGCGCAATCAGCGGCGAGATCACCACCGTGATGCCCTGCCCGGCCTGCTGGCGCGCAATCGCCGGGATCTGGTAACACAGGCTTTTGCCGCCGCCCGTGGGCATCAGCACCAGCGCGTCGCCGCCGCGCGTGACGTGTTCAATGATCTCGTGTTGGGGCCCACGGAACGCCTGGTAACCAAAGACGTCTTGGAGAATGGAGGTGATGGACAAGGTGGTATGCTTATATTTTGATAGCTACTCACCCTTATAAAACAAGGGCTAGAGACCAAAAAAGCTTATCACTTTGATCCCGGCAGCCGGTGCAGCGCAGGCGAGCGGCACTATTGTCCCATCTGCCGCGCTCGGCAGCGCCATACGCAACCCTGGGCATCCCGTTTACCGCTGATCACGCCGCCGATGTTGGCTGCGTACAGCCGATCAGTCACCCTTTCGCTCGGTGGGTCAACATGTTTTCAAATGAGAACTGTTGTCATTTAGAATCGAAACATGACCCACGCCACCCCACCCGATCTGATCCCGAGCAGCGCCACCTTTAACCTGAAACCACTGCTGGTCGCCAACATGGCCAGCACCATGGCGATGATGGCGTTTGTGGCCATCATCGGCCCCATCGCGCGGCAATTGCACTTGCCTGCATGGCAGGCCGGTGCCGCCATCACGGTTGGCGGTGTGTTGTGGATGCTGCTCTCACGCCCTTGGGGTGTTGCCAGTGATCGGCGGGGGCGGCGGGCAGTGTTGCTGACTGGTGTGGGTGGTTTCGCACTGTCCTACTGGGCGATGTGTGCGGTGTTGGTGCTGTCCTTGCAAACCATGCCCGCGGCGACGTGGGTGTTTGTCGGATTGCTGGTCACGCGGGGGGCCATCGGTGCGTTTTACGCGGCCATTCCGGCCACCGGCCAGGCGCTGGTGGCGGACTTCATTGCGGCAGATCGGCGCGCCGGCGCCATGGCGTCCTTGGGGGCGGCCAATGCGGTGGGGGTGGTGATCGGGCCAGCCATGGCAGCGATGCTGGCGCAACATAGCCTGAGCCTGCCGCTGTATGTCACGGCGATCCTTCCTGTGATCGCCTGGCTGGTGCTCTGGAAGGCCCTGCCCCGGCAGGAACACCCTGTGCAGTCCCAACCATCCAGCTTGCATTTGCACGATGTACGTCTGCGCCGCCCCATGGCCGTGGCCTTCATCGCCATGTTTTGTGTGGCCATTGCGCAGATCACCGTGGGTTTTTTCGCCATCGACCGGCTGCAGTTGGCGCCCGAACTGGCTGCACGTGCGGCGGGTTTCGCACTGACGGCGGTTGGTATTGGGCTGATTGCCTCGCAACTGCTGGTGCGCAAACTCAGCTGGCCGCCGATGCGACTGATCCGCACCGGTGCGGTGGTGGCAGCGGCAGGGTTTGGTGCCACCGCCACAGTGGACACGACGGGCCTGCTGGCGGCTTGTTATTTCGTCGCGGCGGCGGGCATGGGCTGGATCTTCCCGGCATTTGCCGCGTTGGCGGCCAATGCAGTGGGCAGCCATGAGCAAGGCGCAGCGGCTGGCTCCGTCGGTGCGGCCCAAGGGCTGGGCATTGTGCTGGGGCCGCTGGTCGGCACTTTGTTGTATGGCTTCGGCCCTGGGGTTCCCTACCTCCTGGTGGCCTTGATGTTGATGGGTGTGGCACTGTGGCCGAGTCCCGCCAGCCACAAACCTGTGGTAGCTGTTTGAGAAACACCATGCCATCGACCCAACACCTTGTTTACCCATGAATTTGTCACCGCGCGACATGGACCATGTGATTGGCGAACACCATGCGCTGTTGCGCCACTGCGGCCAGATTCAGGCACGCTGCAGCGATCTGGTGCAGACACAGGCCACCACGATCCAGCAGCTGCAGGCCCAAGTGATGCGTCTGCGCGCGGCAGTCATCGTGCGCGACACCGCGCTGGCATGGGCACGCGAGGATCGCGCCGAACTGGAGGCCAGCATTCCCGGTCTGCCCAAACGGGTCGTTCTGGCCCGGCGGGTAGAGACACTGCTCGCACGGCTTCAGGATGTGATGCGTGAGCGGTTTCACTGGCAGCAAGCAGGTCCGGCGCAACGCTTGGCGGCCAGCGCCCTTGGCCGCCCCGAAGATGTCGCACCCGTCGACGACTTGGCCAGCCTCGAGAGCAGCCTGGTTGCCGCTGATCTGGTGATCTGCCAGACCGGCTGCCTCAGCCACGGCGCGTACTGGCGCGTGCAGGACCATTGCCAACGCACCGGCAAAACCTGCGTGCTGGTCGCACAGCCCGATGCTGTGCGCATCGTCCACATCCACCACCCGCAGACGCACGAAGCGGCAGCCGACACAGCGTCTTCGCAGGACATGGGCCCGTCATGACGCAGGCTGCCACACACCAGGGACCGTCCATGGGAGGCAACGGCACGCCTGGCTGCTGAAGAAATTGATAGCTATGTGCCCTTACGGAATAAGGGCCATAAGCCAAAATAACTCAAAGTCTGCGCCCCAACACCCGCTTCGGCTCAAGGCAGGCCCAGTTTTTCCTTGAGTTCTCCGAGCAAGCGGCGGCTGACCGGGATGCGCCGTTTGTGGCGGGTCAGGATTTCGACCGCGCCAGTTTCCAGAAAACTGATTTCCTGGATCTGCTCTGGGTTGACCAGGTACTGCCGGTGGCAGCGCAGAAACGGGGTTTTTTCCTCGAGCGTGCGCAGGGTCAGTTCGGTGAAGTGTTCCGTGCCTTCGTTCGTGGTGACATACACACCGGCGGTGCGAGAGGTGGCGTATTCGATGTCGTCGATCTTGATCAGCAACACCCGCTGATGCCCCGGACACGGGATCTGTTTGAGCGGTGCCGCTGCGGTAAACAGGGCGGCGCTGGGCTTGCGGTCACGTCGCAGGCGTTGCAAGGTGAGCGCCAGGCGCGCCGGGTCAATCGGTTTGAGCAGGTAGTCAAAGGCGTTTTTGTCAAAGGCCTGCAAGGCGTACTCGTTGAACGCGGTCAGAAACACCACGCTGGGCATTTTCTCGGGGTCCAGCATGCCCAGCATCTCCAGCCCGCTGATGCGCGGCATCTGGATGTCGAGGAAGATGACCTCGGGGTTGAGCCGGTGGATGGCAGAGATGCCTTCGATGGCGTTGCTGCACTGGCCCAGGATCTCGATGTCAGTCTCCTGACCCAACAGGCGGGCAATTTCCTCGCGCGCGGGCAACTCGTCGTCAATGATCAGGACTTTCATGCCGGGTACACCTCCATGGTGGTTGAAACCTCGCTGGGTGCCAACGGCAGTTGCAGGGTGACGCGGGTGAACACCTCGCGCTCACAAGTCACCTCCAGCCCGAAGGCCGGGCCATAACGGGTGGCAATCCGCCGACGCACCAAGTGCATACCCAGGCCGCTGCCGGTGCCTGGCGCGGGCTCCACATACAGGCCCGCGTTGTCCTCGACACTGAGCAGCAGCATCTCGTCCTGCGCCCGCGCCGAGATGCGGATGCGGCCAATGCCCAGCAACTGCGAGGTGCCGTGTTTGATGGCGTTTTCGACAATCGGCTGCAGAGAAAAAGCGGGCATACGAACATGGCGCAAACCGTCCGGTATGTCAAAGTCCAGCACCAGCTGGCCGAGAAAGCGTGCCTGCTCGATTTCGAGGTAAGCGGTCACATGCTGGACTTCCTCACTCAGGCTGGCCTCTTCGCTGGGGCGTTTGAGGTTGTTGCGAAAAAAGGTCGAAAGGTTCAGCACCAAGTGGCAGGCCCGCTCCGAGTCACGCCGGATCACGGCCGACAAGGTGTTGAGCGCGTTGAACAAAAAATGCGGGTTGACCTGGGCGTGCAGCAACTTGATCTCAGACTGCGCCAGCAACTCGCGCTGGCGCATGTAATGACCGGCCAGAATCTGGTTCGAGAGCAGCCGTGCAATGCCTTCACCCAAGGCGCGGTTGATGGTGGAAAACAGGCGGGTGCGGGGCTCGTACAGCTTGACGGTGCCAATCACATGGTTTTCCTCACCGAGCAGCGGGATGATCAGCGAGGCAGCCAGCGGGCATTTGGGGTTGATCGAGCAGCGGTAGGCCACTTCGTTGCCATCAGCGTAGACCACCTCGTTGTTGGCGATGGCCCGTTGTGTCAGCGCCGAATTGATCGGTGTGCCCGGCAGATGGTGGTCACTGCCGATGCCAATGAAGGCCAGCAGGTTCTGGGTGTCGGTGATGGCCACCGCACCCACCCCGGTTTCTTCGTAAATGATGCGGGCCACCTGGTGGCTGGTGTCGCTGTTGAAGCCCGAGCGCAGCAGCCCCTCCACCCGCGCTGCAATCGCCAGCGCCTTGGTCGAAAACACGCTCGACTGGCGCTCGTAGAGCTGGCGCCGGTCCAGCAAGATACGCATGAACAGGCCCGCACCGAGTGAGTTGGCCAGCAGCATCGGCACCGCAATCTGCTCAACCAGATGTCTGGCGACTTCGGGAGGCTCCACCAGCCACAGCAGGATCAGCATCTGCGCCACTTCGGCACACAAGGTCACCAAGGCAATCGGCACCGGCCGAAACAGGGTGCCAAAGCGCCCGCGCCGGATCATGTACAGGTGAAACAGACCACCAATCAGCCCTTCGACCACGGTAGAGACCATGCAGGCAAACGCCGACGACCCGCCCAGAGAATACCGGTGCAGGCCACCGGTGAACCCCACCATCAACCCCACAGAAGGCCCGCCCAAAACCCCACCGAGAACGGCGCCGATGGCGCGCGTGTTGGCAATCGAATCGTCGATCTTGTGACCGAGATAGGTGCCCATGATGCAAAACAGCGAGAACACCACATAACAGGTCACCCGGTGCGGCAGCCGGATGGTGACGTGCATCAGCGGGATAAAAATGCGGGTGCGACTCAGCAGGTAGGCAATGACCAGGTAAACACAGGTCTGCTGCAGCAGGGTCAGGATCAGTTCGATGGAAGCAAGGCTCATGGGCTTAACTTTACTGGCAGATGCCTGACTTCGCCCAGGCCGACTTGACCAGCAACCGGATGGTGCTGGTCAAGCTCGGTGATCAGGCGTCCTTGAAGCTGCTTTTTTCTGCTGCGGCCTTGGTGGGTTGGCCGTGGCGGAAGATCAGCCAATACACCGCACCGACCAGCAAGGCACCACCTACCCAGTTGCCCAGGGTGACGGCAGCCAGGTTGATGGCAAACTGGTCCACCGGGATGGTTGGCCGTGCCACGCCGTTGTGGGCCAGCTCCGTCCAGAACGACTCGGGTGCCCACCATTCGATGAATAGGCCCAGTGGAATGAAATACATGTTGGCCACACAGTGCTCAAACCCGGCCGCGACAAAGGCCGCGATCGGGAAAAACATCGCCAGGATCTTGTCGCCGATGCTGCGCGCCGCCATGGCCACCCAGGCCGCCAGACAGACCAACACGTTACAGAGAATGCCCAGGAAAAACGCCTTGTCCGGCGCCAGCGTGCTTTTGGCGGTGGCCAAGTACAGCGCCGAAGCACCCACCTCACCGTGGCCAAAGGTGTACTGACCCGAGAGAAACACCAAGGCCGCCACACCCAAGGCGCCGACAAAATTGCCGAGCCAGACGGTGCACCAGACCCGCAGCATACGCCCGGTTTTCAGACGCCCACTGGCCCAGGCCATGACCATCAGCGCGTCGCTGGTGAACAGCTGAGCGCCGGCAATCACCACCAGCATCAGCCCGAGTGAAAAAGTCGCGCCCATCAGCAGGCGCATCACGCCGTAAGGCAAATGGCCAGACGCACCAGAGATGGTGACCGTGGCAAACAAGCCCCCCAGGGCCACAAAAGCCCCGCCCAGGACCGCCAGACCAAACAACACCCAGGGTGCCAGTTTGGCTTTTTTGACACCCACCTCTTCAGCCGCCAGCGCAACGGCATCGGGCATCAGGGGGTCCATGGAAAAACCGACGTTTGCGCCGGATGTGGCCGAACTTTTGGCGTGCTCGGCATGGTGCTTGGGAGAGCATCCGTCCTCAGTGTTTTTGAACATGACAGTCGTGTGGTGACAAGGCCGGGCAAATCAGCCCGGCCTTGGGTTCTTTGGTGGAAAACTCAGGCTTGGCCCAAGGTGTGCCCCAGCACCCGGATGGTGTGTTTGGCAATCATTTTTTCTTCGTTGGTCGGAACGATGAACACCGGCACCTTGGCATCAGCGGCCGAGATGTCATAGGCCTTTTTGGCATTGGCAGCGGCATCCACCTTGACACCCAGCCAGGCCAGCTGTTGAACCACAGCGGCACGGATCTCTGGCGAGTTTTCACCAATGCCGGCGGTGAACACCAGCGCATCGAGCCCGCCCATGGACGCAGCCATGGCCGCCACTTCCTTGGCTACGCGGAAGCAGAACAAGTCCACGGCCTTCTGAGCAGCTGGCTCACTCGACTCTTGCAGCACCTTCATGTCGTTCGAAATGCCGGAAATGCCGAGCAACCCGGACTGGCGGTACAACAGGTCTTCGAGCGCTTCGAGTCCCATGCTCTTCTCACGCATCAGGTAGAACAAGACACCGGGGTCGATGCTGCCGCTGCGGGTGCCCATTGGCACGCCGTTGAGCACCGAGAAACCCATCGAGGTGTCCATGCTCTGCCCACCCTTGACCGCACACAGGCTGGAGCCATTGCCCAGATGGCAGATGACCACATGGCCCTGGGCCAAATCGGGACGGGTTTCCCGCAAATGGCTGGTCACGTATTCGTAGGACAGGCCGTGAAAGCCGTAGCTGCAGACACCTTCGTCGGTCAGCGCCTGGGGCAGGCCAAAATGGCGCGCCATGGCTGGCTGGGTGCTGTGGAAAGCGGTGTCAAAACAAGCCACCTGTTTCAGATCAGGGAAGTTCTTGGCCAGGATACGGATCGGTGCCACATTGTGTGGCTGATGCAGCGGGGCCAATGGCACCAGGCTGTCGAGTTCGTCGAGCAAGTTCGGAGTGACTTGCATCGGCTGGCCCAGGTTCATGCCGCCATGGACCACGCGGTGGCCCACCGCCACGATGTCATAGTCGCCCAGGGTGGTGCCCAGCCAGTCCAGCACATACTGGAGCAGGATGTCGCGGTTGTCAGAATCTTTGGTATCCCAGGTGTGTGCACCCAGCGGGCGACGGTCGGCACTCTTGGCTTCGAAGCGGGCCTCGCTGCCGATGCCGGAAATCTGCCCGGACAACAGGGTTTCCAGGTCGTTACCCTGTGCGTTTTGGCGGAAGGCCGAAAATTTCAAGCTCGACGAACCGGCGTTGAGCACCAGGTAAGCGGCTTGTTTGGCAGAAACAGTATCAGCTAACACGTGATTTTCCTCTTAGTGAACAGGGATTGACCCAGCCGGGACGAGTAAACGCCGACAGGTCAAGCGACTATGGCTGGGCGCTGCCCAGCCAGTCATGGCGTTCACGGGCACCTTGGTATGTGTTGGGTGACCAGGTGGCATAAGCACACCCTCACCCTCGCCCGTGACTTGCCGCCACCTCAAAGGGGTGGCGGCGGATGAGATCCAACCAGCCTCAGTGGCCGGCGTGGAAGGTGCGGTTCACCACATCGAGCTGCTGCTCACGCGTCAGCTTGATGAAGTTCACTGCGTAACCGGACACCCGGATGGTCAGTTGCGGGTACAGCTCAGGGTGGTCCATCGCATGCAACAGGGTTTCACGGTCCAGCACGTTGACGTTGATGTGGTGGCCATTGCTCTCGAAGTAGCCGTCCAGCATACCTGCCAGGTTCTTGACCCGTTCACCTTCGGTGCGGCCCAGGGCGCCCGGCACCACGGTGAAGGTGTAGGAGATACCGTCCTGCGAGCAGGTGTAGGGCAGCTTGCACACCGAAGACATCGACGCCAGTGCACCCTTTTGGTCGCGGCCGTGCATCGGGTTGGCACCCGGTGCAAACGGTTGACCGGCCTTGCGACCATCGGGTGTGTTGCCGGTCTTCTTGCCATACACCACGTTGGAGGTGATAGTCAGCACCGACATGGTGGGTGTGGCGTCGCGGTAGGCGCGTTGTTGCTTCAGGTAACCCATGAAGGTTTCAACAGCCCAGGTGGCAATGCTGTCAACACGTTCATCGTTGTTGCCAAACGCCGGGTACTCGCCTTCAATCTTGAAGTCGGTCGCCAGGCCACGTTCATCACGGACCACCGAGACCTTGGCATAACGCATGGCAGACAAGGAGTCAGCCACCACCGACAGACCGGCGATACCGCAAGCCATGGTGCGCAGAATGTCGCGGTCATGCAGCGCCATCTCGATACGCTCATAGGCGTATTTGTCGTGCATGTAGTGGATGGCGTTGAGCGACTTCATGTAAACGCCCGACAGCCACTCCATCATCGGCAGGAACTTGGCCACCACCTCGTCGTAGCTGAGCACGTCACCGAGGATCGGCTCAAACTTCGGACCCACTTGGTCACCACTGAGCTCGTCACGACCACCGTTGATGGCGTACAACATGGCTTTGGCCAAGTTGGCGCGGGCACCAAAAAACTGCATCTGTTTGCCAATCCGCATGGCGGAAACGCAGCAGGCGATACCGTAGTCATCACCCCAGTAGGGGCGCATCAGGTCGTCGTTTTCGTACTGCACTGAGCAGGTGTCGATCGAGGTCTTGGCACAGAATTCCTTGAAGCCTTGTGGCAGTTTCTCGGACCACAACACGGTCAGGTTTGGCTCGGGTGCCGGTCCCAGGTTGTACAAGGTGTGCAGCACGCGGAAGCTGGTTTTGGTGACCAGAGAGCGGCCATCTTCACCGACACCACCGATGGATTCGGTGACCCAGGTTGGGTCGCCAGAGAACAATTGGTCGTATTCTGGTGTACGCAGGAAACGCACGATGCGCAGTTTGATCACCAGGTCGTCCATCATTTCCTGGACGTCTTTTTCGCTGATCAGGCCAACCGCCAGGTCACGTTCGAAATAGATGTCGAGGAAGGTCGAGATACGGCCAATCGACATCGCGGCGCCGTTTTGCTCCTTGACCGCAGCCAGGTAAGCCAGATACGTCCATTGCACCGCTTCGCGGGCATTTTCTGCCGGGCGACCGAGGTCAAAACCATACTTGGCGCCCATTTGTTTGAGTTCGTCGAGGGCGCGGAATTGCTCGGAGAGCTCTTCACGCAAACGGATCACACTTTCAGTGAACTCGACACCGTCGAGTTCGTGGAAGGAGGCCTTCTTGAAAGCGCGCAAGGCGTCGACGCCGTACAGAGCCACGCGGCGGTAGTCACCGATGATGCGGCCACGGCCATAGGCGTCTGGCAGACCGGTCAGGATGGCCGATTTGCGGGCCTTCATGATTTCCGGTGAGTACACATCAAAAACGCCGCTGTTGTGGTCTTTGCGGTACTTGGTCCAGGTTTCGGACACGGCGGGATCCATCTCGAAGCCAAAAGCGTTCAGACCACCTTCCACCATGCGCAGACCACCGTTGGGCATGATGGCGCGTTTGAGCGGCGCATCGGTTTGCAGGCCAACGATGATTTCCAAGTCTTGATCGATGTAGCCAGCGTCATGTGCGGTGATGCTGGAGGGTTTCAGGGACACATCGAGAACCCCTTTTTTCTGTTCCTGTTTCAGCAGTTCCTGCAGCTTGGCCCAGAGGGCGGTGGTACGAGCTGTTGGCCCCTCGAGGAAAGAGGCATCGCCGAGATACGGCGTGTAATTGGCCTGGATAAAGCCCCGAACATCCACACTTTCCGTCCAAGCACCGGTCGCAAAACCAGCCCAGGGATCCTGACGACTTGCAATTTTTGTTAACGCGTTCATTGACATTCCTATAAGGTTAAGTTGGCTTGTGGCTATTGGATGCATTAACCTGGTAGATCAAGACATCCTGTTATCGCGACAAAGGCCGGGTGGGCCTTTGTCGTAGATGGCATATCAAGCGGCGGACGGCAACATGCTCGGAGGAATCGCTTTAGATTCACCCCGGGCTTTCCATAACTCGGCCCAGCGCTTGAGTGAGGCAAACATGATGACCATGCCCAGGACCATCATGGCCGAGGCGATCACCGCATTGAACAGGCTGTACCCTTTGACAGCAGCATTCAGATAAACATTGGCAATCATCCAGTAGCCGGCGTAGTTCACCGTGACAAACAGGTAAGCCAGAGGAATCAGGCAGGTCAGGGCATAAATGCGTTTCTTGGAGATGCGCATGATGATGGTGGCACCGATCATCAGACCCACCGAAGCCATCAACTGGTTAGACACACCAAACAGCGCCCAGACCGAGCTGATGTCACCCGAGAGCAGCAGGTAACCCCACAACACACAGGCAATGACACTGGCGGTGATGGCCGCAGGCATGGAGTCCAGGCGTTTCATGGCCGGGAACACATCACCCAGCAAGTCTTGAATCAAATAACGTGACACACGGGTGCCGGAATCGACAGCGGTCAGAATGAACACCGCCTCGAACATGATCACAAACTGGAAGAAGTAAGCCGCCAGATCGGTGAACCAAGACAACTTGGTGAAGATATAGGCCATGCCCACAGCCAACGTCACCGCACCACCGGTGCGACCAACCAGGTCAAGGCCCATTTCCTGGCTCAGACGAGGCAGGTCCACCACGGTCATACCCAAGGTCTTGAACACTTCGGGGGTGGAGTTGATGGCAAAGTAGTCAGCCGGGTGCAGGGAGGTTGCAGCAATCAGGGCCATCACCGCGACCAGGCATTCCACCAGCATGGCGCCAAAGGCCACAGGCAAGATGTCGCTCCATTTGTCGACCAACTTGGGTGTGGTGCCAGAGCCGATGAAGGCATGGAAACCAGAGATCGCACCACAGGCAATGGTGATCGAAATGAACGGCCAGACCGAGCCCTTGATGATCGGGCCACCGCCGTTGATGAACTCAGTCACCGCTGGGAATTGGATGGTTGGGTTGATGAACACCACGCCCACCACCAAAGCCGCAAACACACCAATCTTCATGAAGCTCGACAGGTAACCACGTGGTGTCAGCAACATCCAGACCGGCAAGGCGGTCGCAAAGAAGGCGTAAATCGGCAGAATCCAGCTCACGGTGGTCTTGTGCAGCGTCAGCCAGTCACCCACCATCGTGCCTTGCAAATGGGGGCCGTAGGCAATGGAAGCCACAATGGCCGCCAACCCCAGATATGTCGCCCATTTGGAAGAGCCAAAGTAGCGCTCAAACAAGCCCAACGCAATCGCGATTGGCACCGTCATGAACACCGCAAAGGTGCCCCAGGCGTTGCGTTCCAGCGCATGGACCACCACGATCGACAGACCCGCCATGGTGATGGTGATGATGCACAACATCGCCAGGCCAGTGCTCCAGCCAGCCACCGGGCCGAGCTCGGCTTTGGCGACTTCCGAGAGCGACTTGCCCTGATGCTTCATGGAAGCAAACAGCACCACGGTGTCGTGCACCGCGCCACCAATCACCGCCCCCACCAGCAGCCAGATGAAGCCCGGCAGATAACCGAACTGCGCCGCCAGCACCGGGCCGACCAGAGGTCCAGCCGCCGCAATGGCGGCAAAGTGTTGACCGGCATTGACCCATTTTTTGGTGGGCACGTAGTTTTTGCCATCTTGCAGCTGGTGCGATGGCGTCACATCCCTGTCGTCGGCAGCCAGGACCTTGTTGACAAAGAATACCCCGTAAAAGCGGTATGCAATGGCAAGGACGCAGACTGTAACGATCACGAAATATATCGCTTGGTCCATTTTCAATTCCTCAATAAATGCTTAAGTGTTTGATCACGGGGCGCATGTTAGGAGGGGTCAAATGGCCTTGGGGGCTTTTCCCGAGAGCGGTAAAAAGACGGGGGTGAACGGTCAAAACAACAGGGTGAACGGAAGCTTGCATTTCGATTCGGTACATTGTTTCAAAAAACTTTATTTCCGTTTCACAATGTGACTATCTTACCTCAAGCTGACAGTATTTTTCTGAAACTCGGCCCGATGCGACAGATGCTCTCTAATTGATATCTATAAACCCTTTTCATGAAAGGGCTACAGCCATTTTTGATATAGAGAACTCCGCCGAACTCCCGCGCCGGAATGGCCGTCAACAACGCCAACAGGCGGCTTTTAGGGCCAGGCGTTCAGCCCAATCAATGACCCTCTGCGGCCGGGGGTCTGCTTTTTTGCAGAGGTCAAGCCTCTGGCCTGTGGCTGGCGGTGCAGGTCAAAGTGTGGGAGGTGACGCTGCTGCATCTGGTGATGGCACAGGCGCCCAGATCACCACACAGGATGGTTGCAAAAGCCGATTTTTGGCAGCAAACACATTCAGCAACATCCACTGCCGGCAGATCCCATGACCTGCCTGAGCCCTGCGGGGACGAGCCAAGAACAGGTGAAGAAGATGCCGCAGGGAGTGACACGCCCGGCGGCCATTGTGCGGACGCTGTTTGACACAGCTGACCACCATTCGCGCTGGTGCGCGACCTCACTCCGACAACAGGGGCCGCATCTCTGGACGCCTGCGGCCTTCATGCTGGTGCCAATAGACCAAAAACGCCTTTGAACTGATGGCCGGGCTGTAGAGGTAACCCTGAAACTCGTCACAACCCAGTTGCGCGAGCTTGTCACGCTGCGCTGCGGTCTCAACAAACTCGGCCACCACCCGCACCCCCTGCTTCTTGCCCAGCATGCCGATGCTCCGAATGATGTCCGATGAAACGCTGTTGCTCATCACGTCCCGGGTCAGACTCCCATCAATCTTGATTGCACTGACCTCAAAACGCTGCATGTACAACAGCGAACTGCTGCCCATGCCGAAGTCATCCACAGACAAATGCACGCCCAGCGCACTCAGCTTTCTGAGTGTGGCATCGGCCTGCGGTGAGGTGGCCAGGGTGCGGCCCTCGGTGACCTCCAGCTCCAGCTCGGACGGGCTCAGGTCAAACCGCGCCAAACACTGCCCCACAAAGGCCGCATAGCTCGCGTCATCCAACTGCACTGGCGACAGGTTGACCGACATACAAATGCCGTCAACGCCCTGGTCTTTCCAATCCTGTAGCGCCGCACAGGCGGTCTCCAGACTCCAGTTGCCAATCCGGTTGATGAGTCGCGTCTCTTCCGCCACATTGATGATCGCCGCTGGCATGATGGCGCCATGCACAGGGTGATTCCAACGCAGCAAGGCCTCCACACCACAAACCCTCCCCCGCACATCATGTTTGGGCTGGTACACCTGAAACACCTGCGGCGTGCCCAGGGCGGCCTCAAAATCGACATGTAATGCCCGCGCAAAATCGCCCAGTTCATCGAATCGGTGGAGAACCTGGCGCCGGGGCGCCTCCAGATGGCACAACTGCACCAAGGCCTGGGTCACCGTGTCTGCCTGAACCCGACTGCGCTCGGCTTGCAGTCGCTTGACAAAAGGCCAATACAAGGCGGTGCTGACCAACACCCCCACCAGCTGTGTGACCACGCCAGCCAACCCACCAGCCACCACATAACCGGAGATGAAGATAGGCGTGCTCCATTTCACGGCATGCCCGGACAACACCAACCAGCCAGCACTGTGTGCCACCAAAGCGATCGAGGCACAGGCCAGCGGCGCCAAGAGGAAGGGCATCAGCAGGATCGGGCTGAAGATGATGGGCAGACCAAACACCAGAATTTCATTGACATTGAATACCGCAGGCACGACCGAGTACTTGCCAAGCCGCCGCAGCTGGGCGTCCTTGCACACCAGCCACATCGCCAGCAGCAGACCATAAGTGGCGCCAGAGCCGCCGAGGTAAGCAAAGGTGTTGACAAAGTTAGCAGAAGCCAAGCGGGCATCAAACACCACATCGGGTTTGGCCAACAAGCCACTGCCAAAGGCTTCCACCAGGATGCCACCATGCAAACCAAGCAACCACAGCAGCTGGTTGACAAAAACAATCAGCAGATTCAGTGCATAAGCCCCACCCTGCCTGAGGAGCTCAAACGCTGGAAGCATCTGCAGCGTATGTGTGAATCCACTACCCAGCTGCGACAGCAGCGCAATCACCAGGGTCGTCACAACACAGACGAACGCAGCCGGGCCCAACTGGTGAAAAGAACGCCTGAACAGCAGGCTGCCGTCCAGTCCCACCAAGCGTGTGAAACCAGGCATCAGCCGAATGTAGACATGAAATACCTCAACCGTGAGGATGCCCGTCAGAATCCCCAACAGCAGTGCTTGGCCCAGCGAGTCTTCGAGGCCCCCCACCAGAAACAACATGCCCACAGAAAAATTCACCAGACACAAGAGATTGACCAGCATGGGCGTCAGCCAGCTGCTTTCCACACGTTTTAATGCCACATAGAGCCGATTGCCAACACACAGCGCCATGCCAAGCCCCATGATGACGCCCAACGAGGCATCCAGCCGGGCGGCCACCTGCAGCCAGGACTCTGTCGGCCGCATCCCCCATGACTGGGGCCAGTCGTTCCATGGAAAGTTCAAGACAATCGTGATGACGACGCGGATGAAGGTAAGGGGAAGCAGCATGACCATGCCATCCCGGCTGGCCGACAGCCACAACTGGGCACGTGTTTTGGCCCGCTCAAGTTTCATGGGTTGCATAGAGGAAAAGTGGCGTTTAAACCGCCCGGACAGTTTTGTTGTTATGCCTGTTCAGGCCGCCGTGAAGTGACTGAGTTTGGCCAGTGCGCAGCACCACGACACCCCGCCCGCCGCTGCGACGACCTCAACTCAAGCACCAACAGACAGTCATTTTAGGTAGCAACACCCCCACACAGAGCTTGGGTTAGAAGCACATAACGTTAACAAAGTCACGCTAAGTTGCAATAGCTGGCGGGCTTTGTCTCGCATCATCTGACATGCGCCTGCGCACGCCATGACGGCAGCTGCGGTCTGGCTGCCAGATGTCATCTGAGCTCGGTTTTACTTGGTATAAAGCGGCATCTACAACCACCACACAAGGTCAGTCTTGTCATGAAAAAAGTTACCTGGGGCGTGCTCAGCACCGCCAAGATCGGTCGCGAAAAAGTCATCCCTGCGATGCAAAAAGGTCAGTGGAGTCAGGTCGGCGCCATTGCGTCGCGCTCGCTGGATGCCGCGCAAAAAGTGGCCACCGAGCTGGGTATCCCCAAGGCCTATGGTTCGTATGAAGAACTGTTGGCCGATCCCGAGATCGAGGCCATCTACAACCCGCTGCCCAACGACCAGCATGTGCCCTGGACACTCGCAGCCGCACGTGCAGGCAAACATGTGTTGTGTGAGAAACCCTTCTCGATGAACGCACAGGAAGCCGAGCAACTACGCGAGGTGGCGGGCCAGGTGCACATCATGGAAGCCTTCATGGTGCGTTTTCACCCGCAATGGCAGCGTGCGCGCGAGCTGGTGCGCAGCG